>NZ_CP041982.1:1268723-1584654 GCF_014522305.1 Lactobacillus sp. PV034 | reverse complement strand
TGCTTCTCAAAAATGAAGCTTAATAATTATAGCACAGCTATTAGAATAGTGTCAAGGATCAATTTATCCTTTCTCTTTCTAACAACAGTTTATTATTATACAGAGCTTATAAAATAATGCAAGAGCTTTTTATTTATTAACTCTGCCTGTCATCCCTGACAGCAATAAATATATTACAGGATTAATTTTACTTATGCAAGATATTTTTTGTATTTTTTTAAGCCTGCTTTTATTTCTTCTGGTAGGGCTTGCTTTAACGGTTCAAATCCCGTTCTTACACTTCTTGAAGTCCAAAAATGTCTCTTTTTTCTTCTGATATTTATCGCAGTTGTTAATAAACCTCGTTGCGATAAACTTATCTTATTTGAAAAGGGATCAATATCTAAAATCATTACTTTTATTTCTTTGCCAACTTTATACTTGATTGATGGATTAGTTTTATTTATTTCTGATATGTGTAATAATCCTTCATTCTTTTTATCTAATCGTACAAAAATACCATACTGCTGAACTCCATTAATCACACCTTTTACTATTTGTCCGATTTGAAGGTTCATCTTAATTCATCTCTTTCTCTTCCCCTAGCTTTATTGTAAGCTAGTTAATTGTAAAAGCTAATATTTGATACCTTTAAACAAACTCATAAGGAGCAAACTATATGACAACCTTTGACTTAGCAATTATTGGGGGCGGTCCAATTGGATTATTTGCAACTCAATTTGCTCAGCTGCACAATTTAAGCACAATTACTTTTGAAGTCCTCGATCAATTTGGAGGACAAGTAAAATGGCTATACCCAAATAAACAAATTAAAGATATTCCAGCATATCCAACAATAAGTGGTTATAACCTTATAGAACAACTTAAATTTTCTATTAATAATAAACTTAAATCTAACTACCGAGTTGAATCAATTACCAAAAATGATGATTTCTTTATTATAAATAATGAATATAAGGCTAAAACTATTTTGTTAACTACAGGATTAGGAGCTTTTCATCCGAAAACTTTACCTATTAAGACCTCTGAAGCTGAAGATAAATTTATTAACTATTTCATGACTGATCCCAAAAAATATCAACATCAAAAGGTAGCCGTTTTAGGCGGTGGTGATACAGCTTTAGATTGGGCTCTTCAATTAGCTCCAGAAGTTGAAGAATTAACTTTAATCCATAGACGCCCAGAATTTAGAGGACTAGAAGCCTCTCTTGATAAACTCAAAAATTTAAAAAATGTTAAAATTACTACTCCTTACCTTCCAAAAAAATTACAATCAAAGACAACATCATTAGAAATCACCCTTAATAAGGTAGGCAATAAAGAGCTTATTACATCCAATTTCGATAATATCTTTATTGCATATGGCTTTAAGTCGGATAATCGTCTCTTAAAAAAGTGGGGTCTTGAGCTTTGCGCTGGTGGCATTAAAGTTGATCGAACTATGGCAACTAATATTCCAGGTATTTATGCCGTCGGAGATAGTGTAGAATATGAAGGACGCGTACCAATGATTGCATTAGGGTTTGGTGAAGCACAAATAGCTATCACTAATATCATGGCTAATCTATTTCCTAATAAAAAAATCACCCTACACTCAACAAGTATCTAATAATTATAGAAAGGTTATTAAATAATGAATCTAATCGATTTTATTTTGCATATTGATGATCACCTGGTTACTTTGGTAAACACCTTCGGAAATTGGTCCTATCTTATTTTATTTGCAATAATTTTTGTCGAAACTGGAGTGGTAATTTTTCCCTTTTTACCTGGCGATTCACTTGTTTTTGCCGCTTGTGCCATGGCAGCATCCCCTAAATATGGTTTAAATATCTGGCTTTGCTATTTTTTGTTTTTATTAGCAGCTATAATCGGCGATTCTTCTAACTATGAGATTGGACACTGGTCTGAAACAAAAAGTGCTGATCATAATTGGTTCAACAAACTAATTAACGAGAATCATCGTAAAGCTGCAGAAAACTTCTTCGATACACACGGAGGTATTACAATTCTACTTGGACGCTTTATTCCCTTTATTAGAACTTTTGTACCTTTCGTAGCAGGTGCAAGTAAAATGCATTATCGAACTTTTATCTTCTATAATATTTTAGGCGCATTTTGCTGGGTAAGTCTTTTCTCAGCTTTGGGTTACTTCTTTGGTAATATTCCTATTGTCCAAGAACACTTTTCTTTAATTGTAATTGGAATTATTTTAATTTCGGTCCTACCACCATTAATCATGTGGCTTCAAAAAAAGATAGCATTAAAAAAAGAACTTCGCTAATGAAGTTCTTTTTTATTTGCTAAATAAGTAGCGGCTATAATACATCTCATATACTATTCCTGCAACTGCAAAACAAGCAGCAAAAAAATTTTCTGTTAATACATTAATAATAGGATCCGTATTAGGATCAAACAACCAATTATTATTGTGGAAAATCATTTGATGAAAACTAATAAAAAATTCATCGAAATTCGTTAATGCTAAAGGTAATAAGATAATTGGCAAGATCATAAAAAATATTGCCTCATTTTTGGTTAAAGCAATATAGCCAACCTTTTTTCTTCTTTTTAAATATAAATATATGATTAAGCCGATTATAAAAACGATTAGGGCCAAACTAAACAAAAGCTTACATTCATAAAAGTGTTCCGCGGCAGAAACTGAGGTAGGAAAATTTCGCATCTGTAATTTAGTTGAAAATGGCCACAAAAGATAAATTAATAATTGTCCGTAAGCATACATAATTGATGGAATCGATTGATAAACAATTAGATAATTTTTTTGACCAAGGGTAAATAGAGCTAATAGCGGATAACTAATCACAATAGTAGCTATTGTCGCCAATGATAGGGAATTAAAAAAGTTATAGATTATTGCAATTAAAGGTTTACTTTTCATAATTTCCAATCATCCATATTCTTAACAATATAAGTTGGTTGAGCTTCTTCTTTTTCAACCTCTTCTAAATTAGATACCCCAGTAAGCGTCAAGATAGTATCTAAGCCATTATCCATCCCAGCTTTAATATCAGTTTGATAATTATCGCCTACCATTACCACTTCATCCTTATTTTTATTAATTAATTGTAAGGCATATTCAATAATTGGACTAGCCGGTTTTCCAATATAGATTGGCTTTTGTCCAGTTGCTTCCTCAATCATTTTACACTGTGAACCATTTCCAGGAAGAAACTCATTTGCTGCTGGCAATACCTTATCTGCATTTGTTCCTATAAAAGTAGCGCCATTCCTAATTGCTCGACATGCAGTACGGACTTTTTTATAGGTTAAATCAGTATCCATCCCCACTATTACATATTTTGGATTTTGTGCATCCAAATAAAATCGAGGATCTGATAAGAATCCGTTTATTAAGCCTTGCTCGCCAATTAAATAAACAGGAATTTTAGTAGTAGTTAGATTTTGTTCTTTTAGATAAGTTTTCGCAGCTAAAACTGGCGTGTATATATGATTAACATCAGTTTCAATGCCGTGTCCTTTTAACTTAGCTACAACCATTTCCGGAGTACGGGTCGTATTGTTTGTTAAAAAAAGATAGGGAATATTTTTTTCTTGAAGCCTTTTAACAAATCTTACTCCAGAATCAATTGTGTCACTACCTCGATAGATAGTTCCATCTAAATCTATTAGGTAAGCATTATATTTTTTCATTACTTGTCTCCTCTCTTTTTAATAATAAATCCCCTATTTTTACTTTTTTTAACTACCTTGCCATGATGAGAATTCAAGGTAGTTTTACGTACTTTTCTCTCTTTAAAATTATGTCTTTTTCCCGAATAACTATGTAAATTCCGTTTTTTATGCTTATTTTTACGTCCCAAAACCACCCTTTTAACCTGGTTTTCTCCAATTAAGTGAAGAATAAAATACGGACTACCGGGATTAGAATATTCATCAAGATAATCCACAATTGTAAGTGCCTTTTTATCGATTGCAACATGGTCTTTACTATCATAAAATCCCTTTAATCTTAAATGCTCACTTGCAATATCACCGACAAGATAGTCATATTGATTCAAAAAAGGATCATATTTTTCTTTTAAGAGCGAAACATCCAAAGCATTTTTTTCATTAGTAAGAATTTCATACTTACGTCCCTCAATCAGTAACTCCCCTTCTCCCATAACAATATGAGCATCAGGATGAAACTTTTTGACAGGCTCAGTTGGCTGCTCGCGTTCTTTTTTCTTAAAATTATTGTCTTTTTTATCGTTAAACTTCGCTTTATTTTTCATATTACCTATCCAATGCGATTTGCTTTTAAAATACTATGATATGCATCAAGTACTTTCCCTTTTGGCTTATCCCATTCAACCCATTCTGGATGTTTCCAATCATCTTCATTCAATAATGTTTCCAGTTCATAGGTCTCATTAATATACTTCTCGTAAGTCTGCAGTGCTTTAGTACGAGCTAAATTCAGCTGTAAAATTCTTACTCTTTTAATTTTTCCCTGATCTACTGCCAATTCAGCAATACCATTTTGATCAACATTCGATATTTCATAATATTTAGTACCATCATTACGGGTAACTTCTTCGATTAAATTTAGTTGTTGATACTTACTAGCCATAATTTTCCACCTAATGTTTCTAAATTTATCTTCCCTCATGTTTTATATAGAAAAAATATTATAACCATGCTATCGTTAAAAAGATAGAGGTGAATATATGAAGGTTAAACATTTATCTTTTTTTACTTTAATATTAACGATTATCTTTGTTTTTAATTCTGGATTTTTGGTTATAGGTCACCGAGGTAATCCATCCAAATATCCTGAAGAAACTATTCAAAGTGACAACTCCGCTTTCGAAGATGGTGCAGATTATGTTGAACTTGATCTGCATGTTTCCAAAGACAATATCTTGGTTGTCTCACACGATCGTGATCTTTCAAGAGTTGTCGGGTCATCGGTTATTGTATCACAAAACAATTTTAACTATTTACACTCACTAACTCAGCCTAATGGTGAACATATAATTTCTTTGGATCAATTATTTCAATATTATAAGAATAAACCAAAAACTAAGTTTTTAATTGAAACAAAGAAAACTTCACATGGTTATCCCAAAAACATGGAAGACTTACTTGCAAAAAGCATCAAAAAATATCATATGCAAGATCGTGTAATGATTCATTCTTTTTCTGCAAGCAGTTTAGAAAAAATGAGTAAGTTATTGCCAAGTGTACCGCGTTTTTTTATTGTTGGATCTCTTAAGCGAATTAACTTTGAAGTACTTTCTTATGTTAATGGTGTAAACATTTCTTCGGATCTTATTACTGATAATCCTGATTTAATTAGCCAACTCCATAAATTAGATAAAAAAGTTTTTGTCTGGGCTGAGATGAATGAATCACCTAAATTATGGAACTGGCTCATTAATAATGATATTGATGGTGTCGTAACCAACTTCCCAGCAACTGGATATAAGTACAAGTTAGCTAAAGACGGAACTAAAAAGTATAGTATCAATAAAGATGGCTACTATTTCGGGCGCGCCCCTCTTAATAGTACCGAAAATCCATATATTCAAACTAAAACTAATGAATCACTTAATTTCTTACAACCTGTTCACGTTTCTTCAGCTGTTGTAAATGATAATAAAATTTTCTATCAAATCGGTGATAAAGAATTCGTTCCTGCCGATGCCGTTAGTTTAGATTTAGATCCTAAAAATGTTCTACCTTATTGGAACTTACAAGTCATATCTAAAACTAAATTAGCTCAAACTTATCAACAACCTACTCAAAACTCTCATTTAACATCTTCCTTAAATCCCAACCAAAAATATCAGATTCTAGCAGTTAACGGCGGTGAAAAAATTAATTGGATTTTAACAAAACAAGGTTGGGTTAAAGCAACTGACATCTTATATTATGGTTTGTTTAATTCAAATTCACTTACCTTTAAAGAATATCGCCAACTACCTAAAAGTTCACAAGCCACAAATATTGCTCTTTTCCCAACTTTAACTCACAATAGAGTTGTAAGTTTCAATTTTTGGAATACTTATCGAGCTGAAAATGCAATAATATATAATGATAGACAATAATTAATAAAGGAGTTAATTATGGAACTAGATTATAAAAAATTAGCTAAAGAAAAGAAAGATGACATTCTAAGAGATCTAGGTGAATTAATTGCAATTGATTCTGCCGAAAATTTAGATGAAGCAAGTAAGGAATATCCTGTAGGACCAGGACCTGTTAAAGCAATGAAGAAGTTTCTCTCATTTGCTAAACGTGATGGCTTTGATACAGAAAACTTTGATAACTATGCTGGTCGTATCAATTACGGTGAAGGCGATAAGCGTGTAGGTATCATTGGTCACATGGATGTTGTTCCTGCTGGTGATGGCTGGAAGACTGATCCTTTCAAAATGACTATCAAAGATGGCAAAATCTACGGTCGTGGTAGTGCTGATGACAAGGGGCCATCTCTTGCTGCATACTACGGTATGTTAATTTTAAAAGAACATGGTTTTGAACCAAAGAAAAAGATTGACTTTGTTGTAGGTACTAATGAAGAAACCGATTGGGTAGGAATTGAATACTACCTTAAGCATCAACCTGCACCTGATGTTGCTTTCTCACCTGATGCAGAATTTCCAATCATTAACGGTGAACAAGGTATTGTAACTTTAAAATTAGACTTTAAAGATGACTTTAACGAAGGTAGCGTAAAACTTTGGACCTTTAATGCCGGTATTGCTGCTAACGTTATTCCCCAAACTGCTACTGCTCAATTAAATGGTGAAGATTTAGAAAGCATCAAGCCTAAATACGACTTATTCCTTAAAGAACATAATCTCGAAGGTAAGTTTGAAATGGTCAGTGGCCGCGCTCTTTTAACTTTAACTGGTCAAGGTGCTCATGCTTCTGCTCCAGAAACTGGTCGTAACGCTGCAACCTACCTTGCTTTATTCCTTGATTCACTTGATTTTGGTGGTCAAGTTAAGAACTTCCTCCATTTTATTGCTACTGTTGAACACAAAGATTTCCATGGTGAAAAATTGGGTATTGCTCACCATGACGATTTAATGGGCGATATTGCAAGTTCACCTTCAATCTTTAAAGTAGAAGGCCAAGATGCTTACATTTTGAACAATGTCCGTTACCCTCAAGGTACGAATCCCGAAAAAATGTGCGAACAAATCAATGAAAAATATGGCGATATTTTAGTTGCACGTGTTAATGGTAAAAACGAAGCTCCTCACTATGTTCCAGTTACTGATCCTTTAGTTCAAACTTTACTTTCAGTATACGAAGAACAAACAGGTAAAAAGGGCCATGAAGTAGTTATCGGTGGCGGTACTTATGGTCGCTTATTTGAACATGGGGTAGCTTTTGGTGCACAACCTGAAGGTGCTCCTTTAGTAATGCACCAACCTAATGAATATATGAAGGTTGACGATTGGATTGATTCAATTGCTATTTATGCCCAAGCAATCTATGAATTAACTAAATAATTTTTATAATATTGCTACAATTCAAAAAAGGACGGTTAATTAACCGTCCTTTTTGCTATAATAAGGAAAAGTACATTATAAAAAGGAATTTATTGTGAAAAATTTAAAAGAAAAATTTATTAATTTCTTGACGGCTGGTCCCAAAGTTAATGAATTAGCTCAAGAATCTGATGAAAGCAAACTATCTTTTTACGCGGGAGTAACTTATCTTACTCTCCATCGTATTTTTCATTATGCTTTTGCTATTTTAGCCTTTATTATTTTTTTACTTGTAGGCTTTGGTAGTGGCTACGCTGTTGGAATCGTACGGCAACCCCCTATTCCAACTGTAAGTCAACTTAATCGACCAATTAATCATGCCCAAAGTTCCGCTACTTTATATTATTCTGGTAACCAAAAAATTGCCAAAGTTAATTCTGATATTAAAGTTGACAAGGCGAGTGATGAAGAAATTACACCGTTAATCAAAAAGGCAGTCACTGCTACCGAAGACGAAACTTTTTACGAACATAAAGGTGTGCTTCCCAAGTCATTAGTCAGAGCTGTTATTTCAGAATTTACGGGAATTGGTGTCCAAACGGGTGGTTCAACGCTAACGCAACAACTGGTAAAAATGCAATTTTTGACTAGTCAGACTACTTGGCGTCGCAAAATAACTGAAATGTTTTATGCACATAAACTTGAACAAAACTTCTCTAAGGATACGATTTTACGCGCATATTTAAACTCTGCACCTTATGGTAAAAATAATAATGGTGAAAACATTAACGGAATAAAAACTGCTGCTCAAGGAATTTTTGGTAAAGATCTAAATGATCTGACCTTACCTGAAGTCGCTTTTATCGCTGGCTTACCACAAAGTCCTTCTGTTTATACTCCTTATACAGTAAACGGCAAGCTGAAAAGTAATATTTCCTTGGGTATGCGCCGTAAAGATATTGTTTTATTTAGAATGTATCGTAATGGTGATATTACTAAAGAACAATATGAATCTGCTAAGAAATACGATTTAACTAAAGATTTCTTAAAACCAGGTAAAGCAAAGAAACAAAAGAAACAAAATTCATACTTATTTAATTTAGTGATGAATAAGAGTTCAGAGATAATTGCTGATGATTTAATTCAGCAAGATGGACTTAATCCTTCGGATGTAAAAAAGGATACCAACCAATATAATCAGTATCTAGCAAATGCAACCCAATTATTACACGAAAAGGGTTATACAGTTCATACTACGATTCGCAAACCACTTTACCAGGCAATGCAGACTGCAGTAAAAGAATCTAATCTGGGTGAAAGTCATACTAGTGAAGATTATGACCAATCCACTAATAAATACGTGAACACAACTGAAAACGTTGAAAATGGTAGTGTTGCTATCGATAATGAAACGGGTGCAGTTTTAGCCTTTTCCGGTGGTGTTGATTTTAAAAATTCACAGATAAATCATGCCTTTGATACTTATCGTTCTCCTGGTTCTTCAATTAAGCCTTACTTAGTATATGCTCCTGCAATTGAACATAAAATTATTTCTAGTCAAACTGCAATCGCCGATTTCCCTAAAAATTATGGAAATTATATTCCAACCGATTACAATATGACGATTGAAAACCGCTTTATTCCTGCACAAGAAGCGTTAGCAAAATCATATAATCTTCCAGCAGTAAATATTTATAATAAACTTCTTCATACACGGGGTATTGATGAACAAGCAACTATGAAGAAATTAGGTTTGAACCTTAGCAAGAGTGAATACGAAAACCTTGGATTAGCTCTTGGTGGTACCGATTATGGTTTCTCAGTTGCTGATAATGCCAGTGCCTTCTCTAATTTCTACAATAATGGTAACCGCAGCTCTGCTTACTACATTGATGAAATTACTGATCCTACTGGTCGCGTGCTCTATAAACACCACACCAAAAAGACCAAAGTCTTCTCTAAAGGAACTACCTATATCATGCAAAAGATGTTACACCAAGTGGTTGCCAGTGGTACTGCATCAAGTCTCAAGAGTTCATTACAATTTAGCACTAAGAGTTTAATTGGTAAAACTGGTACAAGTAATGATTACCGTGATATTTGGTTCAACGGTGCGACTCCTGGAGTAACTATCTCAAGTTGGATTGGTTATGACAATTTCTATGGCCACTCTTACACCTTAGATACTAACTCAAGTGAAACCAATCTTCAGTTATGGGCTAATATTGCAAATGCTTTATACCAAGAAGATCCATCAATCTTTAATCTTAGCAAGAAAATGCCTAAGCCAGATAGTGTTTATGAGAATCGAGTGGTAAAGAAAACAGGTACGCTTCCTGGTACGGTTAACTTTGATGGTGAAGATTACCGTATTTCTGGCAAGAAAGTTACTGCTTTAAGCTTATCCCCTGCTCCTGAAGCTAACAGTGAATTTGGTATAGGAGCTTCTCATAAAGATTACCGCTTATTCTATGATTATCTTGATGATATGGATAATGATTATGGCAAAACTCTGATTTATACTGGAAAGACAATTTCTAAGAAACGTAACTTAGATGATCTCTTTGCAGTAGCAAATGGTAACCCTTCTAATGATGAATATTACGGCAAAGAAAGTAACGTGAATAGCAAGGGCTCCTCTACTTCAGAAAGAAATATTGGTGCAAATGACCAGCAAGCTAATTCCGGACAAGGTAGTTCGGGAAATGGTAATGGTAATAAATCTAATGACACAAGCAATGCTGCCGATGCCTCAGTTTCAAACAATGAAGCAGCACCCTCTACTAATGCAGATAGTGCTGAAGCAGCAACGGAAAATAATCAAGTCTCGGAAAATAACGGGCAATAAAAAAGAACGGAAGCTAACTTCCGTTCTTTTTATTATCTAATTAAAGAGTCGTCTTACCTCTTAATAAAAGATAAGGAACCTTGATATTTTTGTCCTCGACTGTTTCATTATTCATTAATTTAGTCAACATTCTCATTGCCATAGCACCAATATCATAAAGAGGTTGTTGGACTACAGTTAGTTGAGGATTTACCAATTTGGCTACATTTGTTGATCCAGCTGAAATAATTTCTAATTGCTTTGGGATAGTCATTCCCTTTTCTAGGGCTCCATTGATAATACCACCTGCAGTCATATCTTTTAGCGTAATAACTGCATCAATCTTATCTTGTCTTAATTGATCAACTAAGTTATAACCATCCTCATAGGTTGAGATATCACTATAAACATGATTATTACTCAATTTATGCTCTTGAGCAAATTGATTAAATGCAGGAATTAATTCCTTGCTACTTAAATAAGTTTCAGGATTATTTAGAACAAGAGCAAAGTTTCTTTTTCCATTTTGATAAAAGATTTCAAGTGACTCTTCTACTGCCTTTTTATAATCAATTGCAACACTACCAAATGTTTCCTTATTTTCAGATAAAGTGCCTGCTAATACTACGGGAATTTTTGATCTTAATAAAGTTTCTTTACCCTTTTCAGAAATTTGATCAGCCATATAAATAATGCCGTCAACTTGTTTATTAAGTAAGTTTTGAATTACATGATCATCCCCGACTAAAGTATTTCCAACACTAGATAAAAGAATATTGTACTTATATAAAGTTGCAATATCATTTATTCCTTGAGATAGCTCTGCAAAGTGTAAGTTAGAAAAGTCAGGCACAATAAGTCCAACAGTAGTTGTCTTTTTCGAAGCTAGACCTTGTGCGACAGCATTTGGTTGATAGTGGAGACGCTCTATTACTTTAAGTACACGATCTCGTGTTTCCTTACGAACATTATTATTGCCGTTTACAACACGTGAAACAGTTGCCATCGAAACTTTAGCTTCGCGGGCAACATCATAAATTGTAACTTCCTGTTTTTGCATCCGTTTTCACACTCCATTCCTTCTTAACTTATCAATAATACTTCTTCATTGCAAGTTTTATCATGTAATTTCAAACTTCTTTCGCAAAAATTATGCTATACTCACCTTAACAAGTTAATCCAAAAAGGAGCTATTCTATGAAAAATCTTGATAAGTTACAACAATGGTTAATTGATACCAATAACGATGTTGCCTATATATCAGATCCACTTAGTATCAATTATTTTACTGGTTATAGTATGGAGCCACATGAAAGAATTTTTGCATTACTTGCATTTAAAGATGCTCCAGCATTTATTTTTGCTCCAGAGCTTAATGTTGAAGAAGCTAAGGCTTCAGCATGGGATGGTGATGTTTATGGCTATCTTGATCACGAAAATCCTTGGGAAAAAATTGCAAGTTTAGTCAAAAATAAAGTCAATTCTGTTGCAAATATTGCGATTGAAAAAAATCATCTATCTGTTGATCGCTCTGAACAATTAAAAATTGCTTTTCCTAATTCAATTTTCGCTGCCAATGTTTCGCCTTTTATTGCAAAGGCACGTTTAGTTAAAACTGAAGACGAAATCAAACAACTGAAGGCTGCAGGAGAGGAAGCTGATTTTGCTTTCACTGTTGGATTCGATGCTTTACGCAATGGAGTTACCGAACGTTACGTTGCCGGACAAATTGATTATCAATTAAAACTCCAAAAAGGTGTTATGCATACAAGTTTTGAAACGATTGTACAGGCCGGTAAAAATGCAGCTAATCCTCACCTAGGTCCTACTATGAACAAAATTGAGCCTAACGAATTAGTTTTATTTGATCTTGGAACCATGCATAATGGTTATGCATCGGATTCAAGTCGTACAGTAGCTTATGGTACTCCGACAGATTTAGAAAAGGAAATCTACGAAGTAGACCGTGAAGCCCAACAAGCTGCTATCGATGCTGCAAAACCTGGAATCACTGCTGCAGAACTTGATGCTGTAGCTAGAGATATTATTACTAAAGCTGGCTATGGAGAATACTTTATACACCGTTTAGGTCATGGTATTGGCTTAAATGTTCATGAAGAACCACAAATTATGGAAGGCAATGACATTGTCCTTCAAGAGGGAATGTGTTTTTCAATCGAACCCGGTATTTACATTCCAAATGTAGCAGGAGTCAGAATTGAAGACTGTGGTGTTGTAACTAATCATGGCTTTGAAACCTTTACCCATACTCCGAAAGACCTAAAATATATTCCGGCAAAGGATTAATAGAATGACAAAAAGGACTGAAGTCAATATCTACTTCAGTCCTTTTAATTTACTGGATAAAGAAAGTGATTAATTCTTATCAGCTTCGGCATTAGATAAATCAGAAACAGCATTCTTATCAGCTTTTTCGTCTTCACCTAAATCATCTGCAGAGCCATCAATGACAATATCGTCAAAGTCTTTCAATTCAGAATCATCATCAACACTCTTTGGGAAAGATTTTAATTGAGTTCTGAGCACTTCAGTTCCCTTATTATATTTTTCCTTTAAATTTTGAATTTTATCATTCTCTGAGATTTTCTTTTTTAATTCATCTTCGGTATCATCTGGAAGAAACATTGATGCTGCAATTAAACCTGCACCCAAACCAACAATACTTCCTAATGCAAAACTAAATACTTTTTTCATAATGCAAGATCTCCTTTATAATTTAATCTTCACCATTTCTACGTTTACGTCTAGCAAAAATTCGGCTTGTTAATGAACCTAAAATGCTAAAGCTTCTTCTTCTAGCATGATTTTTTGCCATGCGGTTTACCAAATCTTTTGAAGATTCATTAATTCCGGAAACGCTTCGACCTAAATCTGCTGCTGCTTTAACAACTGGATCAAGATCTTCAGACTTTTTATTTATATCAGCTAATAAATCATTACTTTTATCAAGTAAATCCTCTGTTTGCTTCATTAATACTGAAGCTTGAGCAGTGAGCTCATTAATAGTTTTATTTGTACTATCTAAAGTTACATTTACTTTATTAATTGTTTTTACTGACTTAACCAATATTGGAAGTGTAAATAAAACTAAAATAAGAAAAGCAATAGCAGCAATTAATCCAGCTAGAGCACCAAATGAAATAGTCATAAATTACCTCCATCAATAATTCCTATTCACTTTAAAGTCTAGCATTAATTAATTAAGCAAGCAATGAATAGCCTCCGATAATTTGATATACTACAAACATCAAAGTAAAGGAGTTATGAGATGAATTATTCTTCATTTGTTTCAAAATATAAAGCAACTTCCAACAAAATTTCCCCCATTGATTGGGATGATGTTGCTCATAATTTACTGGGAAAGACAATTCAGCTTGCAATTACCTCAGTAATTTTCTTAATAATTTGGCGAATTGGGAAAACTCTCATTGCAAAATATGTCATTAATAATTCTAAATTTAAGAATAAAATTACTGGTCGAAAGCGCACCCTCTCTGAGCTTTCAATGAATATTTTTCAATATACCCTACTCCTGTTTTATTTATATAGTGTACTTTCAATTCTCGGCTTACCTGTTGGAACCTTAGTAGCCAGTGCTGGAATTGTTTCCCTAGCTTTAGGGATGGGTGCACAAGGCTTTGTAAGCGATATGGTAAATGGCCTAGTAATTTTAAGTGAAGGCCAATTCGATGTTGGAGATATTGTCAAAATTGGAAATTATACTGGAACCGTACAAGCTCTTGGCTTACGTACTACTCGCCTTAAAAACTATGATGGAACTATTACTTATATTCCTAATCGCAATATTACCGTGGTTGAAAATGTAACTCGAGGTGGCATCGGAGTCGATATTAACCTCCAAGTAAGTGTAACTACCGATTTACATGAATTAAACCAAATTATTGAAACCACTAATGAATTGCTTAAAGGCACTTTTAAACGAAGAATAAAAAAGGGCCCAACCATCGTTGGTCTTACAGGACAAAATGGTAATATTTTAACTTATAATATTCACTTCCAAGTAGTATCAGGCTGGGAAGCCAAAGTTAAAAATACTTATCTTAGTGAATATATTAAAGCTCTAAAAAAACATAATATTGCACTAAGCTAAAAATAAAAGTGGAAGAAAGTTTTATCTTTCTTCCACTTTTTTACTTAGTTAATTTTTCCATCTTTTGCCACCAAGCTGGTAGTTCAGCTAATAATTTTCTTAGAGCCTGTCCTCGGTGAGAAATACTATTTTTTTCATCAGTTGTCATTTCAGCAAAAGTTTTGCCTTTATTAGGGACAAAAAATAATGGATCATAACCAAACTTCCCTTCACCCTGAGGATAAGTAAGAATTCGTCCTTTAATCTCGCCCTCAGTCACTAGATCATCATCAAAATGTTCTGGCCATGCAACTACCATCGTCGTATGAAAAGTAGCTGTTCTTTCTTCTTCTGGTACTCCACCTAATTCTGCTAATAACTTGGCATTATTTAAGGCATCATTATGAGCTTCTCCAGCGAAACGGGCGGAATGAACTCCGGGTGCACCATTTAATTTATCTACTTTAAGTCCAGAATCGTCAGCAAGAGTTGGTAAATTACTAAACTCTGCTAAAGCATGCGCTTTTAATTTGGCATTTGCTAAAAATGTTGTGCCACTTTCAACAACTTCAGGTGGATCAACTAAGTCGCGGTTAGTGATGACCTTTAAAGGAAAATTTGCCTTTTTTAGTGCTTCAGCTACTTCTTTAGCTTTATTTTGATTATTGGTAGCAAATAATAAGGTATCTGGTTTCATTTTAACTTCCACTTCTTTTAATCATCAACATGCTTAGATTGAATAGAAGAATCTTCCATCCATTTTTGTGCCAATTTGTTAAATTTCTCTGTATTAGTAGCGGTAGTAAAGTATTCATGCTCAGCTTTTCCCTGAGCAAGCATATTATCGCGTTTAAGAACATTATATGTATACTGAGCCACTTGATCAGCAGGATCTAGAATTTGCTTTGAGGGGTCTAAATTAGCCTTAATTTCATCCATTAATAGTGGATAATGAGTACAACCTAAAATTAAAGTATCAAAATCTTGATCTTTGATTTCCTCTATTCCTTTTCGGACAACTGCAAGTTTCTCTTTTTCATCGGGATCAGTTTCAACTAAAGGAGCCCAGAGAGGTTGTGCATATTCTTTTACTTCAATTTCTGGGTTGCGGCCCTTAACTTCTCTTTGATATGCATGGCTTTCTGTCGTTACAGTCGTACCTAAAACAGCAACTTTTTTATTTTTTGTTTCTCTTGAAGCTGCTAATGCTCCTGACTGGATTACCCCAATTAATTGAACTGGTACTTGTTTTTGAATAATTGGCATTGCTACTGCAGTTGCGGTATTACAACCAAAAATAATAACTTTAACATCTTTTTTCAATAAAAAATCAACGCTCGCCATTGTCAAATCAATGATTTCTTTTTCACTTCGATCCCCATATGGCATATGAGCTTGATCACCTATAAAGATAGTGGATTCATTAGGTAATTTCTTGATTACCTTCTTCAAAACCGTCAATCCACCTAAACCTGAATCTAATACTCCAATTGGACGATTATCCATCAGTTAACTCCTTCACTATATATTGAAGAGAAAAATATTTTCTACTTTACTTATTTTAGGTTAAAATACTAAAGAAGACAAAAAGGAAATGAAATTATGGCAGACAATCAAGAACACTTATATTTTTTAAATTCACTATATCGAGATACTATTTTACCGCAAATCTTAGGTCAAGATACAGAGCAAATTCTTTATTGGGCTGGTAAGCATGTTAGTCGCAAATATGATCTTTCAAGCGTGACTGACCTGCCTGAATTTTTTGATATGGCTGAATTTGGTACACTTAAAATTCTCAAAGAACGAAAAAGATCAGCGTCATTTGAACTTTCTGGTCAAATTGTGCAAGATCGTATTGCCAGTGGGAGTGATGAATTTTCTCTAGAATGTGGTATTATCGCTGAATGTATCGAAAGACAAAATGGAACTCCTACTGAAGCTGCAGCAAGCGTAAACGAAAAAAAGCAAACCGTTGAAATTACGGTTCAAACAGATTAAGAAAAAGGCACTGACGTGACGTCAGTGCTTTTTCTTAATCAGTATATTGATCTAAAATTTGTTCTAACTTTTCTTTTGGAGTGTAACCAGTTAAACGGTCAACAATCTTGCCATCCTTCTTAATAATTAAAGTTGGAATAGCCATAATACCAAGTTCTTTTGCAAGATCTTGGTTTTGGTCAACATCAACTGACGTAAATTTTACATCATCCATTTCTTGAGATAATTGTTCAATTACTGGAGATTGCATTTTACATGGACCACACCAAGTTGCCCAAAAGTCAGTTAATACAACACCTTCACTGGTTTCATTTTCAAAAGATTTGTCATTAATTTCTTCAACCATAAGACATACCTCTCTTTTTAACTTCTAAAATATTTATACCTATATTCTAACGCTTTACTTACTTTTTGCAAGTGAAAAGCTTTATTTAAATTCAACAATAGTTGCCCCTGTTCCACCTTCATTAGCTGGAGCATAACCAAAGCTTTTAACATGCTTATTGCGTTTAAGATATTGCTGCACACCCTTACGAATAGCACCTGTACCAATACCATGAACAATAGTGACGCTATTAAGTCCACTTAAAAGAGCTGAATCAATATAGCGATCCAAGTTTGTCATTGCTTCATCATAACGCTGACCACGAAGATCTAATTGGGAGTGGGCATTGTGAGAACGTAACCCTCTACTTGAACGAACAGAAACCTCAGTCTTTTTCTTTTTACTATTAGTAGTCCCTGTTTTTTCAATATCACGATCACTAACTTTTAATTTTAAAATGCCAATTTGTACTTCGTAGTCATGTTCACTTAGCTTCTTAGTAATCTGACCAGATTGACCATACGAGAGTACTTTCACCGTATCTCCAACATTTACATGATGGCGTCTCTTTTCACGCTGTAGTACTCTATTTTTAGCTAAATTAGAGCTTTCTCTTTCTAAACTATTAAGTGCACCTTTGGCATCAATTACCTTATTAGTTCGGACCATCGCGCCAGATTTTTGTTGCTGTTCTAAGTCAGCGATAATCTTATCTGCTTTTTTACGTTTTTTCGCTACAAGTTCATTTGCTTTTTCTTGAGCATTCTCTAATTGCTTATTTACTTGTTGATTGTACCAATCTAGGCCATCTTGAAGCTGCTTTTTCAGATTTTCACTCTGGCTAACGTCTTTTTCCAAACGTATCCGTAAATCTTCTGCCTGCTTAGTTTGTTCAGTTAACCGATCAATCATATGATTAATATCACTGTTTTCATCTTTAACTAGATTCTGGGCATTAGCAACAACCTGCTCATCCATTCCTAGTTGTTTAGCAATAGCAAAGGCATTACTTTGTCCAGGCACCCCAATTCTTAATTTATATGTTGGTGAAAGTGACTCTAAATCAAATTCCATAGATGCATTAGTTGTCCGAACTCTGTTATAACCATAAAGCTTCAATTCTGGATAGTGCGTAGTAACCGCAATTTTACAACCAGTTGCTTGTAAATCATCCAAAATTGCAATTGCAAGACTAGCACCTTCTTCAGGATCAGTACCAGCACCTAACTCATCAATTAATACCAAATCTTGCGCATTTGCCTGGTTCATAATCTTGATAATTTGATCCATATGAGAAGAAAAAGTACTCAAAGACTGTTCAATTGATTGCTCATCACCAATATCAGCATAAATTTCGTTAAAGACGCCTACTTTACTACCTTCCTCAGCTGTAATAAATAAACCTGACTGTGCCATTAATTGAAGTAGCCCCATAGTTTTAAGGGTGATTGTTTTACCACCTGTGTTTGGCCCGGTAATTAGCATGGTATCAAATTCTTCTCCTAATTCGATATCATTAGCTACGACTTTTTTAGGATCAATTAAGGGATGACGTGCTTTACGCAAATTCAAGACTTGATTATTTGTTAAAACTGGCTCTGTTGCTTTCATTGCTTTAGCCAATTTGCTTTTTGCACTCAAGAAATCCAACTGTGTCAATACTTCAGCATCCGCTGCAATTTCAGTAATAAAATCAGCCGTAAAAGCAGATAATTCTTTTAAAATATTTCTAATTTCTTGACGCTCTTCTGCTTGTAAATTTTGCTGGCGATTATTGATGGTTAATACTGATTCCGGTTCAACAAAAATAGTTTGACCACTTGCACTTTGATCATGAATCACGCCGCCGAATTTATTTTTATAAGCTTGTTTTACTGGAACAACATAACGGCCGTCACGAATAGTAATAATTTGTTCAGATAAATACTTAGAGTTATTTCCCTTAATAAAACTATTCATCTTATTCTTGATTTCATTTTCATTAGCTTTAAGGGCACGACGAATTTTACTTAAAGCTACTGAGGCTGAATCAAGCACCTGCCCATCGCTACTAATTGCTTTAGCAAGTTTTTTATACAAATCTTCGGGAACTATTAACTTATCTAGATATTCCCTAATAGGATCAGTATCAATTTCTCTATCTTCAAAGTCAGCTCTAAAATTATTTACATCTTGTGTTAGATCCAAAACTAAAAAAATATTTCCTAATTCTTCACCGTTCAAATCAGCTTTAATTTTCAATCGTTTCAAACTAGGTTTAACGTCAATAAAATCTGTAATTGGTAAGGGGCCCTTAATACGCAATATATTGCTTAATACCTGTGTTTGAGCAAGCATTTTATTTACTTCTTCATAATCTGAACTTGGTAATAAATCAAGAGCTGCTTTTTTAGCTGGACTAGTAATTGCAAAATCACTTAATTGACTAGTAATTCGTTTATATTCTAATTTTTCAATAATTTTTGGATTCATTTTTATACCTACTAAAAGAGGGCCCATAACCGGGACCCCCACTTTAAATTGCATTGATAAATAAATTTATAAAGAAATTTGATAACCCTGGCGTATAACGCAAAATACTATTAGCTAAGATAGATTTACCTAGCGCACTCTGTAACCCAGGAGACGGAATAGTTGCTAAGATAAATAAAAATAAATAAACTCCAATTTGAGTAATAATTAAAGCAATTAAAATACTTGCTAAAGTATTAATTTCCTTATTTATCTCAACGAATTTTAACTGATTAAATCCATGCATAATTATGCGCCAAATACCATAGAAAAATAGCAAGATAATGACAAAAGCAATAACTGCATAGAATGACTTATCTAAAGTTAAACCAGTAGTTTGATCAAAAAAGGCAAACCTGCTGCGATCATTTGCTGAAGGATAAGGTATCCACAAGGTCAATAATGAACTAAATGGTTTATAAAAAAGTACTGCAATTATAAAACTTATTAAATATCCTAAAGCACTTAGTCCTTCATATGCTAGGCCGCGACGGTAACCAACATAAAGGCAATAAACATATATTAAAATAATGAAAAATGAAAACATATTTTTTCCTTTTACTAAAAAAGACTAGCTAAGCTAGCCTTTTCTAGCACTCTATTCTCCACTTAAGCGATCATCTGATAGAAAAGTATTTAATACTCCTTGCACCATGTTCCATTCGTCATCATTAGTAATTTCATGAAGATCAGAACTTGTTACATCACCATCTCCATCTGCATCGTAAGAAAATGCTTGGACTTCCACATCATCATCTTCACCAATGGCAGCAGGATAAAGTAATACGTAAGACTTCCCGTAATCTTCTGAAGTAAAAGTAAATAATACTTCAAACAATTCTTCATTACCATTTTCATCAACTAAAGTAATTTGTCGTTCAGAGTCTTGATTATTTATTTTTTCACTCATTGTTTAGTTTATCCTTTCTAGTTCGTTCCAAATAATTCTGTAAAATAAGCACAGCGGCCATCTGATCAATGACTTTTTTTCTTTCAGTCCGATCATGAATCCCAACCTCTTGGACTAAAACGCGATTTGCTACCTTGGTGGTTAAACGTTCATCTTCGTAATATACTGGCAAAGCAAACTTATCTTTTAATCTTTGACCATAATTCTTACTTCTTTGGACTGATTCTCCATTTGTTCCATCCATTTTTTTGGGTAATCCTAAGACAAAACCGTCAACTTGAAATTTGCGAACTAGCTTTCTAATTCGTTTCATCCCAAAATTCATTTTAGTTTCATCAATCGGAATCGTTTCTACTTCTTGAGCAGTAATTCCTAAAGGGTCACTAATCGCAACGCCAACAGTTTTACTACCCACATCTAGTCCCAGAAGACGCATTATTTATCTTTACCTAAATAGCTTTTAACTAATTCCTCAATAATTTCATCACGTTCATGTCTCAAAATCAAGTTACGTGCATCATTATGACGAGGAATATAAGCGGGATCGCCTGAAAGTAAGTACCCTACAATTTGATTAATTGGATTATAGCCCTTTTCTTCCAAAGCGGCATAGACTTCTTGTAAAGTATCATAAATATTTTTACCTTTATTTTGATTAAAATCAAAATGCATAGTTTTATCTAGCGAACTCATAGAACTCCTCCCATCTAACTAATCACTATTAATTTTACTTGATATTAAAACGTAACTCAATTAATTTTGTTTTTCTTCAATATCTTTTAATACTTGGGCAATGGCATCATTTAAACCAGCTGGATTCTTACCACCTGCTTGAGCCATATTTGGACGGCCACCACCGCCACCGCCAAATAATGGAGCAGCTTGTTTAATTAAATCACCGGCTTTAAGACCAGCTTTTAGTGCCTTATCTCCTAAGCTAATAACCATATTAGCTTTACCATTTACTTCCGCAGCTAAGACTAAAATATCAGATTTATCTGCACTCTTCCAGTTATCAGCTAATTCACGTAAATCATTCATGCCTTCAACATCAGCTACTTGGACGATTACAGTAAGGTCTTTGACTTGCTTGACGTCACTAAATAAATCGCCAGCTTTAGCTTGATTAATTTGTGCCTTTAATTGCTCAACTTCTTTTTGACTTGCACGTAAATCATCTTCAATTGAATCAATCTTAGTCTTAACATCTTCAACCTTAGTAGCCTTAACATCATTTTGAATTTCTTTTAAGATTTCATCATGATCAGTCATATATTGGTAAGCTTCAGGGCCAGTAACAGCAATAATTCTACGAGTACCAGCACCAACAGCAGATTCTGAAACAATCTTAAACATACCAATTTGAGCAGTATTTTCACTATGAGTACCACCACAAAATTCAGTTGAAAAGTCATCGATCTTAACTACTCGAACAGTATCGCCATATTTTTCACCAAATAAGGCCAATGCTCCCATCTTCTTACCAGTTTCTGGATCAGTTACAGTAGTTTCTACTGGAATTTCTTCCCAAATCTTCTCATTAACTAAACGTTCAACATTATCAATTTCACGTTTGGTCATTGGTTCTAAACTTGAAAAGTCGAATCTTAAGTAATCAGGTTCCACTAATGACCCAGCTTGGTGAGTATGATCGCCTAAAACTTCACGAAGTGCTGCATGAAGCAAGTGAGTAGCAGTATGATTATGTTTAAGGCCACGACGACGTTTTTGATCGACCTTAAGGACATATTCTTCGCCTTTCTTAAGTGGCAAGATCACATCAACAAAATGTAAGTTTTGATCATTAGGTGCATGTTGGACATCTGTTACTTTAGCTACTAATTCGCCGCTTTGGTTATAAATATCACCATGATCAGCAACTTGTCCCCCACGTTCTGCATAAAATGGTGTCTTATCAAAAATCAAAGTTGCAGTTTCACCATCAGCACTATCTACTAATTTGTCATCCACAACAATATCAATTAATTTGGCATGATCTTCTTCTAACTTACCGTATTCGAATTCACTCTTATCTTTAATATTCATTAAAGTAACATCTTGTGAACCCATTGATTGTAAGTTACCACGAGCATTACGTGCACGTTCTTTTTGTGCCTTCATTTCAGCATCAAAGCCAGCCTTATCAACTTTTAAGCCAGCGTCTTCAGCAGCTTCAACAGTTAATTCATATGGGAAACCATAAGTATCAAATAACTTGAAGGCGTCTTTTCCTGAAATAGTCTTATCGTCATTTTCTTTTGCTTGCGCAATTAAGTTGTCAAGTAAGTTAAGACCAGATGAAAGTGTTTCTTGGAATCTTTCTTCTTCGTTCTTGATTACTTTTTGAATAAAGTCTTCTTGTTCTACAACTTCTGGATAGTGACTCTTCATAATTTCGCCAACAACTGGAACAAGTTTATATAAAAATGCGCCTTTAATTCCTAAACGTTGACCATTCAAATCAGCACGTCTAATTAAACGACGTAAAACATAACCACGACCTGAATTAGATGGAAGTGCACCATCACCGATTGCAAATGACACTGTACGGACATGGTCAGCAATAATCTTAAATGAAATGTCATCTTCGGCATTTGCACCATATTTTTTACCATCACTTAACTTTTCAGTTTCACGAATAATTGGCATAAATAAGTCAGTCTCAAAGTTAGTTGGTGCATCTTGAATAATTGATACAACACGTTCTAAACCCATACCGGTATCAATGTTTTTATGTGGTTGATCAACATATTTGCCATTTGGTAAGTGATTATATTGTGAAAATACGATATTCCAAATTTCAAGATAACGCGCATTTTCACCACCAGGGAAGTTTTCTGGATCATCTTCAGCTACGTCGTTATTTTCTTGACCACGATCATAGAAAATTTCTGAGTCAGGACCACATGGACCTTCACCAATATCCCAGAAGTTTTCTTCTAATTTAACAATGTGATCATCTGGTAAGCCAACAACATCATGCCACATGTGGTAAGCATCAGTATCTTTTGGATAAACAGTTACATAAAGCTTATCCGGATCTAAACCTAACCATTTTGGACTAGTTAAAAATTCCCATGCCCATGGAATAACTTCTTTTTTAAAGTAATCACCAACAGAAAAGTTACCTAACATTTCAAAGAAAGTTTGGTGACGGGCAGTTTTACCAACATTTTCAATATCATTAGTTCTAATTGATTTTTGTGAAGAAGTTAATCTATGGTTCTTAGGAACAACGGAACCATCAAAATACTTCTTCATGGTTGCAACACCTGAGTTAATCCACAATAAAGTTGGATCATCTTGTGGAATTAATGATGCACTAGGCATAATTGTGTGTCCATGTTCTTTAAAGAAATCTAAGAACATTTGACGAACTTGAGAACTGGTTAATTGTTTCATCGATTTTCTCCTAAATAATAAAAAACACTGTTTGCATGCCAAGGACGCTTAAAGCGCGGTACCACCTTGATTGCAACAGTGTTTGTTACCTCTCAATTATTTCATTATTAAAGGATAGGGAGCATCCCTCAAGCTAACTTTAAGTTTTCTCACCATCAAACTCTCTCTTTGAAAAGTTAAACTTGGAGACATATCCTAAGCTTTCTCTATTTTACTACAAATTAAAAAGACTGACCAAATTAATTATTTTCACGTGCACGATCACGTTCACGCTTACGTTTTCTTTTTGCTTTACGCATTTCGTGACGCTCTTCTAACTTACGTTTTTGGCGACGATCTTCTTGAATCGCTTTTTGAATCTTTTTCTTATATCCCGGCTTACGTTTAGCTTTAGCTTTTTTAACCATACCACGGATATTGTTATCAAGTTTTTGAGTACGTACGCGACGATTATCACGACGGTGATAGTGGGTACGTTCAACTAACTCACCATTTTTTAATTCTTTAAAATCAAAGTTGATCCCTAATTTTTCGAGATCTTCAATGTCTGGCATTTCATCGTCATAGATCAATGTGATTGCATGACCAGGTAAATTATTTCTACCTGTACGCCCAATGCGGTGAATTACAAATTCCAAATCTTTTGGAATTTCATAGTTAACTACCAAACTAACACCAGGAATATCAATTCCCCGAGCTGCTAAATCACTTGCTACTACATATTGATACTGACCTTCGCGTACTTGACGGATGGTTCTTTTTCTCTCACGTTCGGTAATTCCACCATGAATTTTCGCTACTTTAAGGCCCTGATTTTCTAGATAATCTGCTAATTCATCAACCGTCTTTTTAGTATTAGCAAAAGTAACGGCTAAATAAGGTTGGCCCATAGTTAACAGCTTATATAGCAGTTCTTTTTTATCGCCAGAACCGACATCAATTAAATCATTTTGAATTGTTGGCGCAATAACAGTTGGATTATCAATTACAATAAATTCTGGTTTAGACATGTATTTACGTAAAAAGTTTTCCAACTTAACTGGAATAGTTGCTGAAAAAGCACTTAGCAAGGTCTTAGATGAAAGCTTGGCCATCACTTGATCCATTTGGCCTAAAAAGCCCATATCTAAAGTCATATCAGCTTCATCGATTACAAAAACTTTAACATTTTCTAAGTTAATAATCTTTTTAGAAACAAAATCATGTAATCTTCCTGGAGTTGCAATTACTAATTGGGGAGCCTTATTTGAAGCTTTTTCGATTTGACGATTGCGGTCATTACCACCACCAAGATATTCAATTGAAATATTTAAGTCAGAAGCTTCTTTTAGTTGACGAGCCACTTTATATAATTGATTAGCTAGCTCACGACTAGGTGCAGTAATTACTGCTTGAGTAACGGGAGCTGTTTCATCAATCATATTAAAAATTGGAATTAAATAAGCATGAGTTTTCCCAGAACCAGTAGCGGCTTGAACTACCACATTTTTATCTGTTAATAATTCAGGAATAACTTTTTCTTGAACCTTGGTAGGCTTCTTAAATTTAATT
Organism: Lactobacillus sp. PV034; assembly: GCF_014522305.1. Lineage (NCBI taxonomy): Bacteria > Bacillati > Bacillota > Bacilli > Lactobacillales > Lactobacillaceae > Lactobacillus > Lactobacillus sp. PV034. Next base: position 1,559,544 of record NZ_CP041982.1, on the reverse strand, counting down.
TTTTCTAAGGCGTTTTTTACCTCAGGTCTTAATTTTTCACTTTCAAAAATATTATTTGTTTGTGCCATTTTCTTGTTGATACTTTCTAGTAACTTCTACAAGTTCTGCAAATACTTGCTTTACTTCATCCATATCCTTAGCATTAGCACCACTTGCTAAAGCATGACCGCCACCATCATGTTTTGCAGCTAATTCATTAATTACAGGACCCTTTGAACGATAGTGAACCCGATAAGTGCCATCTGGTTTTTCCACAAAAACATTCCAGGCAATTACGTCTTTAATGCGGCCAGGAGTTGAAACAGTTACCGATGCTTGATCACCAGTTACACCTAGATCTTTCAGATCTTGTTGAGTTAAAACTGCATAAGCTGCACCAGAAGGATCTACAATCATTTCATCCATTGCCTTAGCTTGTAATTTAGCTTGTTCAAAAGTTACATCACTAATATTACGGGCAATTTCATTAATATTAATGCCTGTCTTAGCCAATTGCGCCACTATTTCAAAAGTCTTAGCAGAGGTTTCTGGATACATAAAACGACCAGTATCTCCTACGATTCCTGCATAAAGTGGATAAGCAATATCTGGAGTAATTTCCATCCCTTCTGCATTTAAAAATTCTGCAATAATTTGTGAAGCTGCAGGAGAATCGGGATCGACATAACTCATATCTGCATAAGGATCAACATCTGGATGGTGGTCAATTTTAATTAAGAAATCACCTTTATCATAATTTTTGTTAGAAATACGTGGTGTATTTGCAGTATCCGTTGTGATAACTAAAGCACCTTGATAATCCGCTTCTGATACATCATCCATCGTATTAATCCAAGCAAGATCGCCTTCATCGTTTTCACCTGCAAACAAAATTTTCTTTTCAGGAAATCTTGCCTTCAAAGCACGACCTAAGCCGGCTTGGGAACCTAGTGCATCTGGGTCAGGACTAGTATGACGATGCAAAATAATTGTTGGATATTCTTTTATTTTTTCATAGATTTCATCAAAAGTTGCCACTATCATTACTCCTTAGTTATAAGTTCTATTTTTATTATATTTTACTAAAATTATTATTCAGTTGTAAAAAGATCTAAACTTATCTCTTCATATTGATTTGTTTGCAAGTCAGTTGTTGATAATCCTAATAAGCGGATCCCTTGAGTTAAAAAATTATCTACACTTTTAAAAAGTTCTTTTGCAGTTTGAAAAATCTCAATTGCATCATTAGTGGGTTTTGTTAATTTTGATCTTTTAGTTACCGTTTCAAAATTATTATTTCTAACTTTGATTACTAACGTTTGCGCTAAAAAGTTTTTCTCTTTTAATTTTTTACTCAAGTTTTCACTATATTTTCTCAAAGTAGTTAAGGCTATATTCTCATCAAAAATATTAGGTTCAAAGGTCCGTTCAGTTCCGATTGACTTCCGCTGTCGCGTACTATTTACCGGTCTTAAATCAATTCCCTGAGCATGTTGGGCAATAAAATATCCCATTCTTTTAAAACGCTCAATCAAAAATTTAACGTCCAAATTTTGTAAATCAGCTCCAGTAAATATTCCCATACTGTGCAATTGTTCTTGCGTTTTCTTACCAATTCCTGGAAAAGCTTCAATTGGTTGCTGAGCTAAAAAATCCTCTGCTTCTTCTGGTAAGATAATTGTTCTCCCAAAAGGCTTAGCAAATTCTGAACCCATTTTAGCTAAAAATTTATTATAGCTAACTCCAAACGAAGATGTTAATCCAGTCTTCTTAAAAATTTTTTCTTGCAAACGGGTTGCTAAAGTAACTGCTGAATAAACTCCAAGTTTATTTTTGGTTACGTCCAAATATGCTTCATCTAAAGCAACTGATTCTACTACATCCGTTAACTCATACATTAATTCATGAATTTGAGCTGAAACAGCTCGATACTTTTCAAAATTTGGTCTGACAAAAGCAATTTTATCCTTGGGAACTAAGCGTAAAGCCTTCATGGTTGGCATCGCAGAGTGGACACCATATTGGCGTGCAACATAATTTGCGGTCGCAACTACACCATGACCATTTGCTTTTCGTGGATCTTGTCCCACAATTAGTGCCTTTTTAGCCAAAGCAGGATTATCACGCATCTCCACAGATGCATAGAAAGCATCCATGTCTAAATGGATAATCTTTCTTTTAGTATTATTACGTGGTAATAACTCTTTCATTAACGATAAATCCACTTATCGGTAGGATTTTCAAAAATGTTATTAGCACTTGCTGGGCCAAATGAACCTGGCTTGTAAGTTGCAGGCTTCTTTCCTTCTTTATTTAATTCGCTCCATGCAGCTTCAATAGCATCAATGAACTTCCAATATTGCTTTAATTCAGCCCAATGAGTGAAGTTAGTATTATCACCAACTAAAATATCATGAATTAAACGTTCATAACCATCTGGAATCTTGTCTAACTCTGCTTGTGAATAATTGAATTTCAACAATTCCTCTCTTAAACCAGAACCAGAAACCTTCTTACCATTAATTGTAAAAATTATTTCTTTACTTGGATCCACAATAATTGTTAAGACATTTGGCTCTGTAGTCCCATATGAATTCTCTACTTGTTTTAAGACTATATCAATGCGGGTTACTTTTTCTTTTAATTCTTTTCCAGTACGGTAATAAATTGGTACACCTGCAATTGGACCACGCTTAAATTTAACCATCCCGGCAGTATAGGTTTCTGTATTTGAGTTTGGATCTACTTGGTCTTCTTCTAAATAAGCAGGGTTATCTTTTCCTGCTTCATATTGACCCCGGACAAAGTGTTCTTCAACATCTTTTTTAGTTGGAATTTCTAGACTATCCAAAAGATCTTTTTTTGCTTGATGGATATCTTGAGAAGTTAATTTCTTTGGTTCAGGCATTGCTAATAAAGTAATAATTTGGAAAATATGATTTTGAACCATATCACGCAAGGCACCTGACGTATCATAATAACCACCACGAGTCCCCACACCTAGGCTTTCGCCTACCGTTACTTGGATATTTTGAATTACTTCAGCATTCCAACTATTTCTTACTAAAGGATTAGTCACCCTAAAAGGTGTAATATCAAGCACCATTTCTTTACCTAAATAATGGTCAATGCGGTAAACATTTTCTTCATCAAAGCTTCCTTGAATTATTTTATTTAATTCTTCTGCAGAAGCTAAGTCATGACCAAATGGTTTTTCGACTACTAAACGGTTAAATCCTGAACCAACTAAATGTTGATCATTAATATGTGAGGCAATTGTACCAAAGAATCTTGGAGCCATTGCCATATAGAAAATACGGTTACCTTGAGCGTGATACTTTTCATCTAAATCTTCTGCTAACTTTTTCAAAGCAATATAGTGATCAATATCAGTCACATCATGAGATTGATAATAAAAATGAGAGGCAAAATTTGCTGCAGCTTGTTCATCATAGTGCTCATTACTTTCACTGATTGCTTGTACAACTTGTCCCCTTAAGTATTCATGACTCCACGGACGACGAGCAGTACCAATTACCGCAAAATTATCCTTGATCAATCCTTTTTCATATAAATTAAATAAAGCTGGGTACAATTTACGGTGAGCTAAATCTCCTGAACCACCAAAAATAATCATTACTACAGGAATGTTATTCATTTTATAGTCCCCCTTTAAATACTACTTGTTTTTATTTTACAATAGGCTGCACTTAAGACAAAAACAAAAAAGCGCCTTAATGCGCTTTTTGGGAAAGATTATTCATCTTTTTGGTTTTCACTACTTGATTCCTCATTCTCAGTAGAATCTTCTTTGGCTGCATTTTCCATTTGTGTCTTAGTCACAGTAGTTCCAGACTTAACTACTTTAGCAATGGCACGAATATTATAAGTTAAATAAATGCCATCTGCATCAATTACTACAGTATTTTCTTGTTTATTTACAGTATCAATTGTTCCATAAAGACCGCTTGACATCATTACGCGATCACCAGGTTTTAAACCTGCTTCCATTTGTTGTTTTTGTTGTTGCATTTTCTTTTGTGGACGCATTACAAAGAAATATGAAAAAGCAATCAATGCAATGAAGATAATCCACATAAACATATTATTGCCGCCCTTAGCAGCTGTATTAGCTAAATAAAATAAATTCAAAATTTTCACCTCATAAAATAACTAGCTCTTATTTCTTAATTATTAATTATAACCTATTTCTTTAAATCTGACAGTTACTTATTTTTAGGTGGTAGGCCCAACTGCAAATAAGCTTTATCCGTAGCTACTCTTCCGCGTGGCGTCCTGATAATAAAACCTTTTTGTAGTAAATATGGTTCATAAACCGATTCAATCGTATCAGTATCTTCACCAATATTAGCAGCTAAAGTTTTTATCCCTACAGGACCTCCAGAATAAGAATCAATCATTGTTGCGAGTAACTTGCGGTCAGTTTGATCTAGCCCTTCATTATCTACTTCTAGTTGAGTCAATGCATGTTGCGTGGTTGCTAAAGAAATTGCATCTTCGCCTTTAACTTCCGCAAAATCACGGACACGTTTTAATAATCTATTGGCAATTCTTGGCGTACCACGTGATCTACGTGCCAACTCTAAAGCCGCATCTTCATTAATCTGAGTATTGAAAACTTCACTAGAACGCAAGATTATTTTTTCAAGGTCAGCAATTTCATAGTATTCCATATGCTCAACAATCCCAAAGCGATCGCGCAATGGCGCTGATAATTGTCCAGCTCTGGTAGTAGCACCAATTAAAGTAAAGGGAGGAAGTGGCACATGGACTGCATGGGTTGTTTGCCCTTCACCAACAACAATATCGATATAATAATCTTCCATTGCTGAATAAAGAACTTCTTCAACGGGTTTTGCTAAACGGTGAATTTCATCAATAAATAAAACATCCCCGGGATCCAGTTCAGATAGTAAAGCAACTAAATCACCAGCTTTTTCAATTGCGGGACCTGAAGTACTTTTTAAATGAACTTGCATTTCATTAGTAATCACAAAGGCTAAAGTTGTTTTACCTAAACCAGGAGGTCCATAAAGTAAAACATGATCTAAAGCTTCATCCCTTTGTTTAGCAGCCTGAATATAAACTTTCATTTCTGACTTAACTTTATCTTGACCAATATATTGGCTTAAAAACTGTGGACGTAATGATAATTCGGTATTTTCTTCTTCGTCATTACTTTGTCCATCTACTATTCTTTCTTCATCAGACACTTAGCTTCACTTCCTTTACTAAATTGTTAATTAATTATTTTTTTAATAATAAACCTAAAGCTTCTTTAATGTAACCATCTGCTGTATTTTCAGGCAACTTAGCTAATTTTGGCGTAATCCGGTCTACTTCTTTTTGAGTATAGCCTAAGGCAATTAAAGCCAAAAGTGCATCTTGTAAACTTGCTGGAAGATCTGCTGTCTTGGCACTCTTTTTGACATAGTCGCCTAATTTTCCCTTTAAATCTAAGACAATTTGTGAGGCTGTCTTCTTACCGACACCAGGGAAACGGGTTAAGTACTTAACTTCCCCCTCTTGAATCGCACTTGCTAATGAATCCGAATCTTCTGCTGCCATAATAGCTAAGGCAGACTTAGGACCAATTCCTGAAACAGATAATAATTTTAAAAATAATTCTTTATCTTCTGACTTAACAAAACCGTAAAGCGTAATTCCCGTATCACGAACAATTTGTTCAACATAAACTGTCGCTTCTTTATTTTCGGTATAAGAATATGGTGTCGGCGAATAAAGCTTATATCCTACGCCATTTACTTCTAATACAATATAACTTGGTTCAACTTTAGTAACAATACCTTTTAAATATTCGTACATTTAATTACTCATTCTTTTTAAACATCTTATTTAAATCATTCGCACTTAAACGAACAATAATAATTTTTCCATTACTATCTTGATATGGATCTGAGCTATAACGTAAGTCCTTTAATAAATTTTGGGCTTCTAAAGATGAAAGTTTTCTACGATTTCTAATACTTTGGGTAACAATTTGGTTTGTAATTTCAATTTTTAATTTTTCACTATTTGAAGCTAGTCCATTCAAAAATATATCTAGTAAATTTCGAACTTGATGCTCAACATCATGCTTTAACCAAATAGGATAAGTTCTTAAAATGAAACTATTTTGTCCAAAATCTTCTAAAAATAGCCCAAACTGTTTTAGCTGTTCTAGTTGCTCTTTAATTTTTAAATAATCTACATTAGAAAAATCTAACAAGATCGGTTCTAACAAACCTTGCTGGGATGCATTTTCTTGCTCTAGTTCATGATAAACTTGATCAAACTTCAATCTTCTTTGCGCTCCCAATTGATCCACTAAATATAAATCACCTTGAGCTTGGGCAATAATATACCCTTCCATCTGCCCTACCAATACCAAGTCTGCCAAACGACTAGCAACAACTTCATCACCCTGAGATAAAAGTGATGTATCTTCTTTTTCGGCTGATTTGCCAAATGGCGTAAGTTTTACTTGCTCATTAACATTCTTATTCCAAGAAGCAGTGATTACATACTGATCATCACTACGTGGCTTATCTAAATCAACATAAGTTGCTTCATTTACTTCTAAATGATTATCACTTTGGCTCTTTTCTTCTGATTCATTATCTTCAAAGATAACTGGACGCTTAGTATTAACAGCATTTTTATTTAAATCAAACTGCAATTGACTAATTTGATCTTCCTTTTTATCTTGGGCTAACAGGTTATCTAATCCTGAACTTTCGTGTTCATTCTTCATTAATGTATCAGAAATAGTTTCAGTTAATAACCGCTCCAATTCCTTATCTTTAGAAAGCCGCACTTCTTGTTTAGTCGGGTGAACATTAACATCAACTAGCAAAGGATCAAGTTCAATATTAATCACCGCAATTGGATAGCGACGCGGACGCAATTTACTACCATAACCGGCCATAATACTTTGCGTTAATTGATTATTGCGCACATAGCGGCCATTTAAAAGTAAAGAGATAAAATTACGATTCGAACGCGTATCTTCTACACTAGAAATTAATCCTTTAATTTTAAAATCTGGGCTATTTCCTGCAATTGGGATCATTTTTTCGGCTAAATGACGGCCATAAATATTAGCAACATCTAGCTTTAAATCATTGCGTCCCATAGTCTTTAAAATAGGTTTGTTGTTATTGGTTAAAGTAAAGGCTATTTCAGGATGACTTAAAGCTAAACGATCAACAATATCTACAATTTTTAAAATCTCAGTCCGTTCTGACTTTAGATACTTTAATCGTGCAGGAGTATTGTAAAACAAATCGCGGACGGTAATTTTTGTTCCTTGAGGGGAAGCCGCATCTTCTTGCTCCTTCTTTTGTCCACCAGCAAAACTTGCCTTGGTTCCTACTTCACTGCCATCACTAGTTACAATATCCACATGAGCTACTGCCGCAATTGAAGCTAAAGCCTCACCCCTAAATCCTAAGGTTGAAATATTAAACAAATCTCTTTGAGTACTTATCTTACTAGTAGCATGACGCGTAAAAGCTAAATCAATTTCATCACTTGCAATCCCACTACCATTATCTTGGACCGTAATTTCTGATAAACCTGCTGCTACAAAATTTATTCTAATTCTAGTGCTACCAGCATCAATCGCATTTTCACATAATTCTTTAACAACACTAGCTGGGCGCTCAATAACTTCTCCAGCTGCAATTTGATTAGTTAATTCCGGTGATAATTCATGAATTATTGCCATTAGTCCTTCTTCTTATCTTTTAGTTCATTTTGCCATTGCGCTACTAGCTGCATTACTTCAAGCGGAGTTTTATCTGCTAAATAAATATCTTTAATATCATCTAAGACATCAGCTTGCTCATCAGTTAAAGCTGGAGCCTCTGCTACTGGCTCCTCAACTGGAGCTGTAAATAAATCAAGTTGCTCAGTAGTAGTCTGAGCTCCTTGTGCTTCTAAATGATGCAACATACTTGTAGCCTCGCGCAAAACTCGTTTAGGTAAGCCAGCTAATTGAGCTACATGAATACCATAAGACTGGTCAGCAGGGCCACTCAAAATCTTATGTAAGAAAATTAGTTTACCATTTTCTTCAGTAGCACCAACATGAATGTTTTCTAGGTGAGTTAAAGTTTCTGCTAAATCGGTTAATTCATGGTAGTGAGTTGCAAATAAGGTCTTTGCTCCAACTTTATCATGTAAATATTTTACAATTGCCCCAGCTAAAGCCATCCCATCATAAGTAGCCGTTCCACGACCAATTTCATCAAACAAAATCAAAGAACGTTCAGTTGCATGTTGAAGCGCATCATTAGCTTCACTCATTTCTACCATAAAAGTACTTTGACCAGAAATTAAATCATCTGCTGCACCAATTCTAGTAAAAATTTGATCAAAAATTGGTAACTGAGCTCGATCTGCTGGAACAAAACTCCCAATTTGCGCCATGATCGCAATTAGCGCCATTTGACGCATATAGGTGGATTTCCCAGACATATTAGGACCTGTGATTAAAAAGATATCCACATTTTTATCCATCATCACATCATTAGGAATATAACTTCCAGCAGTTAACACCTTTTCCACAACTGGATGGCGTCCATTAGTAACTCTAATTTCGTGACTCTCATTGGTCATGGCTGGACGTACGTAATTATTTTGTTCTGCAACAGTAGCAAAAGCAACTAAAACATCAAGGCTAGCTAATTGTTTACCTAAAGTTTGCAGCGCAGGAATATAAGTCTTAATATTTTCTCTTAATTTAACAAACAGCTCATATTCTAAATCAGTGGATTTTGTTTCTGCTTCTAAAATAAGTGCTTCATGTTCCTTCAGGTCCGGAGTGATATAACGTTCGGCATTAGTCAACGTTTGCTTACGCGTATAACGATCTGTAGGTACTTTACTCTTATTAGAGTTCGTCACTTCAATGTAGTAACCAAAAACCTTGTTGTAACCAACTTTTAAATTGTTAATTCCTGTTGCTTGACGTTCATTAGCCTCCATTTCTGAAAGCCACTTTTTACCATTTGTCATAGCATCGTGATAACGATCTAATTGATCAGAAACACCCTTGCGAATAATTCCTCCTTCAGTTGTAGATAAAGGTGGTGCCTCAACAATAGTTTCTTCAATTAATTTTTGGATGCCTGTTAAAGGATCAACTTGTTTGGCAAAATCCACTAAATATTTATTTCCAGAATTTTTTAAAGTATCTAAAATACCAGGAACTGCTTTAAGTGAATTCGATAATTGCAACATTTCACGAGCATTAACCGAACCAAAAGCAATGCGTCCAGTTAATCTCTCCAAGTCATAAACACCCTTGAGGTTATCAATTACATTTTCACGCGTAAAGTAGTCATCATAAAATGCCTGAACCATTTCCTGGCGTGCCTTAATATCGCTTAATGAAAGTAAAGGACGTTCAATCCAAGCCTTTAATAAACGGCCTCCCATAGCTGTACTGGTTTTATCCAACAACCAAAATAGCGATCCCATCTTCTTTCCAGTTTTTGCTGAATGAGTTAACTCAAGGTTAGTTTGAACAGTATGTGACATTTGTAAGTATTGATTTGGTTCATAGCTTTGAGCAATTTGTAAGTGAGCCAAACTACGTTTTTGAGTAGACAAAAGATAAGCAACTAGCTGACGCGTAGCAAGTTTTTCTGCTTGATGGCTTAAGTTCTGCATTACATAAGAGATTTCAGCATGTTCTTCATCTAATTTAACCGGTGCCGACAAAGTAATATTAGCCTTATCTATAAAATCTCTATTTGCCGGAGTTAATGCACCCTCATAAACTACTTCTTTTGTCTGTAGTGATAGTAGTTCATTTGCTACTGCTTCCCAATCTTTTAAATGAGTTGCAAAAGTTTCCCCAGTGGATAAGTCACTGTAAGCTAAACCAAAACCACTGCTTGTCGAAACTACTGAAGTTAAATAATTATTCTCCTTAGCTTGATCAGGGCGATCTGCCATCATTGTTCCAGGAGTGACTAATTGAACAATTCCACGCTTAACCATCCCTTTAGCATGCTTAGGATCTTCCAGTTGTTCACAAAGTGCAACTTTATATCCCTTTTCCACTAAAGTATTCACATAAGAATCCACAGCCATATGGGGCACTCCTGCCATAGGGATAGGATTGTCTGTTTTATTAGAACGATGAGTTAAGGTTAATTCTAAGATTTGGGCTCCTTTAACTGCATCATCTTCGAATAATTCGTAAAAATCTCCCACCCGATAAAATAAGAAGGCATCAGGATATTGATCCTTAATTTCATAGTATTGTTTCATCATGGGAGTAGTGTCTTTTTTGGCCATACTTAACTCAGGATCCTTTCTACAAACCTACGTTCTATTATAACGTAAAACTCATTGAAACATATTAACTCTTAGATGACAAAAATCTTCATGTCTGATCACATGAAGATTTAATAATTATCTAACAAAATAGCTACTAAAGCCAAGGCTAGTAACGGAAATAAAATTCAGTTGTAGAGAGGTGAAAATATTCGTTCCTTCTAAAAATACTAGTTGCCCTATTTTATTCCTCTGCTGACATATCAGGCTTTCTTTTAATTACTAAAATATAATATAGTGCACACAGTAATAACGAAATCCCATAAATATATTGTGTACATAGTGATCCCCATAGTCTTACAATCCAGCCGCCGAGTATAGAGCCAATTGGAATCATTACCGACAAAATACTATAATTAATTGTTTGAACTCGTCCTAAAACAGAAGATGAAAAACTTAATTGAACTAAGGATTCAAAATTAATATTCATCATTGTAATCCAAGCGCTTGATATTGCTGAAGCAAAAAGTATTATCCATACATTTAGCGTTATAGCCAAAGGTACAATTAATCGAAAGATCCCTGCTCCTAAAAAGCAAAGAGCTACAAATACATGCATTTCTTCTTTTCCAATCTTAAATTTTTGAACTAATAAAGCGCCTAAAATACTACCTAAAGAAGAAGCAAAAAGTAATGCACCATAACCAAGCGCAGAATTTTTAACATAGCTTTGTGCAAAATAAGGTAAACCAACCATAAAAATGCCATAAAATAGATTAATGACACAAATGGGTAAAATCAATTCCAAAATTGTTTTTTGTTCTTTTAGAGTTTTCCATCCTATTAATAAATCCTTTATATACGAACCAGTAAAATATTCCTCTTCTTCAAGAACTTTTTTTGCTATAACTTTAATTTTTAAATTAGAATAAAAATATAAAGCAATAGCAAAAACAATCCCAGAGAAAATTACTGTAATGTTTATGGAAGTTATTGTAATAATAACAGTTACAAAAGCATCTAAAGCTATATCTAAAACTTTATAAGTTAACTGAAAAATGCCGTTAAATCGCAAAACTTCTCTTTCCGATACAAAAAGAGGTAACAATTTGTCTTCTGCAGGATAAACCACAGAAGATAATATAGAAGAAATTGTAAAAAGTATGAGTATTAAAATACTAACTATTATATTTCTAATATTAATAGTTAACATAACTACAATTCCAATACTAATTAAAATCTGAATGCAAGTAGATATTTTTAAAAGCCTTTTTATAGAAATTCGATCGATTAAAGGTCCAAAACCAAAAGATATCGTGTCAATTCCTGATGTTATTGCAAAAATTATAGAAACTACTAAAGTAGAGTTCGTTATTTCTTTAAAATGCCATAAAATAGACATATAAAAAAGACTATCAGCTATATTAGTAGCTATTCTCCCTCCCAGTAGCCTATATACATTACCGTATTTCGTAAAATTATTCATTTTATATTATTCCATTTCATGTTGAAAACTAAAATTCCAATTAAGTTCCCGAGGGAAAAATGGAAATCTTCCACTTGGTTCAGCGATAGTCGTCTTCTTTAACAATCGCCCTACATACAGTCCTGTTACTTGTCCTGAATATATGGCTTCTGGTATACCGGATATCGGCATTGTGACGCTTCCGACGGCAAATATCCCTAAAACATTTGTTTCCCCAAAACTATTAGTTTTTATAAAGCCATTCTTCTGTAATATTCCTAAATTTTTAAAATAAGATGTACTTCCATTTTTTAATTTGTAAGAATTATAATCAAAAATTATCCCATCATATTTACGAAGAATATTATTATTAATTCCATAATTTTTCTTTTGAATATTTACTGTTTCATCAAATACATAATAATTTACTAACTCCAATTTATTTTTACCTAATTTAGAAATAGTTTTTGATAAATCTTGTACTGAGTTTTTATCTGTTCCAGCTATTAATACTCTTTTCCAATTATGATCATTTACTGCTTCGTTTATCATTTCCTCTGGCGTATGTAATCCAATTGTTGCGACTTCTGGTGTATCTAATATATTTGGATGTGTCATAATTCCGGTTGCAATAATTACATATTTTGCTTTTAAAATCCGTTGATTTGTTATAACTTTAAAAAACTTTTTCTCCTTATCAATTTGTACTACATATTCTTGTATAAAATTTACTTCTGCTTCTTTTGCATCATTCCATAAGGTATTAATAAGATTTCTTCCAGAAAATGCCCAGTGTTTAGTTATTTGTATATAAGCATACTGAGTAAGACCGCCTACTCTATTTGGCTCAATTATTCCTACTTTTATATTTTCATTTGGAACTTGCATAGGAGTTCCCTTTTTTAACATAATACTTGTATATAATCCCGCAGGTCCACCGCCCACTATTAGTACATCATATTTATTTTCTTCCATTTATTTTTCTCCTTGAATAAAAAAACATATATAGGTTAGAACCCATATATGGTTTTCGTTTTAATATGGCTTATCTACCGTTGGATAAGCTGTCATTAAAATTTCAGCACTATCTGATAATGCAGGCATTAATGTTTTATCTAATTCATCCAAATTAATTTCCATATTTTTCATAGAAAGCTGATCTTTAGAAAGTCTTATTTCCATACTACTTCACCTCCTTTAATAATACTTAAGATTTTATATCCTATTTAAATAATAAATAGCATTAACAGCTGTTAGTCCCTGAAAAGATCCAGGATAAAATTTAATATATTTTTTTCGAGTGAAGATATCATTAAAATATTCTACCGATGGCATTCGGAATCCCCAACTATTTCTATAGTCTATTGGGGTACCCCTTTTTTTCATAAACTTCTGAAAATTATGAATATAATTTAAATACTCTTCTTCTTCTTGCGAAAATAATTCAATAAATAAAAAAGGTGCTATTAAATTTTCATTAGCTATTCGCTTATTTCTCCAAATTAGTCTTTTAATAATTCTAGAAGAATCCGAAGTGATAGCTTTGCTAGCCCACATTATCTGTTTTTTAACTTTTTGAGTATACTCTACAGATTTAATTTTTCCTTTAAAATAATGACTTAATACCAAAGAATAAAAAGATAAATTTGCACCCGTTAAGTTTTTATAGTGTTCAATATATCTTTTTACTATTTGAAATAAATTCATGTTATTCTTTGATACAAAAATAGAACATATACCTAAATTTGAAAGCTCTAATCCTTCCTGATCCAATTTCAATCCAGAACGAATATCACATAATACTACATTATCTAAGTTATAAATTTTATTTTTTAATTCATCAAAAATCTTAGTTTTATTATGCATAGTAGAATCCATAATTATAAATTTAAGCGAATGTGTAGACTGATTAACCCTGCTTATTAATTTATCTAAATCCGTAGTTGATAATGAAGCATCATACTTAATCGGTTCAAAATAAAAGAGATTGGCATTTACATTATTAGTAAAATCAGTATAGATTTCATTTCCCATACTTTTTAAAATTTTTAATAAATATTTTGTTTCAAAATACCCTGCACTAGCCTGAATAATTAATTTTTCTTTAATCAAGCTACTAAAGCAATTTAAAATATTCGAAATTGCATTCATTCCACTTGAAAAAAGAAATGTTTTACTTGTCATATTTTTGATTTGATAACCTAATAAATCCGCAAAGTCATTTTCATCATTTAAGAGGGTTTCATAAGAATAATGATAAGAATAATTTTGTAAATCTTTTACATTTGTATTCCATAATGGTGATTTATATATTGGTGCCGTTCTATTGCAACACTTTTTTATCCAACTTTTCCTTATCTCCTGATTTAGCTGTATAATTAACCGTTCATTTTGAATTATTGTATCTTCCTTTAATGAAATATGAGGTCTTGATAATTCCATTTCCCTTGCTATATCAGTCAGATTTCTAACCTCTTCTATTTGATTCATATATATTTCATAGCTCTTAATCATATATAACATACTCTCTTGGAAATTTTATTCCATGCAATTCTCTATGAGTAGTAGAATAATATGCTCCAATTGGAAACATAAACACTTTGCTTCCAAAGCTGATAGTACATTTTGTATACTGTCCAAAATAATCTTTTTCATAACAAGTATTTCCATAAACATTTGTGGTCATAGGCTTCCTATTTATTTCATTTTTTGAATATCCAATTATTCTCGGTATATACCATGAACTATTATTAAATTGAGAAGTATCTACCACTATATAACGCTTATCCTCAAATTCATTTTCATCAATTACAGCCGCTTTTAATATACCAATAGTTCTTACTATAGCTGATCCTGGTTCTATATAAACATCATAGTGGATGGGAATGCCTAAATGATTAATAAACAATCCTATTTGATTCTTTAAAAAAAGATTATCCCATCCTCCACCTAAATTTATAGAAGAAATATTCTTTAATAATTTCTTCTTCAAAATATCTTTAATAAATTTACTGAGTCTATGCCAATCTTCTAAAACTTTGTTTTCTTGGTGAATAAGAATACTATCTATTTTAAAACTGTATCTTTTTTGTAATGACTCTAAATCTCGTAGTGCGCCTTCTGAAAATCCAAATCTAGAGATAGATGAATTTCGATCATATAAGTTCCTTGGAGCTCTTATTCTAATTCCTATTTGTAAAGCCCTATCACTATTTAACTTAAGAAAATTTTCTAATTGAGAAATAGAATTAAAATAAAAAATTTCCTTATTCTTAGAAATATGATTATGAAGAAAAGAAAAGCCTGTTCTACTAATAATCTTATTTTTGAATAATCTTATACTTTCATACTCTTGATCTGAAGAGATACTAAAACCACTAACTTTCTTATTTATAATTTGTAATACTTCAGGATTCATGTTAGCTTTAACAGAATAAAATAAATAAACTCTATTCTTCGAATAACTTAAATCCTTAATTATTTTATTCAAATTATTGATTAGTAATCTATGAGAATATAACACAACAGGAGATTGATACGAATTAGACTCATTGACTAACTGTTGAATAAGTTTAGATTCTTTTTGCATTAATTTTCTACCTTTAACTCTTATTTATGTAATTTTTATTTAAGGTAAAATAGGCAATGTTACAATAATCATAATTTATTCCTCCTAAATTAATAATTAGAGAAATAATATCATCACGAATAAATTTTTTGTTAAAATTTGCAAATATGCAAATTTATTTTGGCAAATTTACAATAAATTTCTTATATCCTGATAAAGATAAAATCTCTAGAATCTCCTCACTTTGACTTCTATCATTCTTAAATAAACTTTCAAAATATTTCCCTAATAATTTATACATTAACATATCAGGATTAGCTGACATATTTTCTAGTAACTTCAGTATGTTTGTTAGCAACTGCTGATCTTGTTCTTGGTATGCCCTGCCTAAATAATTAATGCAAATCGATCCTATTCTCCTTTGAGTTTCAAAGGAATACTGAGATATTTTATTCATATAAGTTCGTATAATTTTTTTCATATAAATACTCAATCGTTGCATATCAAAAATCATCATAGAACTTCCAAATAGTTGTAAAAATACTTTATTTGTAGTCCACTCATCAGCTTCATTTAATTTTTGAGATAATTTTTTAATAATTATAGGATCTAAATTTTTTAAATTATCTTGTAAAATTGACTCCATCAACGTAGCTTGTAAAACAATATTTTCTTTTAATTTTATGGGACGATATTTTTCTTTAATAGATTTTATTTCTACTAAATTACGATCATAAAAAGCGTTCGCTAGTCGTTTTAAAATTTCATCATCTGAGTTTTCGTTAACTAACTTTTCTTCATTAACAGCTGTCATCAATTCATTTAATTTAATTTTATTAATATTAATTATTTTAAAGAAATCTATAGTGCGTAAATCTTGTTGCCCTTGTTCAACTCTTGAATATTGAGATACTGAAATAATATTTCTAACGAATTCTTTTTGAGTTAATCCTCTTTTTTTACGTTCTTGATATAAGAATTTTCCAATATTTCTTTCTTGATTCATCTTTATCTCCAATTCTATATAAAAGTATTTTTTCTCTGTTTAAATTCACTATAACAGAACAACAAAAAATGCTGATGACTTAGTCATCAGCATTTTAATTATTTAAGATTAATAAACTTTTTAATAGGAGTTAGCTTATTACATCATGCCCATACCTGGGTTAGCTGGAGCAGCTGGTCCATCATTCTTTGAGTCATCTGGATCATCAGCAACAACTGCTTCAGTAGTTAACAATAATGCAGCAATTGAAGCAGCATTTTGAAGAGCTGAACGAGTTACCTTAGTTGGGTCAATAATACCAGCATCAATCATGTTTTCCCATTCATCAGTAGCTGCGTTGTAACCAACTTCTGGCTTTTCGTGTTCCAAGTGGTCTAAGATTACTGAGCCATCTTTACCAGCATTTTCAGCAATTTGACGAACTGGAGCACCTAAAGCTCTCATAACGATCTTAACACCAGTTTCAGCATCTTCACTGTCGCCCTTTACACTGTCTTGGATGGCTTTCATAACATCAACTAAAGCAGTACCACCACCAGCAACGTAACCTTCTTGAACAGCGGCACGAGTTGCGTTTAAGGCATCTTCGATTCTGTACTTCTTTTCCTTCAATTCAGTTTCAGTAGCAGCACCAACTTTGATGACAGCTACACCACCAGCAAGTTTTGCAAGACGTTCGTGTAACTTATTACGGTCAAATTCTGAAGTAGCATCTTCAATTTGACTCTTAATTTGGTCAACTCTTTCTTCAATAGCTTCTTTAGAGCCACCACCTTCAACAATAGTTGTTGAATCCTTAGTTACAGTAACTTTGCCTGCAGTACCTAATTGATCAATCTTAGTATCCTTCAATTCAAGACCAAGATCTGAAGAAATTACAGTACCACCAGTTAAAATAGCAATGTCTTGAAGCATTTCCTTACGACGATCACCAAAGCCAGGAGCCTTAACAGCAACTACATTGAAAGTACCACGAATCTTGTTCAAGACAAGAGTTGGAAGAGCTTCACCATCAACATCATCAGCAATAATCAATAATGACTTACCTTGTTGCACAATATCTTGTAATAATGGCAAGATGTCTTGAATGTTAGAAATCTTCTTGTCAGTAATCAAGATGTAAGGATTATCAAGGTCTGCTTCCATCTTGTTGTCATCAGTTACCATGTATTGTGATAAGTAACCACGATCAAATTGCATACCTTCAACTACTGATAATTCAGTGTTAATACCTTTAGATTCTTCAATAGTAATAACACCATCATTACCAACTTTTTCCATAGCATCGGCAATTAAATTACCAACTTCTTTACTTGCTGAGGAAACTGAAGCAACTTGTGCAATTTCTTCTTTAGTACTTACTTGGTGACTGATCTTGTGCAATTCATCAACAGCTGCCTTAGTAGCAGTTTCAATACCACGACGAATTCCTACAGGGTTAGCACCAGCAGTAACATTCTTCATACCTTCTTGGGTAATTGCTTGAGTTAAAACAGTTGCAGTAGTAGTACCATCACCAGCGATATCGTTAGTCTTTTGTGCTGCTTCTGCAACAAGTTTGGCACCCATGTTTTCAAAGTTATTCTTTAATTCAATGTTCTTAGCAATCGTAACACCATCATTAGTAATATCAGGGTTGCCGTAGCTCTTTTCTAAAACAACATTTCTACCCTTAGGTCCAAGAGTAGTTTTTACAGTGTTAGCTAACTTATCTACACCTTTTAATAATGAACGTCTTGCGTCTTCGCTAAATTTAATATCTTTTGCCATAATTCTAGCCACCTTTTATTTAAAATTACTTAATGACAGCGATAATGTCGCCTTCGTGAAGAACTAAGTAATCTTCACCTTCGTAGTTCAACTTAGTTCCAGCATACTTGTCAAAGAATACTTTTTCACCTTTTTGAACTGACATTGGAATTAATTCGCCGTTTGCACTACGTCTGCCTTCACCAACAGATACAATTTGTCCTTCTTGAGGTTTTTCTTTGGCATTAGAAGCAAGGACAATGCCTCCAACCTTTTGTTCTTCCTCTTCTTCAACTTTTACGATTACACGATCACCGATTGGTTGTAACATGATGCATGCCTCCTATTGCATAATTAATATTTAGCACTCATTTTTGTCTAGTGCTAACTCACAATTAAAATATTAACCTCTTTAGAAGATGAATGCAAGAATTTACGTTCAAAAAATTAGCACTTTTTATCATTGAGTGCTAAATAGCAAAAAACACAGGCTATTACCTAAGTCTGTGTTTTAAAATTAATTTTAATTAGTCATCAGTTTTCTTATCTGAATCCAAGAAATAAATTAAAGTTTGAAGTTCAGTTGCTAAGTCGACATTTTGTACCCTAATATCTGCAGGAGCAGACAGGCGTAAAGGAGTAAAATTCATAATTCCTTTAATTCCAGCTTCTATCATTTCTTCAGCTGTCTTTTGAGCAGCTGCTTGTGGAACTGATAAAATAGCAATCGTAATTTGTTGCTCTTGCAATTGCTTCTTCATTTCACTCATATCATAAACAGGAACGCCACTCATAATTGTTCCCGTAATCTTAGGATTAATATCAAAAGCTGCTGAAATACGAATATTATTAGTGCGCTTAAAATTGTAATTTAAAAGGGCTTGCCCCATATTTCCGACGCCAACTAAAGCAACATTAGTTAAAGTATCCTGGTTTAAAATCTTTTTAAAGAAATTCAAGAGACTTTTGACATCATAACCATAGCCTCTTTTACCAAGAGCACCAAAATAAGAAAAATCTCTTCTAATAGATGCACTATCTACTTGCACTGCTTCTGATAATTCCGTAGAAGAAACTTTTTCTTTTCCTTCATCATTTAAAAAAATTAAATAGCGGTAATATAACGGTAATCGTCTTGCCGTTGCCTTAGGAATTTTAATTGCTTCCATTTCTTTTACCTCATCATCAATAGTTTGTGAATGTGAATTATTTTACTTTTCACATCAATAATACGCGATACTTTCGAAAAAAATCAAGTAAGCAAGTTCACAAATTAATATTTTTAAATAAAAATACCAATATTTCACAATCTAAAATAAATTTAGGATAAAGCGCTATGTTACAATATTTGCTAGGAGAATTAGAATTATGATAATTGCACAAGGACAAAATCTTGAACAGCGTTTTGGCGCTAATACAATTTTTTCAGGAGTTACCTTTTCAATTCCTGACAATGCTCGCATCGGTCTTGTTGGACCAAATGGAGCTGGAAAAACTACTCTATTAAAAATAATGACTAGCGAACAAAATCCATCTGGTGGTGAGTTCACTATTAACAAAAATATTGATGTCGGTTATATCGCTCAGGAAAATGGTCTAGATGAAAGTAAGACCATCTGGGAAGAAATGCTTTCTGTTTTTGCAGACTTAATTGCGACAAATAAAAAAATCACTAGCATGCAAGAACAAATTGCAGATCATCCCGAAGATCAAGAACTTTTAAAACGCTATGATCAACTAGCATATGACTTTGAACAAGCTGGGGGCTTTACCTACCAAGCAGAGATTAAAAGCGTTTTAAATGGATTTAACTTTAAGGAAGATACTTGGTCAAAAGTAATTGGGACTTTATCAGGCGGTGAAAAAACACGCTTGGCCTTTGTAAAGTTACTTTTACAAAAACCACCTTTGTTACTACTTGACGAACCCACTAACCACTTAGACCTAGATACATTAGACTGGCTAGAAAGTTTTCTCAAGAACTATCAAGGCGCTATTGTTACTGTTTCTCACGATCAATACTTTTTGGACAATCTAACTAATGAAATTTTTGAATTAAATTTTGGTAAGCTAACTACTTTTAAGGGTAACTATACTCAATACACTAAAGAACGTGAATTAATGGATTCACAACAAGAAGCAGCTTATGAAAAACAACAAGAACACATCAAAAAAGAAGAAGAATTCATTCAAAAAAACTTAGTTAGAGTCTCTACAACCAAACGTGCTCAAAGTAGACGTAAACAACTAGAAAAATTAGAGCGGATCAATCCACCTAAGCACAAAAATAAAGTTAGAATTCATTTTTCTAGTGAACGTCCTTCTGGTAAAGAAGTCTTAATAGCTAAGGATTTATCTATTGGTTATCCTGACAAAACAATGGTCGAAGATATTAACTTCCAAGTTAACAAAAATGATCGCGTAGCAATCATTGGCCCTAATGGAATTGGTAAGTCTACTTTATTAAAAACAGTTGTTGACAAATTAACACCAAAAACTGGTTCTATTAAATTAGGTGCCAGTCTAGACCTTGGTTACTATGACCAGGAACTCCAAACCCTTGAACCTCGCAAAACAGTTCTTGACACTATTTGGGATCGTCATAAAACTATGCCAGAAAAAGATGTACGTTCAATTCTGGCTAGTTTCTTATTTACTGCTAAGGATATTGATAAAACTGTCGGTCAATTATCTGGTGGACAAAAAGCGCGTTTAACCTTAACTGTTCTTTCATTGGAACATGACAACTTCTTACTAATGGACGAACCAACAAACCACTTAGATATTGAAGCTAAAGAAGTTTTAGAAGCTGCTTTAGATAAATATGATGGCACTTTACTTTTTGTTTCTCACGACCGTTACTTCATCAATGAATTAGCTAACAAGATTATTTCTGTCAGAGATGGCCATGCTAAAATTTATGAAGGTAATTATTCTTATTATCTTAGTGAAAGAGAAAAAGAAAAAGTTGCCCAAACCGAAAATAATGTTGTCTCTTCAAATAACAAAGTTACAACTACTTCCGAAAGTAAAACCAAACTTTCCTATCAAGAGCAAAAGGCACGAGATTCTCAAAAGCGTAAACTTGAACGTGCAGTCAAAGATGCTGAAACTTTAATTGAAGACTTAGAAAATCAAGAAAATAGTATTCAAACTGAAATGGCTAATCCAGAAATTGCTGCTTCATTTGAAAAATTAGGCCCATTACAAGAAGATCTGACTAAAGTGCAAAAACAACTTGAACAAGCCAACAATGAATGGGAAAAGGCAATTGAAGCCTTAGATAAATTTGAATAAAAAAAGAGTTTAAGTCATGAACTTTATCATGACTTAAACTCTTTTTATTTGTAATTCATTTGTAAGCGTAATGCTTCGTAAATTGGACGACCACCTAGTAAATCAACTACATAGTAAGAAATGAAGGTTGCAATTACCATTGGCAAAATTTGTTCCACACTTCCGACCATTTCAGTCAATAATAAAATTGCTGTAAACGGAGCTTTTTCAATTGAGCCAAAATAAGCAGCCATTGAAATTACGATTAAATGTGGATAATAATTAGTAGACAATAAATTCATATGGATGAGTGAAGTAGCAGCAAAAGCACCTAAAATAGCACCCAAAGCTAAAATTGGCATAAAAATACCACCAGGAACTGAACTACCATATGAAATCATTGAATAAATAAATCTCACCACAAAGAACACAAGGGGAAGAAAAATTATTTCCCAGGAACTATCAAACATTGTATGCATAAATTTAGCATTAGATAAGCTACTAATGAAAACATGCGATCCACCAAGTATTTTTGCATCCCATAAACCCACGGGAATAATTAATAGTAAGGGAATGATACTGTGGTAAACATTGGGTAGCTTAGTGAGTTTAGTTATTTTGCTATAAATAGGTCTTAAGCTCAATAAACAATATTGATAAACATATCCAAATAAGCCTAATACTACTCCTAGAACTAAGATTATCCAGTAATATTTCAAAGGAAGTGGACCATTTACTGGTAAGTAAAGACATGGAGTAGTACCAAAGAATAGCAAAGTAACCCAATCAGAACAAAAACTTGCAATTAAGGCCGCAATTACTTCAAGAGGAGTAAAGCTAAAAGTAATTTCTTCTACTAAGAATAAAACTCCTGCTAATGGTGCAGAAAATGCAGCTGATAAGCCAGCAGCAATACCACATTGAAATAGCAATTGCTGGCGGATCTCACTTTTTGTATGAATTAAGTTTTTTTCTATTCCTTGACCAATCATGGCACCCATTTCAATACATGGACCCTCTCGTCCAAGCATTAATCCAGGACAAATAGCTAATAAGCCACCAATGAACTTGCGCCACAAAATTGACCACCACGGCATTTTATTTTCTTTTAAAAATACCGCTTCAATTTGAGGTACACCTGATCCCACTAAATTCTTGATTTGGGGCTTAATGACAATAGCGATTAACCAACAAACGACAAACATCAATGCTATATAAGGTAACAGAAACCAGAGATTGTGCTTCATCACAGGATAAATAATAAATAATCCTTCCATTGTCCGGTCAATGATCCAGCGAAAAACGCTGACAACGAATCCTGTTCCCAGTCCCGTTGCAATTGCCCCAAATAAGATATAAGTAATTTTAGAAGTAAAAGGCTTGTGCAAAATTTGTTTTGCTGTTTTTACCATATATTTCTCTACCCACTTTATAAAAATTAACACTAATGATTTAATTTTATTCCTTTTTCATTATTTAGTGCAATAAAAAAGGATAAGTCTTTCAACTTTATCCTAATTTAAACCACATTTTTCAAAAATTTCATCGACATGACGTAAATGGTAGTGATAATCAAACGCATCATCAATATCTGCTTCTGATAAATAATTCATGATTTCGCTGTTCTCAACTAAATCTCTGAACTGTAACTGTTCGTTCCAAGACTTTGCGGTAAGCTTTTGAACCATGTCATAAGCCTTTTCACGTGATAAACCTGCTTCATCAATCAATTTTAATAATACGCGTTGAGAATAAATCAAACCGTAAGTACGATCCATATTCTTGAGCATTGTTTCCGGAAAGACATCCAAATTAGACAAGATATTATTAAACCGGTGAAGCATATAATCGATTGCAATTGTAGTATCGGGTAAAATTACCCGTTCCGCACTTGAATGAGAAATATCGCGTTCATGCCATAATGATACATCTTCATAGGCTGCTACAATATTTCCACGAACCACACGTGCCATTCCACATAAATTTTCGGAACCAATAGGATTACGTTTATGCGGCATTGCTGAAGAACCTTTTTGACCCGCTCTAAAGTGCTCTTCAACTTCATGAATTTCTGATCTTTGCAAGGAACGAATTTCAGTAGCCCAGTTTTCAATACTCGTTGCAATTAAAGCCAGCATTGCAATATATTCAGCATGCAAATCTCGTGGTAAGACTTGTGAAGTAACAGGTTGTTGATTCAAACCTAACTGCTTTAAGACACTTGTTTCAACTTCTGGAGGGACATTAGCAAAAGTTCCAACTGCTCCAGAGATCTTGCCCGATTCTACGCCTTTAGCTGCATGTTCAAAACGATCAATGTCACGTTCAAGTTCTGTATACCAACGTGCAAGCTTCAAGCCAAAAGTAGTTGGTTCAGCTTGTACTCCGTGAGTACGTCCCATCATAACAGTATTTTTATATTTTCGAGCTTTTTGCGCAATAGTATCTTTCAGCTCAGCCAAATCTTTACGAATTATTTCATCAGCTTCTTTTAAAAGAACACCCTGAGCCGTATCTACGACATCAGTAGAAGTTAAGCCGAAGTGAACCCATTTCTTTTCTTCACCAAGACTTTCAGAAACTGTCCGAGTAAAGGCAACAACATCATGGTGAGTAATTGCTTCTAATTCAGCTACTCTTTCTGGAGTGAAACTAGCATTTTCAGCAATTTTTTTAGCATCTTCTACTGGTACTTCACCGAGTTCTGCCCAAGCATTAGTTGCAGCAACTTCTACCTTTAACCAAGCATTATAACGATTCTTATCTGTCCAAACTTTGCCCATTTCTGGGCGAGTATAACGTTCAAGCATTTATTACATTTCCCATGGATTCTTAATAACAATAGTTTGCTTCCGATCTGGTCCAACTGACACTGTAACTAGTGGTAGACCAGTAACTTCTTCAATTCGCTTCAAGAACTTCTTAGCATTTTCGGGAAGATCTTCATAATTCTTAACTTGAGTAATATCTTCTTCCCAAGCTGGTAATTCTTCATAAACTGGCTTACAACGGTCAAGTTCTTTTAAGCTAGCAGGATAGTAATCAATTTTCTCACCATCAAGTTCATAAGCAGTACAAATTTTAATTGTATCAAAACCAGAAAAGACATCAAGTAAATTCAAACTCAACGCATTTAAACCTGACACACGCTTAGCATGACGTAAAGCTACTGAATCAAACCAACCAACACGACGTGCGCGGCCAGTCACAGTTCCGTATTCATGAGCAATATCACGAATCTTATCACCAGTAGCATTAGTCAATTCAGTTGGAAATGGACCAGCACCAACACGAGTTGTATAAGCTTTACATACTCCAATCACATTATCGATGCGGTTAGCACCAATACCGATTCCAGCGGCAATTCCTCCTGAAATAGTATTTGAAGAAGTAACAAATGGATAAGTACCCTCATCAATATCAAGCATGATGCCTTGAGCCCCCTCAAAAAGAACCTTTTCATCATTATCAAGGGCTTCATTAACTAAGACAGAGGTATCAGTTACATACTTTTTCATTCTTTGACCATATTCCAAATATTTATCAAAGATATCTTCAAACTTAAGTGCTGGCTTCCCGTATACCTTAGTGAATAAAGCATTCTTTTCCTTTAAATTAGTGCGTAACTTTTCTTCAAAAGTATCTTTTTCTAAAAGATCACAAACACGAATACCAACACGAGAAGCTTTATCCATATAGGTTGGTCCAATACCATTCTTAGTAGTACCAATCTTATTAGCGCCTTTTGCTTCTTCTTGGTATTCATCTTGTTTAATGTGATATGGCATAATGACATGCGCACGATTAGAAATTCTTAATTTACTGGTATCAATTCCATTTTTTTCAAGATTATCTAATTCTTCAAACATAACTTCTGGATTGATAACTGTACCATTTCCAATCACAGCGCCTTTACTTGCAGCGAAGATTCCAGAAGGAATTAAACGCATTTTAAAATCTTTACCATCAATTTCGATAGTATGACCAGCGTTATTTCCTCCGTTTGAGCGAACTGCCATAGTCGCTTCTTTACTTAAGAAATCGGTAATCTTACCCTTTCCTTCGTCTCCCCATTGACTTCCTACAACTGCAACTGATGTCATTGAATTTCACCTCATAAAAACTATTTTTAAAACCGACTTCTAGTGTAGCAAGATGAGTTAATTAAGTCAACACACTTTACGAACATTATTTTAATTATGTATCTACAAAGTTCATATTTTTGGAATAATTTTTAATCAAAATAGTATTTATATAAATAAATTATTAAAACACGAACATTAAAAAGAGCTATCCTTTACAAAGGATAACTCTTTTTACTCAAATCATTAATTAATTAATCTAGAAGCTTAAAACGAATCTAAATAGTGCAATTAAGATTGCATAAGCAAAACTTAAGAGTACTACATAAATTAAAGCGCCATAAAATGTATCGTGCTTAACTGGCTTATCTTGTGGTTCACCACGCAATACATTTACAAATGCTGCTAAACCAAAGAAAGCACAAAATAGTAATGTTAGACGGTATCCTACCACAACAAAGCCCATGTTGGAAGTGAACAATAAACTAATGAATGCAACAATTGAAATCCAAATATTCCAGTTACTTGCTTGCATTATTTTATTAAAATAGCTCCAAAAGTTTCCAATTGAACCAGAACCAAAGACAAACAAATGACCAACCATTGAGCAAAGGACAGTCACAATTTGGAAACAGAAAATTAGAACCATTAAACTAAATAAGAACTTATTCACTTCTGTGCTTAATTGTTGGGCAATTACACCAGGAAAAGCAGCATCAATAATACTTGCACCAGCTACTTCAAAACCCCAGAATAAAATAATGTCTTCCCAAATTAAGGTCCAAATTCCATAGCCATGACTGGCATTGCTTTCCATCCCCATTGGTCGACGCCATGATTCTACCATCCATCTCCAATAGCCTAATTTTTGTTCTTTTTCATCATTATCCATAATAATATAGCCTCCTAAAAAGCGCTTCCACTTTCTTTTCAACTTTATTATAAACTTTAACTTTATAAATTGTTAAAAAAAGAGTCTCTATTTTAAATAGAAACTCTTTTGACTAACTTAACATGTGATCGGCATAAGGTAATTCCAGTGATGGATCAGCATTTAAATGTTCATCACTAAACTTATTTTTTTGATACAAATTATATGCAGCAGCACCGATCATCGCTGCATTATCACCACATAATTTAAGCTCAGGTAAGATAACTTTTGGTCTTTGTCCAACTGGGATATTTTCAATTTCTTTATTTAAGCGATCACGCAGTCCTTGATTTGCAGCAACCCCACCACCAAGAATAAAAGTTTTAGGTTGATATTCTTTGATTGCTCGGATAGTTTTTGTTGCTAGCACGTCAATGACTGCTGCTTGAAAGCTGGCAGCTAAATCATATTTATTTAATTCTTGATGAATTTGATCTGCATGGTGGCAAGTATTGATAAAAGCACTCTTTAACCCAGAAAATGAAAAGTCATAATCATCACTATCTATCATTGCTCTTGGGAAATTAAATGTATCTTTTCCCTTATGAGCCCACTGATCAATTGTTTTTCCTGCTGGATAATTTACTCCGAGAACTCGTCCAATTTTATCGTAAGCTTCTCCAGCTGCATCATCACGTGTATCACCAATGATCTCAAAATGAGTTGGATCTTTTAGCAAAACAATTTCAGTATGCCCACCAGAGACTTGCAATGCAAAAGCGGGATACTCAATTTCATCTTTTAATTGCGCTGCCATAATATGCCCCATAATGTGATCAACGCCAATTAGCGGAATTCCAGTTGCCATTGAAGTAGCCTTGGCAGCACTGACTCCGACTAACAAAGCACCAGCCAGTCCTGGACCATAGGTAACTGCAATCGCATCAATATCATCCCAATTTTTATTTGCCTGTGCTAAAGCTTCTTTAGTAATTTGGGTAATTACCTCAATATGATGACGGCTTGCTACTTCAGGTACAACTCCACCAAAACGCTGATGACTCTTAATTTGAGTGGCAACGATTAAACTCTCGATTTCTTGACCATTTTTAATAACTGCAGTTGATGTCTCATCACAAGAACTTTCAAAAGCTAAAATACGGATATCTTTTTTCTCAGTCAATTTACTACTTTTTCTCCTTCCTGATCAGTTAATTTTTTAATCATACTTAGTGCATCGACATGTTCACTAGCATAGTAATTTTTTCTAACAAAATTGGGTTTAAATCCCAGCCCCTGATATACATTTTTGGCATTATCATTATCTACTCTAACTTCTAAGGTCATTTGGACAGCATGATTCTTGCGCGCAAGTTCAATCATTGTATTCAACAAATAAGTCCCAATTCCTTGATGTTGATAAGCAGGCTTGACCGCAATATTAGTGATATGTCCTTCTTGGGCCTGCATTCTCATTCCTACGAAAGCCACCAAAGTCGAACTTTCGTACACTACTAAATAAATAGAATTAGAATGCTTTTGTAATTCACTTTTAAAAGAGAACTTATTCCATGGAGTTTTTCCAGAATAAACTTGTTCTTCTAAAACCAAAAGATCTGCAATATTTTCATCACTTGCCTTCATAATTTGTAATGTTTGACCATTAATCCTTAAAGCATATGAAGGAAAAGAGAGATCAATTTCTGGCTGATGAAAGAAGTAGTTAAACTTCTTCAACATAGTCGCTATCAGAGCCATATGCCTTCCCTGTCTTTTTATGCCAATCTAATTCTGCCTGCGTGCGTCGTAAATACTTTGGAACCATTTTGTCAGGATCAATCACTGGAGCATTTTCAGCTAAGAAGCCAATATTTTTGGCATGAACTTGATTAACATCCCCTGTAACTTGTTGATAATTAAATCCGGCTACCTGCTGCTTCAACTGCTCATTATAAGCTTCCATTTCACTACCAACAAAAACAATTTGTTTTTGAGTATGCTCAGCTTGTTCTTTGACGAGTTTTAAAAGTTCATCTAAATGATAATGACCATCAGGAACAACGTTTTTCAGTCCTGTTTCATCTTGAACATAGGCACCAGCAAAGAAATTATTATTACGAGCATCAATTTCTGCGACAATAACGGCTTGACTTTGTTCAATACCCTTTGCTAATGCGGCTAAAGTTGATATCCCTACTAAGTCTTTTTGTAAAATCGAACTAAACATTTTGGCAGTTGTGACTCCAATTCTTAACCCGGTATAAGAACCAGGGCCTTGAGCCACAGCAAAGCGATCAATATCAGCTAGTTTAAGATTATTTTCTTTTAAGATTTCAGTAATCATAGGATCTAAATGTTCACTATGATTTCTTTGATCTTCTTCATTTTTTTCTGCAATCACTTTTTGACCATCAGTCAGGGCAACACTAAGATGGTTTGTTGCCGTTGTTATACTTAATACTTTCATAATACATTCTTTCTTTTTAGAATTTATCTACTATTTTAACACGTTGAAGTGCTTTTAAAACTAGGTAAATAACAATCATTTGGATCCACGGTGTAATCAATTCTTTTAAAACTCTCTGTAGAAAAGCAGCTCTTAAATTCAACCCATAAAGTACATGTAACCAATATGTATTAAGGCAAAGATTAACAATTATTGTAACTAGCAAACTCGCTACAATAATCCGCCAAATTTTGATTGGCTTTTGATAAAAGAAAAAGCCATATATTACCCCGGAAATAATTGCCGAAATTGTAAATCCAGGAAAAAAGCCACCTTCAACTCCAAAAATTGAAGCCATTGCCAAATCACTGATTCCTGCTCCAATTCCTCCCCAAAAAGGGCCAAAATAATAGCCAAGGATAGTTAGACCAAGAAAACCTAAACCTACTTTTAAATAAGCTGGTCCAAAAGAAATCTTTTGAAGAATAATATTTATCGCCACCAAAACAGCTAATAAAACCATTTTTTTTAATGTTAGGTTTCTTTTATTCAATAAGTTATCCTCCCAAAAAAGCATGACGGAGGTCATGCTTTATAACCAAGTGATTTCTGCTAAAGTAGCAATATCGTCACCATGTACTATTTCATGTTTTGAGGTAAGTTTTTCTGTATCTAGTTTTACATGTGATACTGCATCTTGTCCATAATGAATTTCTTTTTTAAAACAAATATCTAAAATCTTAGGTTGATGATTATTTAAAAAGTCACGTGGTAAAGAATCAACTATCCAATCAAAATACTTAGTATTAGTCATATGATGATTAGTATCTAAATCATAATATCTTACCTGATATTTTTGGTCATACTTTTCTTCATAGTCTTTCAAGGGTCTTACTCGCTTAAAACGAGGCATCTTCTTTAGTTCATAATTATTAAAGCTGGCCATTAATTTAGGATCAGCTTCTTTAATTTTGCGTTCTTTTAGATCAAGAATAACCCATTGGCTATGTACTGTAATAATCTCGTGACCGGCTTCATCGGTAACATTAAAATCACGATAAGCAAAAAAGCGATTATATCCAGCTACATCAGCAGAAAAAGTTACTGTTTCATTTGCTTTAGGTAAACGTTCGATTTCAAAATGATAGTCTAACACTACCCACCCGATACCACGTTTGATAAAAGCTTCAACACTTGCATTTCCTTGTGCTAACTGACGATTTGAAGTTTCCATCATATAACTTACTAATGTTGATAACTTTATTCTTCCTTGCTCATCAGCATCAGAAAAAGTTACCGTATGTTTCATTTTATATGCTGACATTTAAATACCCCATTATTATTGATGATATTTATCATAAAGCTCATTTTTTGAAACTTTATTTTCTTTTGCAACTTGCTTAATTGCGTCCTTTTTAGAAATATCTTGTGCGACTAATTCATCCACCTGTTTAATTAATTCTGGCCATGAAAGTGTCTCTTCTTGGTCTTCATTTGGTGAGACCAAAACTACAAATTCACCACGAGGATCATTTTGATCAAAATAATCAATTACTTCTTTTACACTTCCGCGAATAAATTCCTCGTGAATTTTAGTTAATTCTCGCGCACAGACAATTTGACGTTCAGGACTTAAAACTTCTCCTAGATTTTTTAAAGTCTTCTTTAAACGGTGTGGTGCTTCATAAAAGATAGAAGTAGCTGGTGCTTTATTCATTTTCTCAAAAAATACTTTTTGCTCACTACTTTTACGTGATAAGAAACCGTAGTAAGTAAAAGGTTGCGCATCAAAGCCCGAAGCAATCAAAGCAGTCGCAAAAGCTGATGGTCCAGGTAAAGGAATAACTGGAATATCATTTTTGATACATTCCTGAACTAAAATATATCCTGGATCAGAAATCACTGGCATCCCTGCATCGGAAATTTCAGCAATGTTTTTTCCTGACTTCAATAGCTTAATCAATTCTGGTGCTCTTTCTTTAGAATTATATTTGTGAAAAGAAAGCATATGATTATGGACACCAATTTTTTCTAATAAAATTCCACTCGTGCGAGTATCTTCTGCCGCGACATAATCTGCTTCAGCTAAAATTCTTTTTGCTCTTAAAGTAATATCTTCTAAATTTCCGATTGGGGTAGGTACTAAATAAAGATGACCAATCTTGTCATCTTTAAAACTACTTTGTACTTGCATAATTAGTCCTTCTTTGGTTTTTGAGCATGATTTTCAAAATTATCCAGAATGTCTAGGCAAAACATGCAGTCTTCACCCTCATCACGATGTGAACCATAGTACATGTTACAGATATGATATCCTGAATTATAGATATTACGCAGCGACTTTAAACCAGCTTGAGATTTTGAAGAAGAATTTTCTTTTTTATCTAATTTACTAATTTTTTCACGTAATAATTGATTTTCAACTTTTAGCTCTGTATTTTCTTTTAATACATCTAAAAGATCATTTTTTAGACCAGTCACGGTTTTAGTCATCGCATCTAATCCCTGTTGTAATTGTGTTAATTGTGAAAATGGATCCATCCTATTCACCTACCTTACTACATCATATCGCTTAATACTTTAAGACTAAATAGTCTAAACAATTGCGAAAACTTACATTACTAGCACGCATCTGATCACAATGCACTAGTAAATCTAATATTCTTGCAGCTGACTGTCTGGTCAAATCCTGTTCTAAATCAGTAAGTGCAAGTTTCTTTAAGATAAACAAGATAAACTTCTGCTCTGCCGAACTCTTATTTTCGGCTAAGTGGTGTACTCTCACCAAGGCAAAATTATCTTTTTCTTTAATTTCTTGATAAAGATACTTAGTCTCTTGTTCTAATTTTTCACTATTAGTTAGATCCGCAATTTCTTCATTACTCAATCCATATTCTAACAGTTCTAGGGCCCGATTGTCTTGTACTTCTTCTTCAAAATGAAGTATCTGTGTTCTAGAGCGAACAGTGGGTAAAATTTTACTCTCATTATTCGTTACTAAAATTGTTACTACAGGCGCAACAGGCTCTTCTAACAAATTAAGCAAAGCATTGTTAGCAGCTAATGTTAATTTTTCAGCATTTTCAATAATAAAGAATCTGTGGGTTCCTTCAACAGGGCTCTTGGCCAATTCAGCTTTTAAAGGCCTAATTTGCTCAATCGAGAGTGACTGTTTACCATCTAATTTAACCAAAAAAACATCGGGATGATTACCAGATAAAATACGTTGACAATTATTACATTGACCATCAGGCTTTTTTTCACCAGTGCACATGAAGCGACAAGCTAACCAGTATGCAGTAGCAATCCCACTTTCCTGAATCGGATCGACAAATAAATAAGCATGAGCAATCTTTTTATTTTGATACGCATCATTTAAAAATGTAATTTGGTGTTGATCGGCTTTTTTTAAATCAATCATTAGAATTGCTTAAAACTTTCAATTGGTAACACAAAAACAGTAGCTCCGCCCACTTCAACTTCAACACCTTTAGCAAACATGGTTGAACCCATACTCATATTAGGAGCTAAAAATTGTTTACGTCTATGGGAATACTTTTTAACTAGAGCAATAACTTCATCAACACGCTTATCTTCAATTCCAATCATTAAAGTGGTGTTGCCTGCCTTTAAAAAACCGCCACTGGTAGCTAATTTAGTGGCACGAATATCATTTTCAATAAATTGTTTAACTAATTCATCAGCATCTTTATTTTGCACTACGGCAATAATTAATTTCATTTAGCCATCATTCCTTTTAAAATATCTCAGGAAATTTACTTTTTATTATTTTAACACTTTGGGCAACAACATCAGGAATTGACTGACTGGCATCAACAACTTTAATCCGCTTCTTATCACGTGATAAAAGTTCTTGATAACCTTCATAGACTTTTTGGTGAAAAGCAAGTTTTTCTTGTTCTAAGCGATCTTCTTGATCAGGACGTAACTTCTTAATTCTAGCTAAACCGATTTCTGGTTTAAGGTCAAAAAATAGAGTTAAGTCAGCTACTAAATTATTAGTCGCAAAGTCATTAATCAACTGGACTGCTTCAATTCCCAAATTGCGCCCAACTCCCTGGTAAGCAAGTGAACTATCAATATAACGATCTGAGAATACATTCTTCCCTGCCATAAGCGCTGGCCGGACAGTTTCATTGATATGCTGACCTCGCTGCGCAGCATAGAGTAAAGCTTCTGTTCGATCATCCATTTCCTTATTAGCTGGGTCTAAGATTATTTGTCTAATTGTTTCTGATATTTTGGAACCGCCTGGTTCACGAGTAACCAAGATATTTTTCTTCTTCGCTGCCGGAATTTGCTTTAATATTTCATTAATAATAGTTGTTTTCCCGGCACCATCCGGTCCTTCAAAAGTAATAAAATGTCCTCTCATTTTCAACCTCCAAAATAATTCTACTGGAAATAATTAGTTAAAAATAGTCTTGTATTTATAAATTTAACTTTTTGTAAAAAAAAATACCCATCTAAGATGGGTACATTTTATTGTGTAATCACGCTTGCTAAGCCACTAGATTTTGTGTTTCTTCGTTTTGCTTCATCGTATAAAAAATTATATTTTGCTTGTAAGATACGATCTGCAATCCGATTATCATCTGATAAATCAATTGTTGTTTGATCAAGCATTTTTTGATTTGCAAGTTGAGTTTGAAGTCTTGAAATGACTTCAATTAACTGGTCATCGCCTAACTTTTTAATGCGATTTTTATTTAATAAACTCATAAGGTAGTTCTCCCTTGAACTGCCCTTTTCAGGGTAATCGAGTTTGCATACTCAATGTCACTTCCAACTGCAAGACCAGCAGCCAGACGTGATACTTTAATCCCAGCAGGTTTGATCAACTTACCAATATACATTGCAGTTGATTCTCCTTCTGGAGTTGAATTAAGGGCTAAAATTACTTCCTTAACTTGGTCATTTTTTTGTAAACGAGTAATTAAACTCTTAATATTAACTTCTTCTGGCCCAATCCCATCCATTGGTGATAAGACACCGTGTAATACATGGTATAAGCCATTATATTCACCCATTTCTTCAAAAGCCATGACATCTTTGGGCTGTTCAACAACCATAATGGTTGTTTGATCACGACTTTGGTCCTTACAAATTGCACAAGGATCATTTTCAGTAATATTGCCACAAATAGAACAAGTATGTAAATTATTTTTTGCATCTTGCAAAGATTTAGAAAAATCTTCTACATCTTCTTTTGGCATGTCCAAAGTATAGAAAGCAAGCCGTGTAGCAGTTTTTTCTCCAATCCCAGGCAACTTCATGTAACTTTCAATTAAACGAGCGATTGGCAATGGATATTGCATTTTACATAAATCCTTTAGTATATTTACCCATTGATGCTTGGGTTGCATCTTCAACTGCTTTAATCCCCTTATTAACAGCATCAATAATTAAATCTTGTAACATATCAGGATCATCTGGATCAATTGCTTCAGCATTAATCTTAAGATCCTTCAATTTACGGTCACCATTAAAAGTAGCAACTACTAAATCATCAGCAGATTTACCGACAAATTCTTGCTGAGCTAAATTAGCTTGCTCTTCAGCCATTTGCTTTTGCATTTTTTTGGCTTGTTTCATCAAGCTTTGCATGTTTCCCATGTTCATACCACCAAAATTTGGACCTTTGCTCATAATTAATCTCTCCTTCTTACTTATCTATCTTAATCTTTAACCTGGGCTAAATCACCAAATAAGTCTTTTGCCTTATCAACTACTTCTTGTTGTTGCTGAGCTGTTGGCTGAGAATCCTTAGCTTCACTTTCTTTTTGTTCGCTAGCTTCGATCTTTTTTAACTTTTTCGCAAGTAATTCTTCTTTATGACTGGCGACAAAATCTTTTCTCACCTGTGCCCAAGCTCCATCTGCTACTAACACAATATCATAATTATGCTTGGTTAGTCGTGCAATCTTACTTTCTAATTGTTCAACTAAATCATTATCCTTATTAGCACGTTCAAACCATAACTCATATTTACATTTTAAAACAACCTGACTAGAACTTGCAGCAACAGGTTCTAAAACTTCTAAGACTGCCCTTTGCGATACTTCTAGCATCGTTAATAAATCAGGCCAAATATCTTTAATGGCTGCAATATCTTGTTTAGTGGCATTTTCCAAAACATGATAAACTTGGCGACGATTATTTTCTTGCGCAGCTTTTGTATTCTTATTAATACGCTTAGCAATCTTTGGTGTTTCTGGGCTTGAACTTGATTTTGCTATTTCTTGTTTAACTGGCGCCTTTTTACTTTGATAATCATCAGTAATTCTACCTGAAAAATTATTATTTATAGCACTAGGTGCGCTCTTTTGTAAAGCTAAAACTTGCTTTTGCAAACTAGCAACTTGTTCTTGCAGTTTGATTATCCCAGAATCATCTTTACTTGGTGTCTGGTTAGGATTAGCAGCAGTATTTTTTGTTACTATTTGATCTTGTTCTTGCGTCACTTTAACAATGAACACATACAGTGGGATTTGCTGCTGATTAGTAAACCGTAAATCATTTAAAGCCTCATTTGCCCGTTCAACAATTTGAGAAAATTCTGCCTGGTCAAATCCTTTAACTTGTTCAAGATAATTCTCAATTAAAAAATGTTCTTCTTGTTTTCCTTTAACTGCTAGCATTACTCGCACAGTCAATTGAATGATTTCATCCAAAATATTTTGACTTGAAGATCCATTTTGAATTAATTCTTTGACTAAATCTAATGCAGATTGCGTTTGATGTTGCAATAAATTTAATAGCAAAGATTCAATCTTAGTCTGATCAGCATAACCAGTAATTTTGAGAGCATCATCGTATTTAACAGTATCTTGATCATAAGATAAAATCTGGTCCAAAATGCTTAAAGAATCACGCATTCCACCATCAGCAATTTGTGCGATCACATCTAAAGCCTTAGGTTCAAAATCAATTTGTTCCTGCTTTAAAATATATTGCATTCTGGCAACCAAATCCTGTTCACTAATTCTTTTAAAATTATAACGTTGAGTTCGTGAAATAATAGTTGCTGGTACCTTTTGCAACTCAGTAGTTGCTAAAATAAATACTACATGCTCGGGTGGTTCTTCTAGTGTCTTTAATAAGGCATTAAAAGCTCCCATTGACAACATATGCACCTCGTCAATGATGTAAACTTTATACTTTCCTTGGGTAGGAGCATACTTCACCTTATCACGAATATCCCGAATCTCGTCAACTCCATTATTTGAAGCGGCATCAATTTCAATAATATCGTTCATTGAGCCTTTATCCGCAGCTAGACAATTCTCACATTCATTACATGGCTCACCATCTTGAAGGTTAGTACAATTGAGAGCTTTAGCAAAAATTTTTGCACAAGAAGTTTTACCTGTACCACGTGGCCCTGCAAATAAAAATGCATGAGAAATTTTATTACGCGTAATAGCATTTTTCAAAGTATCAGTTATCGCACCTTGACCCACTACATCATCAAAGGTCTTGGGGCGCCATTTACGATAAAGGGCTTGATAAGCCATTTTGCACCTCTTAACTAAAAAACTCCTAACTCTCAAATAAGAGCTAAGAGTCATTGTCTACTACAAAAAAAGGCACATACCCAAGCAACCTTAGTGCTGCTACCTTCCGGTCCTGACACGATTCAGAAGATGGATATTGCCTACAGATATAATAGCGTATTTTACGAATTTTTTCCACCATTATCTGTTGATTTTATCTCTTTTGCTCGCTTTTGCTTTTGTCTTATTTCTCTAAAAAATCCTTTAATAATTGCGCGGCCTGATCCTGATACAGACCACCATAAACATGAGGATGATGGTTAAACTTGTCCACCTTGAAGAGATCAATCACACTACCACTTGCTCCGGCTTTTGGGTCAAATGCGCCATAAAAAACATTAGCTAGACGTGAATTAATAATTGCTCCCGCACACATCGGACAAGGTTCTAGTGTAACAAAGAGGCTACAATCATTTAAACGCCAAGAACCGAGGTGACGACAAGCCGCCTTAATCGCAATCAGTTCAGCATGCTGGGTTGCATCTTCATCAAGCTCACGACGGTTATAGCCTGTACCAATCACTTTACCATCAGCATCTAATACAACAGCTCCTATCGGTACTTCATTTTGGTCTTGAGCAAGTTTGGCTTGGGCAAAGGCAAACTTCATTCCCTTTTCTTTTTCAGCTTTAGTTAACAAGAATTTAACTCCTTTATTTTTTACGGCTAGCTAAAATGTAATAGCCCTTATCACGTTTAATGATTTCACAATTGCCAAAAGTTTGATTCATTAATTTTTTAGCACTTGGAGCACCCTGCTTTTTTTGCAGTACAGCCAGTAAAAGGCCATCAGTCACTAAATGATCATAAGCGCCAGTTAAAATTTCATCGACAACTTTTTTTCCAGCTCTAATAGGAGGATTAGTAAGAATTAGACCATAATTTTGGGTAACTTTTTCATAACCATCAGAACAATAAATCTTAACATTATCAATCCCATTTAATTTTGCGTTTCTTTTGGCTAACGCTAATGCTCGTTCATTAACATCAACCATATCAACTTCTTGTTCAGGCCAAAATTTTGCCGCAAATAATCCAATAGGCCCATAACCGCAGCCTACATCTAAGATACCAGCTGCAGGGAATTCTTGATCCTTCATTGCTTTAATCAAAACACCTGAGCCATAATCAATTCTTAATTTTGAAAAAACTCCCGCATCTGTATAAAATTTCAAATTAAAGTCGTCAATTCGATAATTCACCAAGTGCTCATCGTGTTTAGCAGTTGGGGCAGTAGCAAAATACATTTGATTTTTTTCTTCAGTCATCTTAAATCTCTTCTTTTATCTTATAAATCTCTCATCTTAATATATCTTCTTTTACCATAAATGTGGTAATCTAGAAAAGAAGAATAATGTAATAGGAGAAAGAAAATGGACATTTCAATCCCAATTTTTATAGTTTTACTTGTTATCGGTGTTGCCGCCTTAGTAATTGGCTTCTTAATTAAAGGAAAAAATAAAGTTTTTGGTCAAGAATTACAAACTAGTCGTCAAGGATGGGCTAGATTCTGGATCACCGCAGGCTGGACAGTATTATTACTTTCTGTAGTCTACTTTATTTTTGGCATCATCTTACACTTATACTTTAGATTATATTAATTTAAGTAATAAAACACAAAGGGCATCCCGAAGTAGGATGCCCTTATTTAGTTTCTTTGTGGTCTTTTAGCCAAGTCTTAAATTTCTTCCAATCAGAGTGATGAGGATGGTCTTCTAAAGCATCAATTTGCATTTGCATCTTTTGATTTGTTTTCATCAAATCTTGATTTTGTTTTTCTAATTTTTCTAATTTATCTAGAATTAAATTTAAACGATCAGCCTCGGACTTAGGCTCAATTGGTTCTTGAACTTGCTTGCGATCTCGGCGCATCAGATAGGCTGTCAGCGAACTCGTAACCAAACCCATTACACCAACACCTACTAGAATCATTATTAAGACGACACCTTTTCCAATTAGCGAATCAGGTGTTAAAGTTCGGCTAGAAATATCTCCATACCCAACCGTGCTAGCAGTTGTAATTGCCCACCAAAAAGCGGTATCTAAAGTAACATGCTCTGTAATAGAAATGGCAACTGCACCTAGCATAATAAACGCCATTGCGAAATAGAGAATATAAAGAATACCATTAGTATGCCAAATTTCTCTTAATTTACCCATTAAACCAGCTAAACGAATTAATCTAAGCAGCCTAAAGTATAATCCCACATCTCCTAACTTGGCTAACTGCATTCCACTAAAAACAAGTCCTACTGGGATAATTGCCAGCAAATCAAAGATATGGGTTGCTACATAGCGTTTTTTATTTTTAGCGTGAGCTAGTTGAACAAAATAATCAATGGCAAAAATTACTAAAATTAAATTATTAACCCAAAACCATTTAGAATCAGGCGAATTGATATTCACAAATCCGGCAAAATCCATAAAAATTAATAGGATATCCCAAATTGCCAAAATTGCGATTATCCATTTGTAGATAATACGGCGATTCAAATATTTCTTAATCATACCTTTATTTAAACAAATACACTTATTTTATTCAAAAAAATAAACCTTCAAAAAGCAAAAAAAGAGATTCTCTCGGGAATCTCTTTTTACTTAAATACAAATTTATTATTTGTCTTCCTTACGACGACTTGCCAAACCAATAATACCTAATACTGAGGCAATTGCTCCAGCGATAATGCCAACTGCAGAAGTCTTTTCACCTGTTTGAGGTAATACTTCTTGTGTTGCGTGTGGCATTGGTACATCTTCATTTTCTTGTACTTCATTTACATGCACAACTGGAACTTTCTTCACACTTACAGGTTCTTCTGGAACACTTGCATGTGGTGCTGGAGTGTTGTCTTCTGGTTCTTCTGGTACTTCAGGGGTTTGTGGATGTGGCATTGGCACATCGATGCTTGGATCTTCTGGAGTTGGTTCGTCCGGAATTTCTACATCTGGAGTTGGTTGTGGATGTGGTTGTGGTGTTGGGTTTGGATCAGTTGGTGTATTTGGTTCAACTGGTTCAGTACCTTGAGTAAAGTGAACTTCGAAAGTTTGTCCACCCTTCACAAATACTTCCTTACCATTTTCAAAGTTACTTGAAACAAACTTATAACCCTTTTCTTCATAGTTAGAAATAGTTGAAGTTGTGGAGTA
The DNA here is from genome assembly GCF_014522305.1 of Lactobacillus sp. PV034. Classification (NCBI taxonomy): domain Bacteria; kingdom Bacillati; phylum Bacillota; class Bacilli; order Lactobacillales; family Lactobacillaceae; genus Lactobacillus; species Lactobacillus sp. PV034. The sequence continues at coordinate 1,520,067 of NZ_CP041982.1, read as the reverse complement.
AGTTACTTCAGAGCCAACTTCTCCTGCCACCTTAACTTCTGACATTGTTTCTCCAGTAGTGTCATTAATGTACTTAATCACATCAACAGCAGCTTCAGGCTTAGTATCTACAAGTGGTGGCATTGTTGAAGTTTCCTTCTTAATGTAAGGAACCTTAATGTTATCACTTGGATTTGGTGGAGTTGGCACCTCGCCATCTTTAGTTGGTTTTTCTGGAACATATCCTGGAATATCAGGAATTGGCACATTTGGCACAACCTTGGATGGATCAGTTGGATCACTTGGATATGGAGGAGTATCAACTGGTACATTTGGAATTGGGTTTCCGTTTGGATCTACTGGCACAATATGGCCATTTGGTGCATAAGTTACAACAACATCAATGTTGGCACTATCGTGGTCCACGGTAACAGTATCAACGTTTACACCATCTTTAGAATCTGCGCTTACACTGATTACGTGGTAGTAATTTACTACTGGTGTTTTTACACCATTAAGTGTTGTAGATTCTGGAGTCCAAGTTAATTCACCATCTTGGCTGGTGATATTACCTGCTGCATCAACAGTTACTAAGTTACCAGTTACCTTGTCAATAATACCTGAAGCAGTAAACTTAATATTTTGAGTTACTGTCTTAGGTGCAACAAATTTATGATCTTCTGCTTCACCATTAGCAACATAAGTAATTGTACGAGTTACTGTCTTTTCAAGATCTGTCTTAGCAGTTCCATCTGGGAATTTTGCTTCTGGATCATTAGGATTTAATGGTTCACCTGGTTTACCTGGATGATTTGGATTTACTGGTTCAGTACCATGCTTGAAGTGAACTTCGAAGTCATTGCCAGTCTTAGCAAATGTTTCATTTCCATTATCAAAGTTACTTGAAACAAAGTCGTAGCCTTCATCTTCGTACTTCTCAATAGTTGAAGTAGTGTTATAGTCAATCTTTTGGCCTACTTCACCAGCAATAGTTGCTTTTGACAAAGTCTTGCCAGTTGTATCGTCAATGTAAGCAACTTGACCAATTACTGCTTCTGGGTCAGTTACAGTAGGTGCATTACCTGGTACTTTTCCTTCATTTTTAGCGTATTTAACAATTACATTGCTATCGGCACTATTATGGTTAACAGTAATGCTGTCTACATTAATACCATCTTTAGAATCTGCACTTACACTTACTACATGGTAGTTTGTCACAACTGGTGTAGTTACTGCATTGAGGTTTGCTGAATCTGGAGTCCAAGTTAGCTTACCATCTTCATTTACGATATTACCCGCTTTATCCAAAGTTACCAGCTTACCAGTAACCTTATCCATTGTACCTTGAGCAGCAAACTTAACAGTTTGAGTCACTGCACCTGGAGTTTTATCTCCTGCACCAACGTAGGTAATAATACGAGTCACATTATGTTGAAGCTCTGTTGATGTATAACCTGCACCTGGATGATTTGGATTTACTGGTTCAGTACCATGTTTGAAGTGAACTTCGAAAACGTTGCTTCCATTAGAAAATACTTCATCATTATTTTTAAAGTTACTTGAAACAAAGTCATAACCCTTATCTTCGTAATCTTTAATTGATGCTTCAGTACTATAATTAATCTTTTGGCCTACTTCACCATGAAGATCTACGCTATCTAAAGTTGTATTAGTAGTATCATCAATATACAATACCTCACCGGCTACTTCTTCATTATCAATCACAGGAGGTAGATCCGGAACTTTTTCCTCTTTCTTAGTGTAGACAAAAGTAACTGTATAAGGATATGGCGTAAATTTACCTTCAGTAGCTCCATAAGTCTTATCTAAAACATAACCATCAATATCTTTGGCAGTTAGCTTCCAATCACCAGCTGCATGCCAGTGATCTGAATAATTAATCCCGTTATTAGTTTGGTCAGGGTTAGCTTCATTTTTTTCAATTGTAGTTGCGTCAGCAATTTGTTGGCCGTTTTGATCAACATAATAAGCAGTCACAGGCTTATTTGGAATGAGATAAACCATACTGTCAGGTGCATTTATATTGTAGTATTCGTCATTCTTGACATAATTAAAAGTTCCTAGCCAGCTGTACCCTTGCTTGTTATAACGATTAATTAAATCTTGATATTCCTTTTCAATATCACCATTAGCTTCCCCATATGTCTTACCTTGTTGTCCTTTAATTTCAATTTCACCAGGTAAGTATTCAACACTAGGTGCAATCCATTGCTGATTTAAAGTCGCTCCAGACTTAATATCCTTAGGATCTTCATTAGGTGAGACCTTCTTGTACTTAAACTGTACAATAATTGGATTTTCGTTACCTGCAGATTGTACCTTATCATAAGAGCCAACATATTCAGGAGCTGAGACTAATTCATACCCTGGAATATCAATTGCGTGAGCTAAATATTGAGAAGTGCCTGGATAAATCGGATTACCTTCAGCATTGGCAATACTTTGACTACTAAAGTAATTTGAAAATGCACGCGTAAATGATAATACTTTTCCTGATTCATCTACATACTCTACATAAACGGGTGAAAGAGGTGCATAGTGTAAAGTAATATCTACATCATGGCCATTTGGATAAGCATTATTACCTTCTAGTTTAAAGTTATCGGTAACAGCGTCAGGATTCATTAATTTATAACCACGAGGAGCGGTACCTAAATCATAAACAAAATCAGAATTTTTCTTTTCAACGTCTAAAACACCATTTTCGAAATTGAAATTCCAAGCAGCATCACCATATACCCTGGTTAAAGGTGCGTTAGTAGCATCGTCCCAGGCAGTAACTTTGATATGATAAGTTTTATTCTTATCATCATTAGTAGTTGTCACTACCTTCTTTGAATTTACAATTTGAGAATCAAGTTTAGCAGTTTTTTCTTCTTTAGTATCTTTGTTTTCTGCAGAAGTCTTTTGCTTTGCTGCCTGATTAGTTTCAACTGAATCCTTAGTTAGAGAGTCAACAGCTACCCCAATCTGATCTTTATTAGTAGTGACATCAGCTTTTTTATCAGCTTGACTAGGAGAAGCACTTACTGGTTCAGCTTCACTAGATTTATTATTAACAACTTCAACTTTTTCATCAGCTTTAGCCACTTCAGCTGCATGTGCTTGGCTAGTCTGAGTACCTAGATATAAAGAAGTTCCAAGTAAAACAGAAGCAGCACCGATAGTCAATTTTCTAATACTAAAGTGATTATTGCGTTGTGCTGCTTGTTCCATCTTTTTTATTCTGTTATTCTTTGATACCATTTTATTCCTCCGTCTTAATCGATGTCTAATAATTTAATAAGCTATAATTAAATATAACATTAGTTATTAATTTGGCAACACTTATTAAATAACGCATTAATTTCAGTAATAACAAATAATTTCAAGACTTTTATTCAGTTATGTAACATTTAATTTGCACTAAGCTTGTATATCAAGACCCGTTTTAAATAACACCAGACGACTAATGCTCAAAAAAATTCACTTTTTTTCTTAAAATTGCGTTGTTTCTTATTTTTTATTGTGTTCATTAATAACTCCATACATAAAAAAAGAGATTCCTTCTGGAATCTCTTTTTTGGATGATTAGATTGATTAGAATTAATATGACTATCGATTACTTGTCTTCCTTACGACGACCTGCCAAACCAATAATGCCTAATACTGAGGCAATTGCTCCAGCGATAATGCCAACTGCAGAAGTAGTCTTTTCACCTGTTTGAGGTAATGCTTCTTGCGTTGCATGTGGCATTGGTACATCATCATTGGCATCCACTTTATTTGCGTGAACTACAGGTACTTCACCTTCATCATCACTTACCGGTTCCTCTGGAATACTTGCATGTGGTGCTGGGGTGTTGTCTTCTGGTTCTTCTGGAACTTCAGGAGTTTGTGGATGTGGCATTGGCACATCTGGGTCTTCTGGAGTTGGTTCATCAGGAATATTTTCTGATGGGGTTTGTGGATGTGGTTGTGGTGTTGGATTTGGATCTTCTGGAGTATTTGGTTCAATTGGTTCATTACTTTGAGTAAAGTGAACTTCAAATGATTGACCACCTTTGACAAATACTTCATTTCCGTTATCGAAGTTACTTGAGACAAACTTATAACCTTTTCCTACATAGTCGGAAATTGCTTTGGTAGTCGTATAAGTTACCTTAGAGCCTACTTCACCTGCCACCTTAACTTCTGACATTGTTTCACCAGTTGTATCATTAATGTATTTAATTATATCAATGGCTGCTTCAGGCTTAGTATCTACAAGTGGTGGCATTGTTGAAGTTTCCTTCTTAATGTAAGGAACCTTAATATCATCACTTGGATTTGGTGGAGTTGGAACCTTATCATTCTTAGATGGAATATCTGGAATGTAACCAGGAATTACTGGGACTGGTACATTTGGTACAACTTTTGATGGATTAGTTGGATCTGTTGGATATGGTGGTGTGTCCACTGGTACGTTTGGAATTGGGTTTCCATTTGGATCAACTGGGATAATGTGACCGTTTGGTGCGTAAGTTACAGTTACAACGTAACTTTCAGTATCATGGTTCACAGTCACACCATTTACTGAAGTTAAACCATTATCATCTTTATCAATACTTATTACGTGTTGTTTTTCAACAACTGGTACAGCTACTGATGATAATTTTTCATTATCTGGAGTCCAAGTTAATGGTGTTACCCATTTGCCAGTTACTTTATCAAGTTTTCCTGCAGCAGTGAAGTGAGCAGGTTGAGTAACAGTCTTAGCTACTTCATTACCATTTTGATCAACAAACTTGATAGTACGAGTCACGTCTTTTACAAGATCATCTTCCTTAGTACCATCTGGATACTTAGGACCATTGCCTTCTGGATCGTTAGGGTTCAATGGTTCACCTGGTCTACCTGGGTTTTGTGGGTTTACTGGAATAATGCCATGCTTAAAATGCACCGTAAAGTCATTGCCCCCCTTTTCAAAAATTTCATTCCCATTGACGAAGTCACTTGAAACAAAATCATAGCCTTCGTTTTCATACTTAGTAATAGTTCCAGTAGTAGTGTAATCAATCTTTTGACCTACTTCACCAGCAATTGTTGCAGTTGACAAAGTCTTACCAGTTGTATCGTCAATGTAAGCAACTTGGCCAATTACTGCTTCAGGCTTAGTATCTACAAGTGGCGGCATTGTTGAAGTTTCCTTCTTAATGTAAGGAACCTTAATATCATCACTTGGGTTTGGTGGAGTTGGTACTGTTTGGTCCTTACCAGGAACTTCTGGAATATCTGGAATATAACCAGGAATTACTGGAACTGGTTCATTTGGTACAACCTTAGATGGATTGTGTGGGTCAGTAGTGTATGGTGGAGTGTCAACTGGTACGTTTGGAATTGGGTTACCATTTGGATCTACCGGAATAATGTGACCGTTTGGTGCGTAAGTTACAACAACATCAATGTTATTGCTGTCATGGTTAACAGTAATTGCATCAACATTTACGCCGTCTTTAGAATCTGCATTGACACTTACTACGTGGTAGTTTGCCACAACTGGTGTGGTTACACCAGCAAGAGTTGAAGATTCTGGGGTCCAGGTTAACTTACCATCTTGGCTAGTAATATTACCAGCTGCATCAACAGTTACTAAGTTACCAGTTACCTTGTCAATAATACCTGCAGCAGTAAACTTAACATTTTGAGTTACTGTCTTAGGTGCAACAAATGGATAGCCATCTTTTTGGCTACTTGCAACATAAGTAATAGTGCGAGTTACTGTCTTTTCAAGATCTGTCTTTGCAGTTCCATCTGGGAATTTTGCTTCTGGATCTTTAGGATTTAATGGTTCACCTGGCTTACCTGGGTGATTTGGATTTACTGGTTCAGTACCGTGCTTGAAAATAACATCGTAAGTCTTACCATTATTTGCAGTAGTAAAGTCCTTACCTGCTGCTTCAAAGCCGTTTGATACTAATACGTAACCTTCGTTTTCGTAATCAGCAATCTTAGTGTCTACACTATTGGTATCAATAGCTGAGCCATCTTCACCGGCTAATTTTTCAGAAGCTAAAACCTTATTGTTATCAGTTTGATCAATGTAATTTACAGTGATTACTGCTGCTTCTGGGTTAGTTACAGTAGGTGCATCACCTGGCACTTTTCCTTCTTTCTTGATGTAAACAAAAGTTACATTATAGTCATAAGGAACAAATTTACCTTCAGTAGCACCATAAGTCTTATCCAAAACATAGCCATCAATATCTTTAGCCATTGCTTTCCAATCACCAGTTGGATGCCAGTGATTTGATTCGTCAATACCATTATTAGTTTGATCTGGATTATTAGGATTTTGCGCAATTACTGTTGGTGTAGCAAGCTGGTTCCCATTCTTATCTTCATAATATACGGTAACAGGCTGATTAGGAATTAAATTAACAGCTACGCCACCTTCATTAAAGTTGTAATAATCGCTATTCTTGTGGTAGTTAAAAGTACCAACATAAGTGTAACCTTGCTTTTCATAACGGTTGATCATGACTTGTTCTTTTTCTTCAAGATTACCATTTTCTTCACCGTAAGTAGTTCCGTATACCCCAGTTACAGCAGAACCTCCTGGTAAATTTTCCCAAGTTGGGCCAAACCATTGACCGTCTACTTCAGCTCCTGCCTTAACATCTTTTGGATCTTCATTTGTAGTGATCTTCTTATACTTAAATTGCACAATAATTGGATTTGCATTATCTGCTGATTGAACTTGATCATAGTAACCAATATATTCTGGATCAGATACTAATTCATAGCCAGGGATATCAATAGCATGAACTAAGAATTTTGAAGTACCTGGATACATAACATCACCGGCAGCATTGGCAATACTTTGACTACTTGAAGTATTAGAACCAACTCCAGTAGTTGACAATACTTTGCCAGTTTTTTCATCAACATACTCTACATAAACAGATGAAAGTGGTGCGTAATGTAAAGTAATATCTACATCATGACCATCGATATATGCAACATTACCAGCCATCTTGAAGTTAGAAGTAATAGCTTCTGGGTTTAATAATTTGTATCCCATTGGTGCCATTCCCAAAATACCAACAACATCACCAGCTTTTACCTCTTGACTAAAGCTACCATTATTACCAGGTAGTTTCCCAGTATAAGTCAATGGTGTATTTTTAGCATCATTCCAGTAATTAATCTGAACTTTGTAAGTTTGATTCTTGGCATCTTTAGTAGTTGCTTTTTCTTGTTCACTATTAGTAGTTGCTGGAGCATCTTGAATTGCTTTTGCTTCTGCTACAGCTTTACTATCTTGATCATCTGCTGATTTAGCAGTAAGTTGATTAGATTGAACTTCATTAGCTTTAGCTGTTTCAGTGTTAGCTAAAGCTTGAGTTGTCTTAGTTTCAATATCTTGATTATTATTTGAAGTATCATCATGTGTAACAACAACTGCTTCTTTGGGTTCGTCAGCAGTAGCTGCATGAGCTTGACTAGTTTGTGTACCTAAGTATAAAGAAGTCCCTAATAATACTGAAGCAGCTCCCACTGTTAGCTTTCTAATGCTAAAGTGATTGTTACGTTGTGCTGCTTGTTCCATTTTCTTGATTTTATTATTCTTTGAAACCATTCTTTTCCTCCGTTTTAATTGTGAACTAATAATTCAATAAGCTATGTATTAAATATAACACTCGTTATAGATATGGCAATAGTTAATAAATAACATTTCAACATCAATATTATCAACTAATTTCAAAGTCGTCTTTTAATTATGTAACGATTATCTAACGACTATTAAGAGCTTAGCGACGGTTATTAAATAACACCCTAATAAATAATTAAAATAAAAACTTCAATATTTTTAAAATTTACGTTGTTTCATATTTTTTAAATAATATATTAAGTATATATACAAAAAAGAGACTCCTTACGGAATCTCTTTTTTAGACGATTAGTTTTTTTAGAAATAATATGACTTTAAATTACTTGTCTTCCTTACGACGACTAGCTAATCCGATTACACCTAATATTGAAGCAAGAGCTCCGGCAATTAAGCCTACAACTGAAGTCTTTTCACCTGTTTGAGGTAAAGTTTCTTGAGTTGCGTGTGGCATTGGTACATCTTCACTAACCTTGTTAGCATGAACTGCTGGTAATTCTTTTACACTTACAGGTTCTTCTGGAACACTTGCATGTGGTGCTGGAGTATTGCCTTCTGGTTCTTCTGGTACTTCAGGTGTTTGTGGATGTGGCATTGGCACATCGATGCTTGGATCTTCTGGAGTTGGTTCGTCCGGAATTTCTACATCTGGAGTTGGTTGTGGATGTGGTTGTGGTGTTGGGTTTGGATCAGTTGGTGTTTCAGGATTACCTGGTTCAACTGGTACATATGGAACTGGAGTATTTTCACCTGGATCATGTGGAGTCACTGTTGATGGTGCGTGTGGTGCAGGTACATAACCTGGTACGTCTGGTACTGGTTCATTTGGTACTACACCTGATGGGTTCTTAGGATCAGTTGGGTATTGTGGTTGTGGTGCATTTGGAATTGGGTTGCCATTAGGATCAACCGGTACAATATGACCATTTGGTGCGTAAGTTACTGTTACGGTGTAGTCACTATCGTTAACAGTTACTGTTACACCTTTAACTGAAGTTAAGCCATTACCATCTTTATCAATGCTTACTACGTGTTGTTTTTCAACAACAGGTACGTTAACTGATGATAAGTCTTCACCCTTTGGTGACCAAGTTAATGGAGTTACCCATTTACCAGTTACCTTGTTAAGCACACCACTTGCAGTGAAGTGAGCTGGTTGAGTAATACTCTTAGCTACTTCCTTACCGTTGTTATCAACGAACTTGATAGTACGAGTGATAGTCTTGTTAAGATCTTTTTCACCAGTGCCATCTGGGTACTTAGGACCATTACCTTCTGGATCATTAGGGTTCAATGGTTCACCTGGCTTACCTGGGTTTTGTGGATTTACAGGTACAGTACCTTCATTAAAGTGAACTTCAAAGACGTTGCTGCCATTAGTAAATGTTTCATCACCATTTACAAAGTTACTTGAAACAAAGTCGTAGCCTTCATTTTCGTACTTAGTGATAGTTGAGTTAGTAGTGTAAGTAATCTTTTCGCCTACTTTACCTTCAAGGGTAACAGTATCTAAAGTTTTACCAGTTGTATCATCAATGTAAGATACTACACCAGCTACTTCGTCATTATTTACAACTGGTGGGTTATCTTGCTTAATGTAAGTAACCTTTTTATTGTCACTTGGGTTTGGTGGAGTTGGTACAGTTTGATCCTTACCAGGAACTTCTGGAATATCTGGAATGTAACCAGGAATTACAGGAACTGGTACATTTGGTACAACCTTTGATGGGTTAGTTGGGTCATTTGGATATGGAGGAGTATCAACTGGAACATTTGGAATTGGGTTTCCTTGTGGATCAACTGGAATAATGTGACCATTTGGTGCGTAAGTTACTACGACATCAATATTCTTACTATCGTGGTTAACAGTAACACTATCCACATTTACACCATGTTTAGAATTAGTGCTTACACTTACTACGTGGTAGTATTTTACTACTGGTGAGTTTACACCTTCTAAAGTTCCATCTTCTGGAGTCCAAGTCAACTTACCTTCTTGACTAGTAATATTACCAGCAGCATCTACAGTTACCAAGTTACCAGTTACCTTGTCAATGATGCCTTCAGCAGTAAACTTAATATTTTGAGTTACTGCCTTAGGTGCAACGAATTTATGATCTTCTGCTTCACCATTAGCAACGTAGGTAATAGTACGAGTTACAGTCTTTTCAAGATCTGTCTTAGCAGTTCCATCTGGGAATTTTGCTTCTGGATCATTAGGATTTAATGGTTCACCTGGTTTGCCTGGATGTTGTGGGTTTACTGGTTCAGTACCATGCTTGAAGACAACATCGTAAGTCTTACCATTGTTAGTATCAGTAAAGTCCTTTCCTGCTGCTTCAAAGCCGTTTGATACTAATACGTAACCTTCGTTTTCGTAATTAGTAATCTTAGTGTCTACACCTTTAGCATCAATTGCTGAACCAATTTCGCCAGCTAAAGCGGTAGAATCAAGAACCTTATTGTCATCAGTTTGATCAATGTATCTGACATTAATTACAGCTGCTTCTGGATTCTTGGTGTAAGTTACAGGAGTATCCTTACCTGGATCTTCTGGAGTCTTAGTTGGTGTGTTTGGAGTGTAACCAGGAATATTTGGTACAGGTTCGTTTGGAACTACACCTGCTGGATTCTTAGGATCAGTAGTGTATGGTGGAGTATCTACTGGAACATTTGGAATTGGGTTTCCATTTGGATCAACTGGAATAAAGTGACCATTTGCAGCATAAGTTACAACAACATCAATGTTATTGCTGTCATGGTTAACAGTAGTTTCATCTACATTTACACCATCTTTAGAATCAGCACTTACGCTTACTACGTGGTAAGAATCAACTACAGGGGAGTTTACACCAGCAAGAGTACCATCTTCGGGAGTCCAAGTTAATTTACCATTTTGGCTAGTAATATTACCAGCTGCATCAACAGTTACTAAGTTACCAGTTACCTTGTCAATAATGCCTTCAGCAGTAAACTTAACATCTTGAGTTACTGTCTTAGGTGTATTAAATGGAATAGCTCTGTGTTCGCCGTTTGCTAATTTAATGTAAGCTTCTTCACCAGTTGCTACGTAAGTAATAGTACGAGTTACAGTCTTTTCAAGATCAGTTTTAGCAGTTCCATCTGGGAATTTTGCTTCTGGATCTTTAGGATTTAATGGTTCACCTGGCTTACCTGGGTGATTTGGATTTACTGGTTCAGTACCGTGCTTGAAAATAACATCGTAAGTCTTACCATTATTTGCAGTAGTAAAGTCCTTACCTGCTGCTTCAAAGCCGTTTGATACTAATACGTAACCTTCGTTTTCGTAATCAGCAATCTTAGTGTCTACACTATTGGTATCAATAGCTGAGCCATCTTCACCGGCTAATTTTTCAGAAGCTAAAACCTTATTGTTATCAGTTTGATCAATGTAATTTACAGTGATTACTGCTGCTTCTGGGTTAGTTACAGTAGGTGCATCTCCTGGTACTTTACCTTCATTTTTAGTGTACACAACTGGTGTATCCTTACCTGGATCTTCAGGTGTAATTTCCTTAGTTGGAGTTGTGTAGCCTGGTACGTTTGGAGTTGGTTCGTTTGGTACAACACCAGCTGGGTTCTTAGGATCAGTTGGGTATTGTGGGTGAGGTGCACCTGGAATTTCGTTACCATCTGGATCAACTGGAATAATGTGTCCATTTGGTGCGTACTTAACAACTACAGTACTATCAACACTATCATGGTTCACAGTAATTGGATCTACATTTACACCATCTTTAGAATCTGAGCTTACACTTACTACGTGGTAATTTGGTACAACTGGAGAGTTTACACCATCAAGAGTTGCAGAATCTGGAGTCCAAGTTAACTTACCATCTTCATTGGCAATGCTTCCATCAGCATTAAGAGTTACTAACTTACCAGTAACCTTATCCATAGTACCTGCAGCAGTAAACTTAACATTTTGAGTTACAGTCTTAGGAGATGCATCTTCTGCACCTACATAAGTAATAGTACGAGTTACTTCATCTTGAAGTTGAGTCTTAGTGTATCCTGCACCTGGATTTTCTGGGTTTACAGGTTGAGTTCCATGCTTGAAGATAATGTCGTAAGACTTACCGTTGTTAGCATCACTGTATTCTTTACCTGCTTCAGTAAAGCCGTTTGATACTAATTCATAACCAGCACCTTCGTAAGCTTTAATAGTAGTAGCTGGATCATACTTAATTGCTGAACCAATAGTACCTTGAATTGGTACAGTTTGAAGAACTTTATTGTTATCAGTTTGATCAATGTAATTTACAGTAATCTTAGCTTCTTCAGGTGTAGCATCTTTTGCATATTCAAAAGTTACTTCGTAAGCCCATGGCATGAATTTACCGTGATCTTCACCATAAGTCTTTGTTACATGGTAACCATCAATCTTCTTCTGAGGAGCAGTCCAGTCACCTTCTGGATACCAGTTTTCTGCTGGATTTACACCTTGATTAGTTTGATCTGGATTGTTTGGATTACTTGCTAAAATTACATCATCTGCTAACTTGTTACCATCTTGATCCACATAGTGAACTGTAACAGCTTGATTGTTTGTTAAATCTCTTCTACCAGTCATTGCATTAGCAAGTGGAACTTCATCAGCTTTATACTGGCCTGAGTCCGCTAATGTTGTCCATCCTTGTTTCTTTTGTTGCTCAATTAACTTTGCAAGAGCTTCTGATGCACCTGGATATTGTTCCCCAAAAGTAGCATTAATTGGTGCATTATAGTTTCGATACTTATCGTAATCAAGATTAAATATAGCTTCACCGCCGCCAATAGTTTCAGTTGCATCTGAAGGAATAAGGGCTCCACCAGTCAAACTCTTAGAATCTTCATTTTGACTATTCTTCTTATATTTAAAGGTAACCACAACTGGATTAGTACCGTCTTTAGTTTTAGATTGAGTATCTACTCCAGACCATGTTGCATCTCCAATTAAATCAAATCCAGGAATATGCAATGCGTACGCATTAATTGGTGTATCTCCCAACGGAATTGGTATACCATTAACATCTGTAGTTTCTTGACCTGGCCATGGATTTGTATAAGTTCCAAAGGTATTTGAATTATCAATAGTATAGGTAATTAAATTCTTTTCAACAGTATTACCATTTTCATCCTGTTCTTCAGCAACATATTTAATTTCAACTGGCGAAATAGGTGCAAAGTAAAGAGTCATATCGACATCATTCATTGTCTTTAAGATAACATTACCCTTTTTAGCAATCACTGATCCTTGAGGATAACTCATCATGCCTGCTATATCATCCGGCATAACGATGTCACTATCTAACACTTGGAAATTCTTGGCTACTTCTTCTGGATTTAAAAGTTTCCAGCCATATGGAGCTATTGCAAAGTCACCAGCAGAATCAATTGCTAATTCGTCTCTATTATATACACCTGTATTATTATAGTACTGACCTACAAAGAACTTTGGATCTCCAGATGTTTTTGGATCCATTACTTCACCAGTTAAAGCATTAATCATTGTAATTTTAACGTGATATTTCTTTTGCCATACATCTGGAACACCATCTTCACCTGGTTGACCTGGATATTCTGTACCATCCCAGTTATCGTCATCATAATCTTCTAACACACTAAGTGGGTTTACACCTGAAGTTGAATCTGTAGTTGCTGCTTTACTTTCTTTTAAAGCATTTTCAAGCTTCTTAGAATCAACTTTCTTTGCATCCTTGTTGATCTTGAATTCTTGGGTAGTGGTTTCTGACTTCTTGTCTACAGCACTTGAAGTTGTAGCATCGCTTGCTGCACTGCTTAATGCTGCTGAACTTGCTTGACTTGCTGCGCTAGATACAGCTGAGCTAGCTACACTTGAAATTGCTGCGCTACTTGCTTGGTTAGCTGCACTTGCAGGCATTGCAGCCGCAGAGCTTGCTGGTGCTTCACTCTTTGCAACTTCAGTAGTCTTAACATCACTTTCACTCTCAACTGCAGCATGCGCTTGGCTAGTTTGGGTACCAAAGTATAATGAGGTACCTAGTAAAACTGAGGCAGCACCTACAGTTAATTTTCTAATACTAAAGTGATTTTGGCGTTGAGCACTTTGTTCAAACTTTTTCACCTTATTATTTTTTGAAACCATCTTTGTCCTCCGATTTATAATGTCTAATAATTTAATAAGCAAATTAAATATAACTGATGTTATTTATATAAGCAATACCTAATAAATAACATTTTAATAAGATTGATATTTTTTATAAATCAGTTAATAGTGGGTTTCGTGCCCCCCCCCAACTTGCTGCTGTTAAGCTTTTTAAACATAACACAGAGTGGCAAATCTCCTAAAAAATATTTCAAAATTAATTAAATTTACGTTGTTTTTTATTTTTTAATAATATAAGTTATTTCGAAAGTATATGTTATTAAATAACCTCAACTTTGCTATTTTACAGAGTTTTCCTTATAAAAAAACGAGAAGAAAGTTCTAATCGCTCACTTCTCGTTATTATTCTTCGCCATATATCCTATTCACTAGCTCTTCTGCTTCTTGATCTGAAATTAATTTTAGCTTTTTAACTGCAGATAGCGCTGCTTGTCTATTTTGGCCTAATTCATAATATGTTTCCACAACCGCTTCGGTTTTACCTAAGGCTTTACCTTTTCTTTCACCAACAGCTATGCCTCTTCTTTCGCCAACGGCTATACCTTCAGCCTTGCCTTTCTCCATCCCCTCGTATCTGACTTCATTCAGCTTCTCTTCAAACGTCATGATCGTTCTCCTCTTCTCTGGACTTGCATTTATTTTCTCTATTTCCTTAATGGCATAATCAAAATGCTTGTTAAGCTTCAAACGTCATGATCGTTCTCCTCTTCTCTGGACTTGCATTTATTTTCTCTATTTCCTTAATGGCATAATCAAAATGCTTGTTAAGCTTCTTCGGCTTTCCATTCATTAAATCAACTAGCGCCTGTAAATCTTTGCTAACTTTTTGATCTTTTCCCTTTGAATTAATAATAATACGCTTGCTTTTATCATTCAACTTACATTCTTTGCCTAATTCATCTTCATAATTGGAAAAACTATAACGTAATCTTCTAAAACCAAAAGGATCAAAATCACACAGGAAAATGACATAGCTTTCTTTTAATTCATGAAAACTTTTTCCTTTACGTAAAGCATAACTATCAATTTTAGATTGATAATACCGCATTCTAGCCCCTAAATCTTTTTCCTTAGCCACCTGCATCTCAATATCATATAACCTATCTTTTGTGTCCTTTACTAAAATATCTAAGCGGACATCTCTACTAGCATCGGGTGTGCTGACATCATGTTGACGATTTAAATATTCAATATCTTTAATCTTGAGTTCTGGAATAATAATCTGTATTAAATACTTACAAAATTCTTTATTATCCATTACCCAACCAAAGACAACGTCGTTAGTAAAACCGTAATAAGGTTTAATCATAAAACTCTCCTTTTCATAATTACTAATAATAATTACAAAAAATTAGGTGGTTTTATTTCAAAACAAAAAAGCTCCCCGAGCGGGGAGCTTTTACAAGAAAGGCTATAACTATTTAACAGTTACAGTAGCACCAACTTCTTCAAGTTTTGCCTTGATGTCGTTAGCTTCGTCTTCAGAAACGCCTTCCTTAAGGTTCTTAGGAGCACCATCAACAAGGTCCTTTGAATCCTTAAGACCAAGGCCAGTGATGTCACGTACAACCTTGATAACCTTAACTTTTTCTTGACCAACGTCAGTTAATTCAACGTCAAATTCAGTCTTACCAGCGTCACCACCAGCAGCACCTGCAGCTGCAACTGGAGCAGCAGCTGAAACGCCAAATTCATCTTCGATAGCCTTTACTAAGTCGTTTAATTCAAGAATTGATGCATCTTTTAAAGCATCGATAATCTTTTCAGTATCTAAAGCCATTATAAGTTTCCTCCAAAAATATAGTTTAAATTTACGAAATTATTATTCGTCTTTAGAATCTGCAACAGCCTTAACAGCATATGCAACGTTGCGAACAGGTGCTTGCAATACAGAAAGAAGCATTGAAAGTAAACCTTCGCGACCTGGGATAGAAGCAAGCTTCTTGATTTCGTCTTGGCTTGCAACCTTACCTTCGAGCATACCACCTTTAATAGATAATACGTCGATATCATCTTCGTATTTAGAAACAATACGAGCAGGTTCAGTAATGTCATCTGCATCAGCAGTGTAAACAATAGCAGTTGGACCTACAAAAGTATCATCTAAACCTTCGATACCAGCCTTTTCAGCAGCACGTCTTAAGTAAGTGTTCTTCATAACCTTCATCTTAACGTTAGAATCGCGGA
The DNA here is from genome assembly GCF_014522305.1 of Lactobacillus sp. PV034. Lineage (NCBI taxonomy): Bacteria > Bacillati > Bacillota > Bacilli > Lactobacillales > Lactobacillaceae > Lactobacillus > Lactobacillus sp. PV034. The sequence continues at coordinate 1,504,099 of NZ_CP041982.1, read as the reverse complement.
GATCCTTACGTAAGTTAGTAACTTGATCAACAGTTAAACCTAAGTAATCAATTACTAAGATAGCCTTAGCAGTCTTAAGTTCTTCTGCGAAATCGTTGACAAGTTGTTCCTTTGCAGCAATAGCAGCTTTACTCAATGAATTCACCTCCAAAATACTTATTCAGATAAATTCTATCTGCCGAAATAAAAAACTCCACGCCAAAAAGAGACGTGGAGTGACAAAACTCGTTCTTTTTCTGGCCTCGGCGGGATATTAAGGCTTACGCCACCCGAGTCTTAGGTAGAATTTACTTCGTTAACTACTTTACTAGGAATGCTGGTAAAAGTCAACAGCTAATTAAACCATTTCTTCTCTAAGCGACTAATGGTTCCATCTTTTTTTAATTCATTCAAGGCCCAATTTAATTTTTTAGTCAATGTTTTATCTTTTTTATTGACCCCAATGGCAAATTCTTCACTTGGATAAGGCAGCACTGATTTGCTAAAGTCATTGCCGTCCTTAGTATGTTTTAAATAGTAATCACCATAAACGCTATCAATCAATAAGCCATTTATCCTGCCAGCCTTTAAATCTAAGAAGGCATCATTATAGTTATCATATTGTACTGTACTGGCAACTCGATCTTTAAGTACTTTAGGATAAGTATCATAAGCATCAGCACCAGAAGAGCCAGTCTGCAGCCCCAGTATCTTGCCTTTCATTTCCTGATAATTCTTAATATGCTCAGTTTTTCTAGTAACCAAAATTTGCTTATTTTTTAAATATGGTTCAGTAAAGCTTTCCTTTTTGGCTCTCGCCTTAGTTTTAGTATAGCCATTCCAAATAACGTCAATGGTTCCATTACGTAATTCGGTTTCTTTCATATCCCAATCGATTGGCTGAAATTGGGGTTTTAACCCTAATTTTTTACAAGCTGCTTTGGCTAAATCCACATCAAAGCCCACTAAGTTACCATTTTTCTCCCTAAAATCCATGGGCACAAAACTATCATCAATTCCAATAACCAAGGTCTTGCGTTCTTTGATTGCTTGCCAAGAGTTGGTTCGTTCACCACAAGCGCTCAGTAAGGTTAAGCTACAAAAAAATAGAATCAGATATAAAAACTTCTTTTTCATTACTTATCCCCTTTAAGCTTGCCAACTTCAAGAATCTTATCTGCAACTGCCTTTCCAAATTGGTGATCATGGGTAATTACAATCTGAGTAATACCACTCTTTTTTAATTTAAAGAAAATATCTTTTACTTTCCCTACTAATTCTGGATCAAGGGCAGAAGTTGGTTCATCATAACAAAGAATTGCTGGTTGCATTTCCAAAGCGCGAGCAATCGCCACTCGCTGTTTTTGCCCACCAGAAAGTTGATAAGGGTATGCATTTACCACTTCAGCTAAATCTAACTCATCAATTATTTTTTGAGCCTGCTGTTCGGCCTCTTTTTTGTTTAAGCCTTTGACATTAATAGGTGCCAAAGTGATATTTTCCATCACCGTTAAATTTGGAAAAAGATTATAGTCTTGAAAAACCATGCCAACAATATGTTCGCTGCGATCGGTTGGATCAAATTCTTTACCATTATGATAAAAATGCCCACTATCAGCGACTTCTAGCCCAGCAATCATTCTTAGCAAAGTTGTCTTACCTGCACCTGAGGGTCCAATAATACTTAAAATATCGCCCTGATCAAGACTTAAGTCCAAATTCTGTATAATTTTACGTGAGCCAAATGATTTATTAATATCTTTTAATTCTAATATTTTATTTCCAGGCATTATATTTTTTCTCCACTTTAGCTAAGATAAAAGTTAAAACTCCAGTTAAGACTAGGTATAAAATACCAACCAAAACGAGTGGCACTAGAGATACGTCGCGTGCTGTAGCTACATTACCTGCACGAAGTAAGTCCCATAAGCCGATTACATATACCAAACTTGAATCCTTAACCAAATTAATTAATTCATTACCAATTGAAGGTAAAACAATTTTAAATAGCTGCGGTTGAATAATTCGATGAAATCTTTGCCAAGAAGATAGGCCTAACACCTCAGCTGCCTCTAATTGTCCCTTAGGAATTGCTTGTAAGCCGCCACGGAAGATTTCTGCAAAGTAAGCTGCATAATTAATTACAAAAGCAATTAAAGCTGATTCATAACGGGGAAAAACTATCCCGACAGTTGGTAAGCCATAAAAAATAAAGATTAATTGTAATAAGAGTGGAGTTCCACGCATAATCCAAATATAAAAACGTAATATTACTTCTAAAGGTTTAATTTTTGACAGTAAACCTAGGGCAACAATAATACCTAAAGGAATAGCTAGAACAGTTGTCCAAAAAAAGATCTCTAAAGTTAACCAAGCACCTGAAAAAAGTGAAGGTAAGATACTAATAATATAATTAATCACTGGAACCTCTTTATTAAATTCAAATTTGTCTACAACTAAAATTATATTTTATTATAAGCATCCTTAACTTGACAACCTCCACCTTAAACAAAAAAAGAACTCACCCACGGCGAGTTCTTTTTGATAATTATCATAAAATAATTAGTCTAAGTTTAATGGATCCAAGTGGATACCAGGGCCAAAGGTTGCTGATACGGCAACACTCTTAATGTATTGGCCCTTTGCTGAAGCAGGACGTGCACGTACAATAACATCACGTAAAGCGTTAAAGTTTTCAGCTAACTTGTCAGCTTCAAATGAAGCCTTACCGATTGGTGCGTGAATTAAACCTTGCTTGTCAACACGGTATTCAACTTGACCAGCCTTAACGTTCTTAACTGCCTTTTCAACGTCCATAGTAACAGTACCAGTCTTAGGGTTAGGCATTAAACCTTTAGGTCCTAATACACGACCTAAACGACCAACTTTAGCCATCATCATTGGAGTTGCAACAACAACGTCAAAGTCTAAGTAACCGTTTTGAACTTTTTCTACTAATTCATCTGAACCAACTTCATCTGCACCTGCATTTTTTGCAGCTTCAGCTTGTGGACCTTCAGCGAATACAATAACCTTTTGGGTCTTACCAGTACCGTTAGGCAAAACAAGTGAACCACGAATTTGTTGGTCAGCTTGCTTTGGATCAACTGATAAGTTGTAAGCAACTTCAATAGTTGCATCAAAATCAGCGTATGAAGTTTCTTTAGCTAACTTCATAGCTTCATCTACTGAATAAAATTTAGTTGAATCAACTTTTTTTGCTGCTTCTAAATATTTTTTACCATGCTTTGGCATGTGATTTCCTCCTTGCAAATGTGGTCAAACAAGTTCTCATAAACTCTCCCACCTTGATTCGTTAACTTTGATTAACGATCCGACGTTCCTAGAAACTTTATTAGTCTTCTACTTCGAAGCCCATGCTTCTAGCAGTACCTTCAATCATGCGCATAGCAGCTTCAACATCTGCAGCGTTTAGATCTTGCATCTTGGTTTCTGCGATTTCCTTAACTTGAGCCTTAGTAACCTTAGCAACCTTCTTGGTGTTAGGTTCACCAGAACCCTTGTCAACCTTAGCAGCCTTCTTCAAAAGAACTGCTGCAGGTGGAGTCTTAGTAATGAATTCGAATGAACGATCTTCATATACAGTAATAACTACAGGAATAAGCATACCCTTTTGATCAGCAGTACGTGCATTGAAGTCCTTAGTAAAACCAACGATGTTGATTCCAGCTTGACCCAATGCAGGACCAACTGGAGGTGCAGGAGTTGCTGCACCAGCAGGGATTTGTAACTTAACTACGTTAATAACTTTCTTTGCCACGGTCAATACCTCCTTGATTCCGTGATGCGGTTATAATGGAGAATTTTCCTTCTTCTCCTCCCACAATAATAAAGATACTCTGATATAGTACCATCAACTTACATTTTTTACAATATCAATTTTGACTTAAGCCTCGAATTTCTTAACTTGATCGTAGTCTAATTCGGCATTAGTTTCACGACCAAACATATCAATTGAAACAGTAAGCTTGTATTTGTCATCATCAATCCCAGTTACTTTACCACTCATGCCCTTGAATGGACCATCAGTAATAGTAACAGTTTCACCAACTTCATAAGTTACATCTGGACGCTTGGCTGGTTGACCTTGTGAACGTAAAATACGATTAATTTCATCTTCATACAATGGTGAAGGCTTTGATCCACCACCATGACTTCCCACAAAACCAGTTACGTTTGGAGTATTTCTTACCACAAACCAGCTTTCATCAGTCATTACCATTTCAACCAAAACATAACCTGGGAAAACTTTTTCTTCTACTTCTTGTTTTTTGCCACGAACAGTTTCGGTCTTTTCTTCTTCAGGAACAATGACTCTAAAAATGTAATCTTGCATCCCTAGAGATTGTGCACGTGATAAAAGATCTTTTTTAACTTTATCTTCATAGCCTGAATAAGTATGTAAAACGTACCATTGTTTCTTGCTGGTTTCTACCATTGTCTTAACTCCTTAAATATTTTTGCAAAATAAAAAACCCCCACTGGAGGTCTCTGTTGTTATCATTATTATAACATACACACTTGTGATTAAAAGAATGTTTGCACGAGGAAAGAAAAAAGTAAGTCTAATAAGCCAAGATACAAACCAAATAAAATTGATGCAGTAATAACCATTCCTGTATCTCTTCTATTTTGTCTCCAAGTTGGCCAAGTAACTTCTTTCATTGTATGTCCAACGCTCTTAAAGAACTTAAACATTAAGCTTACCTCGTTTCCTTATGCAATGTTTGTTTGCCGCAATGCTTACAAAATTTCTTTAATTCTAGTCTTGAAGTTCTATTTTTACTTGCGGTAATAGAATAATTGCGTGATCCACATTCAGTGCAAGCAAGTGCTGCTTTTTTTACTGCCATAAAATCACTCCTAAACTGTGAATAATACTACCAAAAATAGGCAATAATATCAATCTCTTTAAAATATTTCACTTAAAATTGCCAAATAATTATAGTTCAAACAAATTCTAGTGTAAACTTTAAAGTATAGAAAATTTAACAAAACTTAGGAAAATTATAATGATCAAACTTTCTTCATTTAAAAATAGTGATAATAAAATTATCTTCCCTGACAAGGAAAAATTCGCGTTTTGGGATGAATACCCTTCTATTCAAAAAGATATGATAGCTGTTAATAAGATTATCTTAAAGCATATTAGTCACGTTAATGGCATTATGGGGCAAGCGCTATATGATACATTTGCCGTTCCCGGCAAAATGCTGCGACCAGCTTTTGTCATGCTTTTTAGTCAATTTAATAAAAAAGCCAAGTTTAAGCACAAGCAGTTACTCAACATTGCTGCTTCAATTGAAATGCTCCATAACGCAACTTTAATTCATGATGACATTATTGATGAATCAGATATGCGTCATGGTCAAGCTTCAATTCAAGCAAAATATGGTAAACATATTGCCGTTTATGCCGGCGATTATCTTTTTGCTGTTTCTCTAAATATTTTGAGTTCAAACACTAAAAACATTTCTACTTTACAAAGAGACAGTGAAACCATGGAGGCAATATTACTTGGCGAGACCGAGCAATATAATTTTACTTACGACACTAATATTACTATTGAACAATATTTAGAACATATTAAAGGTAAAACCAGCGTTTTATTTGGTCTAGCTTGTTTATTAGGTAGTTTTGAAAGTGGAGCTAATCTTAAGCGAACTCTCCAAGCCAAAAAATTTGGTGAATATTTAGGCCAAGTTTTCCAAATTCGCGATGATATTTTGGATTACACTACCAGTGCAAAAGATTTTAAAAAGCCAGTATTGCTAGATGTAAAAGACGGCGTTTATTCTGCTCCTTTAATTTTCGCCTTACAAAATGATCACGAACAAACGTTACATAATTTAGTCGCCCAGGGCAAAGATTTAACTACAACCCAACTACAAGAAATTGATCGTTTAGTTAAAGAACATGGTGGTATCACACAAGCAAGTAGCTTAGCTGATCAATATACACTCAAGGCACTAGAGCACTTACAAAAGCACTGGCCTGATACACAAGCACGCCAGCAAATTGAAAGTCTAACCCATCAGCTACTAGATCGAAAATATTAATCCCCAGTCAAGAGCAAGCTTAAGCTTGCTCTTTTATATTTTAAAGAAAATCTAAAGCTTAAATACTTTTTTACTTTTTTTAAGTAATTTTAAATATAATTAGCAAGACTAACTTTTAGAAAGTGAGAATTGTAAGTTGAATAATAAAAGAAGTATTTATCCTTGGTGGGTGTTTATTGCTACCTGCTTAATCTCGATTATTGGCTTTGGCTTATTGGTAAACACAATTGGTTTATTTTTTGAACCCGTTAGCAAAAGTTTTGGTGTTGGGCGTGCTAGTGTCTCTTTGATGGGAACATTCCAAAACGCCGCAGCTGCTATTACTTTAATCTTCGCTGGTAAAATTATGAGCAAAGTTAATTTACGCTGGTTATTGACTGGCTGTTTTACTATAATCGCCATCAGCATGTTGTCATTAACCCAGGCTCATTCTTTGATTCATTTCTATGTTGCTTGGATTATTATTGGTATCTGCCAACCAATTGCTATTACTTTATCCATTCCGGTCTTATTAGGTAACTGGTTTAACCAAAAGCTGGGGACGGTGATGGGAATTGCCCTTGGTTTATCAGCGGTCGGTGGTACCTTCTTTAACCCAATTATTGCTGGCATCATCACAAACAACGGTTGGCGTAGTGGTTATTTGGCTGAAGGGTTATTAATTTTAATTATCTTAGTCCCAACCGCTTTATTTTTACAAGGTGAGCCTAACGATAAACATCTTGCGTATGGTGAAAAGAAAGTCCAGCAGCAAGAAAAACTTGAAAATAGTGGCTTTACTCTTCGTCAAGCTTTTAAAATGCCGGTCTTTTATGCAATTGCACTTGCAATGATTGTTCTGCAATATGTATCAGGTTCTGTCCAACATATTTCCGGCCACATCGTTAATATTGGCTTACCGTTAACCACTGGTGCCACAGTGGTCTCTGGTTTAATGCTTGGGGCCGCTGCCGGCAAAATCTCAATTGGTTATCTTCTTGATCGCTTCAATGCCCGCATAGTGCTCTTTTGCTACTCATTGTTTGGCATGATCGGCTGGCTGGGACAAATCTTTTTAAATAATGGCAATCTTTTGATTGGGGCTGCCTTTATCTTAGGGTTAGGACAAGGTATTTGCCTAGTGGCACTTCCTTACTTGATACGCGACGAATTCGGTGCCAAAGATTATAGTAATATTCTTTCTATTATTAATATGCTAGGTGCCTTCGCCATGTCAATCTCAGTTTATGTTGATGGTTTATTATTTGATAAAACCGCTAGCTATAACTTGGGCTGGTGGATTAATGCCCTTGCTTATCTGATTAGTTTTATTGCTTTATTCTTAACTTTAAAATCTCAAAAAAGCAAACAATCTGAAATTGATTTGACTAATTAAGTTTTATTATTTTTCCAAAGCTTACTTTTTGACTTACAATTAAAAAGTAAGCTTTTTATTTTAGGAGGTATCTTATGAATCAACATCCTGATTTTTTATTAAACGAAATTCATAGTCCCAAAGATTTAAAGAAATTAAATCTTGAACAATTAAAACAACTCGCTTCAGAAATTAGAACCTTAATTCTTGAAAAAGATTCTGTTGAAGGTGGGCACTTAGGACCTGATTTAGGTATTGTAGAAACTACAATTGCCTACCATTACGTTTTTGATGCACCCAACGACAAGATTGTGTGGGATGTATCTCACCAAACATACCCACACAAAATGTTAACTGGGCGTGCTATTGGCTGGCTTGATCCTGAACATTATGAAGATGTTACGCCTTACACCAATCCAGAAGAAAGTCCTTATGACTACTTTGCCATTGGTCACACCTCAACTTCAATCGCCTTAGCTACTGGTTTAGCCAAGGCCCGTGATCTAAAAGGTGGACATGAAAGGATTGCTGCCTTAATTGGTGATGGTTCTCTAACTGGTGGCTTAGCCTTTGAAGGTTTAAATAATGCTGCCGTTGAAAAACATAATCTTTTAACCATCATTAATGATAATCAAATGTCCATTGATGAAAATGTTGGTGGTGTAGTTACTGCCCTCAAGAAATTACGAGACAGTAATGGCGAAACACCAGAAAATCCATTTACTGCTATGGGCTTTGACTATTATTATGAAGCAAACGGTAATGACATAGAAAAAATGATTGCTGCTTTTGAAAAAGTTAAAGACTTAGATCATCCAGTTGTTTTACATATCAATACTCTTAAAGGTAAAGGTTATCAACCAGCCATTGATGATGAAGAAGCCCACCACTGGGTATTACCTTTTGACTTAAAGACCGATAAAACTACTGTGCCAGCACCTACATTACCTAATGCAACTAGTGTGGCTTTAGATGTTACTAAAAAACAAATTGAAAAAGATAAAACAACTTTAGCAATTAATGCTGCCATTCCAGGTGTCTTTGGACTCGGTGAAATTAAAAAGCAATATCCAGATAACTACAAAGATGTTGGTATTGCTGAGCAAGAATCAGTAGCTTTTGCTGCAGGTAGCGTTAAAGAAGGTGGCGTCCCAATTCTCTTTGAAAACTCCACTTTCTTACAACGTGCTTTTGATCAATTATCCCATGATGTTGCTGCCAATGACTTACCAGTCGTTATGATAGTTGGTAACGGTGGAATTTCTTCTCAATCAAAGACCCACCTAGGTATTTTTGATCAAGTGATGGTCGGAAACTTACCTAACTGGAATTATTTGGCCCCTACTACTCTAGCTGAAGAAAAAGCAATGATGGAATGGGCTTTAAGTCAACGTAAGCACCCAATTGCAATTAAATTACCAACTAAATCTGTTCCTGAAGGTGACGATGCTAAAACAATCAAGAACTACGATGAGATCAAGTATCAAATTACTTCAGGAAAGAATCCTAAAATTACAATTATTGGTTTGGGAGACTTTTTCGGTCTAGCAAGTGAAGTTGCTCAACAATTAGGAGCAACTTTAGTTAACCCACTTTCAGCTAATATTTTGGACAAGGATGCACTCGATAACCTAGCCCACGATAGTGAAGTAATTGTTACTTTAGAAGATAATGCTTTAGATGGTGGTTTTGGTCAAAAAGTTGCTTCTTACTTAGGTGACCAAGCTGTTAAAGTTTTGAACTATGGTCAAGACCGCGTTTATACTGATCAAGAACCAGTTAAAGATATTATGGAACGTAATCACATAACTGTGGATCACCTTACTCAAGACATTAAGAATATTCTTGATTAATTAAAATACTAATCAAAGGAGACTCAATTTTGAGTCTCCTTTTTTATATTTACTTATCAAATTATAAGTTTTAATAACATATGATATTTTTTATGAATGTATTATTTCTAAGCTTTTCATAAGGCTATATAAATATCTGCTTGTATTCGATAACAATCTTCGATACACTTAGAAGAGCAAAATTTAAGATGAAATGAGGATATTTATATTTATGAAAAAAGGGAAAGCACTTCTAGTAGGTCTTTTAGGATTATTGACTTGTTTTTTAATTGTTGCCTGTGGTGCTAAAAAGGAACAAGCAAAGCCTTACACTGCATACAAGGGCTTAAAAGTCTACCCAGTTACTATTACTAATATTAAATCTAAAGAAGGAGATCTTATCTTAAAAGCTAAGACTCAAGCCCCTGATGGCGCAAAAGTTCTTGCCAAGTCAGAGTCTGGAGCAGATTATTCTATCAACGATAATGTTGCTTCTTCAGATGATAGTGATGGCTACACTTACGCTCGTGTAGAAAACAAAAAAGTTAATTTTAAAATTGATGATTTATTTCCACTAGTTAAAGAAACAAAAGATCTTAACGTAAAAGACACAAAATTAAAGTTCAAAGTTTTTGCTGTGACTGGTTATGATGAAAAATTTGATCAAGAAACTTTAACCGCAGCCTTAAGAAAAGCTATCAATAAAGCAAAAATTAAGACTACAACTTTTAAGGTTAATAAGGAACTTGCAAACTATTACACTGATTTAGATAAAGATGATGATTCTGACTCAAATGACAGTGATTCAAATGATTCCGATGATGTCACTTTTGACGATGATGACTACAAGGAAGTTGCTAGTGATATTCAAACCGCTATTAAAAATGATACCCCTGTTACTTATGATAAGAGTAAAAAGGCTATCATGATTAATACTGATCAATCTGATTCTGACAGCGGTATGCGTCAAATCATCCATGAAGCTGTAGATGGAGATACAGATGATTGGAATGAGTTAACGGATCACTTAACAACAATGTCTGATTCACTTGATGGTGTTTCAATTGTTATCGTAAATCCTGATAACAAAAATCGTACCCTTTACACTGCCAAAGATGGTAAAGTTACTTACGACTTTATTAATAAAAAATAGACTACTAACGATATTCACTTGTGAATATCGTTTTTTTTGAATTTGTTTTAAAATAGCTAATAAGAAAAGAGGTTTATTATGAAGATTGTAATTGCACCCGATTCTTTTAAAGGATCTTTAACAGCAAAAGAAGTTAGTCAAGCTATTTATGCTGGAATCAAACCAATCTTTCCAGCAGCTGATTATGAATTAATCCCAATGGCTGATGGTGGTGAAGGCACCATGGAAACACTTGTAAGTGCAAATGAAGGAAAAATTTTAACTACTTCAGTTCGTTCCCCACTTAATTATCTTGTAGAAGCAAAATACGGTTTACTCGAAAATCAAGATACCGCAGTAATTGAAATGGCGCAGGCCAGTGGAATTCAATATATCACTGCTGAAACAGCTAATCCTTTAATTGCTACTACTTTTGGGAGTGGTCAATTAATCAAAGCTGCTTTGGATCAAGATGTCAAAAAAATAATAATTGGCCTAGGTGGTAGTGCTACTAACGATGGTGGCGCAGGGATGGCACAAGCACTCGGAGCCAAACTCCTCGATCGTTTTGGCAATGAAATTCCTTTTGGTGGCGGCCACCTTAACGACCTTGATCATATTGATATTACAGACTTAGATCCACGTCTGAAAAATGTCAAAATTATTCTTGCCAGTGATGTAAAAAATCCTTTAACTGGTAAAAATGGTGCTTCAGCAGTCTTCGGCCCGCAAAAAGGTGCTACCCCTGAAATGGTTAAAATACTTGATCAAAATCTCCAGCATTTTGCGGCAATCGTAAAAAAGGATCTTCATTTAGATTTAGCAAATATACCAGGCGCAGGTGCAGCTGGTGGCTTGGCCTTCGGCTTAATGGCCTTTGCTGGTGCCCAACTTCATTCAGGGATTGATTTGGTTCTTAAAGAAACCAATTTTGCTCAAAAAGTTAAAGCTGCAAATCTAGTATTTACGGGTGAAGGTGGAACAGATTTTCAAACGCAATACGGCAAAACTCCTTTTGGAGTAGCCCAACTAGCTAAGAAAATAGCACCTGATTGTTCAGTAATTTGCTTAACAGGAAATATTGGGGCAGGAATCGATCAATTATATGGTGATGACAAAATCGATGCAATCTTTGCGACTGAATCAGGTGCTAAAGACCTCGCCCAAGCCATGAAAGATAGCAGCAATGATATTAAAATTTTGTCAGAGAATATTGCTAGATTGTTAAAGTCTTATCATTTTTCACAAAACTAAAAAGACAGCTCATGTAGTGAGCTGTCTTTTTGTTTATTACTTTTGTGGATGATTCTCTTGCCATTTGGCTAATTGTAAATAAGTAGGTTCTAAATCTTTTTCAATTTCGCGATAAAGCTGTAAAAGTTCTTGGTAAATATGTACATTTTGAGCCTTCGGATAATATGTCTTATCTGGCTGGGCAAACTCTTTGATGTCAGCAAAATCATGAAACCAGCCTAAAGCTAATCCAGCTAAGAAAAATGCTCCAATACTTCCACCTTGTTCTTGCTTCATTGTTTGAACTGGTAATTCAAATACATCAGCTAGCATTTGCCTAATTAATTCACTTTTCACAAAGCCACCCGTAATTCTTAAAGTATCTGGTTGACCAACCTGTTCACGCAATGTTTGCCCAACACCAGCTAAATTATAAACAATCCCTTCTAAGACACTACGAGCCATTTGTGGCTGAGTATGATTCCTAGTCAAACCTATAAAAGATCCACGTGCAGCAGGATTCCAAATTGGAGCTCTTTCACCACCCAGATATGGATGAAATAATAAGCCATTACTTCCCGCTGGAACTGTTTCAGCCGCCGCTAAATAATCTTCTGCAGCTGCATTCGGACCAAACAAAGTATTTTTAGCCCAAGCAAACACAATTCCACCATTATTTACCGGCCCACCTATTAAATATTGCTTATTGGGTGATGCATAACTAAAAAATTTACCATTTTTATCTGTTAGAGGTTGGGGCACCAATGTCCTTACAGCACCAGAAGTTCCAACATTTAAAGCAAATTCGTTGTGATCAAGCACCCCAACACCGATCGTAGATAAGTAGCCATCGCTTGCACCCATAATAATCGGTACCTCTGTTCCAATTCCTAGCTTTTGACTATATTCCGGAGTCAAGTATCCAGCTATCTCATCTGGCATTGCTAAATCAGGGAGTTGATCCGGTTTAAGTGTAAGACTTTTCAGTAGGTCAGCATCCCAACTTAAGGTATGCATATTTAAAAGTCCCGTACCCGCCGCCAAGGTCATATCTTCTTTTAATTGACCTGTTAAACGAGCAATAATGTATTCTTTAATTCCAACCCAATATTTTACTTGCTGGTAAAGTTGGGGATTTTTTTGTTTTAACCAGCGCAACTTATAGATTGGCCCCATCGGATGATTTGGTAATCCCGTCTTTAAGTAAATTTGATTATTATTAGCAACATAATTCTGTGCTCGATTATCTGCCCAAGTAAAGCTATTGGAGAGAGGCTCAAAATTTTCATTTAAACCGATTAAGCTATGCATTTGAGCAGACCAAGAAATAGCCGCTAAAGTCCCTTTACGCTTAGCAATCTTAGCCAATTCAAACAATATGTGTTGAACAGCTGCAAAAATCACCTTGGGATCTTCTTCTGCCTGATCAACATGATCTTGAATTAAAGGATAAGCTTGACTTAATTGGGCTAATTGATTACCTGCTTCATCATAAAGTACGCCTTTAGAAGCAGTTGTTCCAATATCGATTCCAATAACTTCTTTCATTTTAAAAGCCTATTTTTTTATTTCTTCAATTACCTGTTTTATCTTTTCATCGCCCTGATTGAGCAAGTTAAGCATCAAACCTTCTGCTCTAACGGTATCATTTCCAGCTTGTTCTAAATAATATTTCCATAAAAACTCTCTTACTGAGCTTTCATCATCGCTCCATGAGAAAATTTCTGTCATTTGATTATCTAACCAAGATAAATTATCAATTTTAGTCATTTACTTTCCTCCTCACATCAATTATTTTATCTTAATTCCCTCTTTATTTTAATTCTTGAGTCAGTTTTTTCTTGCAGCGGCCTTTAGCCTGCAGTAGTTGCATGTAGGAACACTGTGCAAGACTACAGGCTTGTTTTTGGGTCATCATCCCTAATAAAAATAAAGTTGCAATTAATTCTAGTTTACTCAAATTTGTAAGGTACTTTTGATAAATTTCTCTTTCTGGTGTGATACTTAATTCTCGGCTCTCTTCATTGACCATGCCATTAGTAGTAGCCACCTCATAAGAAATTGCTTTGCGATATGGCTCACGTCTCTTTGCCAATTCATAGCGTAAAAGTGAACGCGCATGATTAGACAGCTTGGTTTTATAAAAAGCTCCAAAAGATTTATTCAATTTAAAATCAAATAAGCAACAAGTTTCATAACAAATCATCATCGCATCTTGATCCCAATCATCACTGTCATAATGTCTAATATAATAGCGCTTCTTAATACTATTAACTAAAGGCATGTAACGCTGCATTAATTCTCTTAAGTCTTCATCATTCTTATTTTTCACACCTATAATTAGATCATATTCATTCTTTTTTTCCATAAAAGACTCCTTTATTTTTTTCTCTAATAATAAAGGAGCTAATATTGCGAACATAGCGAACAATTGTTTAATAGATACATCAATGTTTTTTTCTAACTAATAAAAGGTACAGCTTAAATTAACTGTACCTTTTATAATTTCCAGGGAAATATTATTTTCCACCATGTCTACTAGAAAACATCTGATATAGTAAAACACCAGTTGCAACACTTGCATTTAATGATTGAACATGACCTATCATTGGAATAGTTAAAGTTTGATCCATTTGTTTTAGAAGTAATGGGGAAATGCCCTTTCCTTCATTACCAATTACTAAAACTGTTTTTCCTTGTGCGTTCCACTGACGATAGTCTTGACCTTCCATTGCTGTACCAAAAATCCAATAGCCACGTTTTTTGAGTAACTTGGTTGTTTGAACTAAATTATTAACACGAGCTACTGGTACATAATCAATAGCTCCAGTGGAAGTCTTAGCTACAACAGAAGTTAAACCACTTGCTCTTCTTTGAGGAATAATAACGCCATCTACCCCTGTTGCATCGCAGGTACGTAAAATTGACCCCAGATTGTGTGGATCTTCAATTGAATCAAGCATTAATAAAAAGGGTTCTTTACCTTCAGCATCAAATTTATCTAGTAAATCTTCAAAAATTGCATATTCAAAAGAAGAAACTGCTAAGACTAAGCCTTGGTGATTACCATTGTCAGTAAGTTGATCTAACTTGTTTTTAGGCACATTTTGGACAATAAGGTGCTTTTTGCGAGCTAATTGATAAACTTGATTAGCAAAATCTTCTCGTACCCCATTTTGTAAAAATACTTTATTAATTTTTTCGGCGTCTTGAGTTTTTAAGAAATCCAGGCCGGCATGACGTCCAAAAACAAAATCATTATTTGAATTCATAATTTTCAAGTCCTCCATTTTCTACTTGTTCAATACACCAAACTACTAATTCCTCAATTCGTTTAGTCTCTCCTAATAAATCAAGGTAACCAAACATTGCTTCAAAGCCAGTAGATAATTTGTAAGTATTAATCGAAGTATTCTTGGCATGGGTGTGACTTTTAGCGTTACGACCACGTTGAAATGCCGCTAATTCTTCTTCACTTAACATCTTTAAATCTTTCATTTTAGTAATTAAAGATGCTTGTGCTTTAGCAGAAACATAGTGCGTTGCATATCTTTGTAACATTTGCGGTTTAACGATTCCACCTTTAACTAAGTGTCGTCTAATATAGACCTCGTATACGCCATCACCTAAGTAGGCTAATGTTAAAGGCCCTAAGCCATTAGGATTTTGCTTTTTTTCTTTTAATACTTTTGGCTTAAGCACGGTGCCACCTCGTTCCTTGAGGACTATCTTCAACAATGATTCCCATATCTTTTAATTGGTCACGAATTTGATCACTAGCTGCCCAATCTTTATTTTTACGAGCTTCATCTCTTTTAGCAATTAATGCTTCAATCTCTTGTTCATCATCTGAATTTGCTTGAGGTTTGTCCAAATCTACTCCAAAAATACTTAACCAGTCAGTTAATAATTCTTTGAAGTTAGTAATAGCACTACGATCAATTTGATCTTCTTGCAGATGACTATTAGCTTTTGAAACCAACTCATAGACTACACTCAATGCATTTTGTACATTAAAGTCATCATCCATAGCTTCAATAAATTCTGCCTTTGCTTGCTCAAGATCGGCTCTAAATTCATCATCTGTAATCGTTAAACTATCTTCAGCTAAACGGTCTTTAGTCAAACGTAATGTATTCTTATAACGTTCTAATACTGTCTGCGCTTGCTTCAAGCCATCTTCAGAGTAATTGATGGGACGACGATACTGAACACTCGACATGTAAAAACGTAAAACCTGGGGATCAACTACTTTCAGAATGTCATGAACCGTAACAAAATTATGTAAGGACTTTGACATCTTTTCCTGATTTTTCCCGACTGTTACGAAACCATTATGGAGCCAATAATTAACAAACTTTTGGCCAGTTTCTGCTTCACTTTGAGCAATTTCATTTTCGTGATGTGGGAACTCTAAATCTTGTCCACCACCATGAATATCAAAGGTAGCACCTAAATATTTAGTACTCATTACTGAACATTCAATATGCCAACCAGGGCGCCCTTTTCCCCAGGGTGAATCCCAGGCTATTTCATCAGTTTCTTTTTGTGCTTTCCATAAAGCAAAATCAATTGGATCTTCTTTTTCTTCTTGCTCTTTACTATCAATATGGCTTGAAGCACCTTCTTCAAGTTCAGCAATATTTTGATCACTTAATTTCCCATAATCAGCAAACTTTTTAGCACGATAGTACACATTGCCATTTACTTCATAGGCATATCCCTTATTAATTAATTCTGCAACAAAAGCAATAATGTCCTTTATTTCGTGAGTTGCACGTGGATGAAAAGTGGCTGGTTTAATATTTAAAGCTGCCGTATCTTCTTCATAAGCTGTAATAAATTTATCCGCTAATTCAGGAACAGTAATCTTTTCCCTTCTAGCTTCATTAATCATTTTGTCATCGACATCTGTGAAATTAGAAATATACTTTACTTCATATCCCCGATACTCAAAATAGCGTCTAATCGTATCAAAAGCAATGACACTTCTAGCATTACCGATATGGATGTAGTTATAGACGGTTGGGCCACAAACATACATGCTAACTTTCTTAGCTTCAAGTGGTTTAAATTCCTCTTTTTTACGGGTTAAAGTGTTAAAAACTTTCACACAGATCCCTCTTTTCTAAATTACTCATTAGCTCTATTCTAACAAAAAAAAGCTACGCTTTCGCGTAGCTTTACTTTTAAATCGAAATTGTTTTAAAGCCCAAGTTCACTTAATTGCTTTAAAGTTAAATCAATATGTTTCATAGTCTTTTCTTTACCCAATAATTCGATTGCTTCACCAACACCTGGTCCAACCATTGAACGGGTTGAAGCAATTCTGATTGGCATAAATAACTTTCTACCCTTAACTCCAGTTTCACGTCTAGTTGCTTGAATGGCGTTCATCACTTGAACTGCAGTAAAACGTGGAATACTGTCTAATTGTTTCTTAAATTCTTCAATTACTGGACGAGCATCATCTTTCTTAAGTTCTTCGATTTCTTCTTCTGAAAGTTCAGGTTCTTCCTCAAAGAAAATCTTAGAAAGATCAACAATTTGTTGAGTATATGACATTTGAACTGCATAGATATTTACAAGTTGACGGATCCATTCCATCTTTTCAGGACTAATTTCTTTGTCAACTAAGCCAGCTTCTTGTAAGTTATTCAAAGCTAAATCTAATAATTGATCACGATCAGCCTTTTTTACGTATTGGTTATTGATCCATTCAAGTTTCTTTTGGTCAAAAGCAGCAGGTGATTTTGATAAACGAGCAGGATCAAAAGCCTTAATTAATTCTCTTTGTGAGAAAATCTCACTTTCACCAACTGGTGACCAACCAAGTAAAGTGATGAAGTTAAACATTGCATCTGGTAAGTAACCAAGATCACGATATTGTTCAATAAATTGAAGAACTGATTCGTCACGTTTAGAAAGCTTTTTACCAGTTTCGGAATTAATAATCAAAGTCATATGACCAAACTTAGGTGGTTCCCAGCCAAGTGCTTCATATACTACTAATTGCTTAGGAGTATTAGCAACGTGGTCATCACCACGTAAAACGTGAGTAATTTCCATTAAATGGTCATCAACTACTACCGCAAAGTTGTATGTTGGCATCCCATCACGTTTTTGAATAACAAAATCGCCACCGATAGTATCAGATTCAAAGGAAACCTTGCCTTTAACCATATCATCCCAAGCATAGGTTCTCATTTCTGGAATATGAATTCTTACAACTGGTTTAAGACCCTTTGCTTCTGCATCTGCTTGAGCTTGTTTAATTTCATCAGCAGTCATACCTTCATATTCGTAAGTGTAGTGAGGAGCAACACCCATCGCACGTTGTTCTTCACGTTGAGCTTCAAGCTCTTCTTCAGTCTTATATGAATAGTAAGCTTTACCTTCATCAATTAATTGTTGAATATATTTATTATAAATATCTTTTCTCTCAGATTGACGGTAAGGACCATAATCCCCACCAACATCAGGACCTTCATCCCAGTCAATTCCAAGCCAATGAAGGTTTTCCATTTGAGACTTAGAACCACCTTCAACGTTACGTTTTTGGTCAGTATCTTCAATACGAAGAATCATCTTACCCTTATTATGACGGGCAAATAAGTAATTAAATAATGCTGTACGTGCATTACCGATATGCAAGTGTCCTGTTGGACTTGGTGCGTAACGAACACGAATTTTTTGTTTAGCCAAAATTAAGCGCCTCTTTCAAAATTCTAAAATTTACCTATTTAAGTTTAACTTTTACTGGTAAAAAGTTCAATTCTATCCGAAAACTAACTTTAAAGTTTGGGGTAAACTTGCTACTCCAATTACTTCAATCTTGTCATTAGCTTTTAATTTATTAGTCATATTATGTTTTGGAACAAAAATTCTCTTAAAACCAACTTTTGCAGCTTCATTTACTCTTGCTTCAATTTGATTAACCTTTCTTACTTCCCCAGTTAATCCTAATTCTCCTACAAAACAATCAGTAGCCGCAATTTCTTTATTCTTGTAACTTGAAGCAACTGCCATTGCAATTGCCAAATCAACAGCTGGCTCATTTAATTTAATTCCACCAGTTGCAGTCAAAAAAGCATCTTGATTCTGCAACATTAAATTGCCCCGCTTTTCTAAGACAGCCAATAAAAGTGCAACTCGGTTATAATCTAACCCTGAAGTAGTTCTTTTAGCATAACCAAATGCTGTTGGAGTTACTAAAGCTTGAATATCCGCTAAAATTGGTCGTGTTCCTTCTAAAGAAACAACGACTGCTGATCCGGTAGAATTAGGTAAACGTTCATCTAAAAAGATCGCCGAAGGATTAGTTACTTCTGATAAGCCCTCAGTTTTCATTTCAAACATTCCAATTTCATTTGCCGCTCCAAAGCGATTCTTTACGGAACGTAACATCCGGTAAGAATGATTACTATCACCCTCAAAGTAAAGCACAGTGTCAACCATATGTTCCAGAATCTTTGGTCCTGCAATTGAACCTTCTTTAGTGACATGTCCAATCACAAAAACAGTAATTTGATCATTTTTGGCAATTTTCATAAGTTCACTAGTTACTTCACGTACTTGAGAAGCTGATCCCACCATAGAATCTAATGATGGTTCATTCATGGTTTGGATTGAATCAATTACTAAAAAATCAGGTTTAAGATCGTCAATTTGTTGGCGGATATTTTCCATATTTGTTTCTGGATAAAGTAAAATACCACTCTCTCCAACATGCAAGCGATCAGCCCGTAGCTTAATTTGATTAGCCGATTCTTCCCCAGAAACATAAAGAACTTTATTATCCTTTGCCAGCGCACTAGAAATCTGCAACATTAAAGTGGATTTTCCGATACCTGGGTCTCCTCCAATTAGGACTAACGATCCAGGAACTATTCCGCCACCCAACACACGATTTAGTTCTTCAAATGGTGTAACCAATCTTTCTTCTTTATGGGTCTTAATATTTTTTAAATTAACTGGTTCATTACTACCGGTACTTGTCATTAAACGTGAAGCAGTTGCTTTTGTTGAAACTGTCTTTACTTGTTCAGTTTCCTTTTCGAATTGATTCCAAGCACCACAATTAGGACA
This sequence comes from Lactobacillus sp. PV034, assembly GCF_014522305.1. Classification (NCBI taxonomy): domain Bacteria; kingdom Bacillati; phylum Bacillota; class Bacilli; order Lactobacillales; family Lactobacillaceae; genus Lactobacillus; species Lactobacillus sp. PV034. The sequence continues at coordinate 1,484,401 of NZ_CP041982.1, read as the reverse complement.
ACGTCCTAAATAAGACGCTGAAATATAGCCACAATTACGGCATTTATAGCGTGTTTTAACCTTTGCCATCGCTGCTCCTTTCTCTAATTAATTCCTGAAGAACCAAATCCTCCAATTCGCTTTTTCTGAACTGGCTGGTCATCATCAGCTTTAAGATATTTCATAAATATCCCTTGTCCGATGCGATCACCTTTTTTTATTTTTCGTGGACGTACCCCATAATTAATAAATTGGAAAAATAGTTCTCCTTCATTTTTTTCATTATTATAGTAATCACTATCAACTACGCCAATCCCATTAGGAAGAGAAATATTATGCTTAAAGGTATTTGAAGAACGATTAGCTAAAATTAACACTTCATCTTCTGGCATATAGGCTTTTATTCCCGTAGGAACTAAAATCGGCTTTAATATTTTTTCAGCTCTTTCTAAATCTAATTCATTTAGTTCATGTCCATTTCTAATCAAACGGTAAATTCTGACAAAATCTAAACACCAGATTGATGGAATTGTAATATCTTCAGCTGCCTCAAAATCATAACCTGCACTTGCAATTGTTTGACGTTGAGGTAAGTTAATATTTTTATCTTTATATTTTGAAACTACTTCAAATCCTCGCGTCCGCATAGCTTTCTCCTTATTAATAACCTTGCTTCTATTTTACCCTAAAACCGGCATTAAAAATGACCATCTATTATTTATTACGCAGATTTAATAATTATCTGTTAGCTATGTTTTCTTTTTCTAAATAATGTTAAGATAGATTATAAATAATTTAATATATTCTTAATTTTACTTATAGGAGGTAAATTTCTATGGCAAAAGAAATTTCTCAAGCTGATATTGAAAACTATCAAAATGATTTAGCTAAGCATCCCGTAGTTAATGTTGCATCTCATGCAGCACAAACAAATGGTATCTACAAGGCTAGTGAAAATTTAGAAACTAAAATTGACCTTGATCCAACCTTTTCAATTGAAATTGAAACTGGTAAGCCAGCTGATCAAAAGCAATCAGGTCGTTGCTGGATGTTCTCCGCATTAAATACTATGCGTCATCCACTTCAAAAAGAATACAAATTAAAAGACTTTGAATTATCTCAAAACTATACTAACTTTTGGGATAAGTTTGAAAAATCAAATTGGTTCTTTGAAAATGTAATTTCCAGTGCTGATAAGCCACTTGGTGACCGTAAAGTGGCATTTCTATTTGCTACCCCACAACAAGATGGTGGTCAATGGGACATGCTATGCGGCATTATTGAAAAGTATGGTATTGTACCTAAGAGTGTTTACCCAGAAACTGCTAATGCTACTAATTCAAGTGCTTTAAATGATACTTTAAACACTTTACTTCGCAAAGATGGCCTAGAGTTACGTCAAATGATTAACGATGGTAAATCCGATGATGAAATTCGAGCACGTAAAAATGAAATGCTTAATGATGTTTACCGTATCTTAGCTATTTCTCTTGGTGTGCCACCTAAGAAATTTAACTTTGAATATCGTGATGATAATAAGAATTATCATATTGACAAAGATTTAACTCCAAAAGAATTTTACAAAAAATACGTTGACCTTGATTTAGAAAATCATATTTCAACCATTAATGCACCAACTGCTGACAAACCATTCCACAAGGTATTCTCAGTTGAATACTTGGGAAATATTGAAGGTGGTCGCCAAGTACGTCACTTAAATCTTCCAGTTGATGAGATGAAAGACTTAATTATTAAGCAACTTAAAGATGGTGAAGTTGTTTGGTTTGGTTCTAATGTAGTTAAAGATTCAGACCGTCAAGCTGGCTTACTTGATACTAATCTTTATCGCCGTGATCAATTATTCGATACTGACTTCACTATGACTAAAGCACAAATGCTAGATTCAGGTGAAAGTATGATGGATCACGCCATGGTTATCACTGGTGTTGATATCGTTGATGGCAAGCCTACTAAGTGGAAGATCGAAAACTCTTGGGGTGAAAAACCTGGATTCAAGGGTTACTTTGTTATGAGTGATTCATGGTTTGATAACTTTGTTTACCAAGCTGTTATCAACAAGAAATACCTTCCTGAAGATTTGAAGCAGGCTTATGAAGAAGGAAAAGAAAACCCAATTGAATTATTACCATGGGATCCAATGGGTGCTTTAGCTTTTGATGATTAATTAAATAATTTTAGTAAAGAAAAAAAGCGACTTTTAAGTCGTTTTTTCTTTTACCAAATATGTAGTAATCGTGTTGAATCAATTTTACTTAAGTTAAATTGATGAACATGGGGATGTTCATTTTCAGGAAATTCTTGGACAAAATCACCCACATTAAATAATCCAGTAGAGTAATACCATACTCCCTTTACTTTTCTAATGGGGTCAAGCATTTCATTCCTAATTGGATAAGCTGAAATTAAAAAATGCTTATGGTGAAATTTAAAAACAAAGAATGGTAACTTAAAACCTTTAACAACCTCTTCTTTAGTTTTACCTAAAGAAATTACATTATGATAAGATCCATACTTCTGATTAAATTCATCATTAAAAGAAAAGTAGAAATTGGAAATATGCACATGTGGGAAGTCTTCAGGTTTTACTTTGTCTGGGACACAAATCACATGTGAAAACCGATCTAAATTCTTTTCTTTTTGACTCAAGGCACGATCTATTTCATGGGGCAAGATTCGATAAGCCCAATCGGGGACCTCAGGGTGAGATTCATAGTCCTCATACATCTTTTTAATCACAGTTGGTTTTACCCAATCATAGTGCATCCGCGTCTGGTTGCGCTTCAAAAGTCCATCTAAAGTAGTATTTTGCATCAAATCTACTACAAAAAGTTCATACCGATACTTATCAACCCAAGGTTTAAAATGTTCAATTTTTTCAGGAACAATATGGGTTCCATCAACAATGACAGTTTCACCATGTTTCATTTTATGTTCAACTAAATCATCAACCATTTTTTCTGTCTGTTCGGTCACATACCGAGGCACAACTTCATGAAGTGATTTAGTTTTCTTGTCGTAATAGACTGTTAAGTCAGCTAATAAGAGCCGAACTGAATCACGGGAAATAGCGTAAGGTTGTAAGTGATGACGCGCAATAAACGAGGATTTTCCGCAGCCAGGCGCACCTCTAAGTAAGAAAATTTTACGCATTTATTTCTCCAAACTAAAATCTCTCTATTTAAATATACTCGTTAAAAATTCTACCATAAATATGCTTTAAAAATAAATAGAGTTTGCTGTAGAAATATTGAGAGTAAAGCTTAGATACTTATTTCTTAGCTTAAAATTTCTTTATTTGTAATCTTTAAATCCTGATCAAATGTATAAACAATCGGTTCAGCATTTGGAACTTCCAACTTGACAATATCCTTATCTGAAATGTTTTCTAACTTTTTGATTAGTGCCCGCAAGCTAGAGCCGTGTGCAACTACTAATTGATCATGTCCTGCCAATAATTCGGGAGCTATCTTTTCCTCAAAATATGGCATTAAACGCTGCTGAGTTTGATGAAGACTTTCACCACGAGGCATTAAGTGCATATCGTACTTTGCATATCTACGATCTTGAACTGGTCTTTCTAACAATGGTGGCACACTATCGAATCCTCTGCGCCATTCAAGAACTTGCTCCTTACCATATATTTTTCGCGAAACGTCCTTATTCATCCCTCTAAGAGCGCCATAATGGCGTTCATTTAGGCGCCAAGTCTTAGTAATAGGGAGATACAAAAAATCACAAATATCAGCCACGATATAGGCTGTCATAATTGCACGTGATAAAACTGAAGTATGAATATGGGTTGGTACAAAATTAGGAATTTTAGCAACTTTTAAGCCAGCTGCTTTTGCTTGTTCAATTCCTTTTGGACTTAACGGTACATCATTCCACCCAGTATAAATATTATCGCGATTAGCTGTACTCTCTCCATGGCGAATCAAAACAAGTTTTGCCATTATCTTCACCTACTTACGTACAAACAATATGATAATTCCCGCTAACAATAAGACTATCCCCACAACTAAAAAACCAATTAAATTCCATCTTTGATGTTTTAAAGTTTTTGATTGTCCAACATAATCCTTGCTTAATTGCTGGCGTCGATTAAAAACAATAGCTAGGTCATAGAGCCCAACAATAATTAGAATTATCGAAGTCCAGATATTTACTCTCATTCTTTCCTCTCCTAATTACTTAACAAAAAATAGTACAACTCCAGTAATCACGAAAATTATTCCTAAAATCAAAAACGCAATATATCCTCGAGTAGCTGACCCATCTTGGCTTTCTTGATTTTTCTTTGGCCATCTTTTAACAGCAAGTTGAATGTCCCAAAGCCCAACGAGTAATACAATTAAAGCTGTCCAAAATGTCGTTTTCATTTTTAATTTCTCCTTGCTTCAAATAAAAGTGTTAATCACTCTGACTGGTATCAATCATTTTTTCTTTTAAACCACGATTGCATTCAGCTTGTAGCGTAATATGGTTAATACCTAAAGGACTTAATTTATCTTCTATTTCATTATAGAGTTTTTCTAACTCCTCAATTTCTAAATTTGAACAAACATTAATGTGCGCATCTAACATAATTAATTGATCTGAATAACGCCATAAATGAACATGGTGAACATTTGCAATCTCGGGAATCGTTAACATAATTGCTTTGACCTGATCTAAATCGATGCTTGGATTAGATTCCATCAAAACGTTAGCCGCACTTTTTATGATTTTAAAGGCTTCATACAAAATAAAAATCGATACCAAGATAGTTAAAGTTGGATCAAGCCATTCCCAATGCCAAATTTTAATAAAAATTGCTCCAATAACCACTACAATACTTGATAAGGCATCAGATAACATATGAATGAAAGTTGATTTAACATTTAAATTGGCTTTAGAATCATTGTGCATTGCAAACATTGAGATTAGATTCGCAATTAGTCCAATAATCGCCACAATTAACATAATGTTTCCCTTAATTGGCTCTGGCTTTAAAAAGCGCTCAATTGCTTCAATAATTAAAAAGAAAGATATTACTACTAAAATTACCCCATTGGTGAATGCTGCTAAAGTTTCAGCACGTTCATACCCAAAAGTTTTGATATGATCTTTACTTTTCTTACTAATCAAATGTGCAAAAAAGGATAAAACAATTGCTCCTGTATCACCTAAATTATGCAAAGCATCAGATAATAAAGCGAGGGAGCCGGAAAAAATCCCACCTAAAAATTCAGCAATCGTTATTAAAAAATTTAGAATCATTACCCAAATAAACTTAACTGACGTTTTATCATGCATAAACTTGCTCTCCCTTTTCCACTAGTAGTTTACCATAGTCAAAAAGAAAAATATCTTCTCTATTAGAGAAGATATTTATAAATTATTTAAATCTTTACTTTGAATGTTATAATCAACAATTTTAAATTGACCTTCATCATCAATAACCGCCCGAGTTACACTACCATTTCCTGGAAAAGGAATGATGTCCTTTACTGCTGCCTTTTCCCAGTAGACAAGACCTAAACTTTTGATAAAATCACCGTGAGATACTACTAAAACTCTATTTAACCCTTTAGTTTCTTTAGCCAGTTGCTCTACTGCTTGCTTCATACGTTCATTTAATTCTTGGCTATTTTCTGCTAGGTGACGGGGATCAGCTTTTTTGGTCGCATCCCTAAATTTGTCAAAACCTAAAGTTTCAATAATTTTATCGACATTTTTTTCTGGTTTCATTCCACCAGCTACGGCAACTTTTTCCCAAGTTCGATCAATATCGTCCCCTTCAAATGACCCAAAAAATACTTCTCGAAAAGCTGGAAGTTTTTTCATTTTACTAGGAACTGAGACTTTATTATTATCCTGAATTAAATGTGCGGTATCAATTGCACGTTTTAAATCGGAACTATACATTTTGTCAAAGTGAACCTGAGCTAAATTTCTAGCAGTAACTTTCAAATCATTTATGCCCTTTAACGATAACGGAGAATCGGACCATCCCTGGACTTTATTTAATTGATTAAACATTGTTTCCCCGTGTCTTACTAAATAAACTTCAGTTGTCAATTTATCACTCCTCTCACTTATCATATGTATTTTAATTAGATAAATCATATCAAACTAAGTAATATTTTCAACATTTATTACAGCTAAAAGCATCCCTAACATATCTTATTACGCAATTTCGATAATTTTATGAGAAAATTTATTGGGAGGTTAATCATGACCTATAAGAATATCATTTTAATTCCTGAAGGAATTATTTTTAATGAAAAAATTACTGAAAGAGCTGCTTTAAAGAATACTTTTAAAAACTTTAATATAGATAATTTTGATGAAAAAAAGGAACTTTTTAACCAACTTTTTGAGCGTTACTTAAACGAAAAACGGACACAAAGACATCAGCTCCTCTTAACAGCTTTACTACCAGAAATAGAGCTAGATCAAAGTAAGAGTGAATTTTATCAACAACTTATCCACCAAACGCGTTTAACTAAAAATATTCAAGAAGATTTATCTCAGCTTACAGAAGCCACTAATTTGGTTATCACAAGTTTTTTGCCCAATGAGATTATTGCGTCTCGTCTAAACAATTCTAAATTAACTTTAAAGCTTCCAACAGCTTCTCTGGCTGGTGATAGTAGTTTTAGACAAATTATCACTAGCAATAATTGGGATTCAAAAGAGACCTTAATTATTGGGACCAATTTAAATGAGGAAATTCAACAGGCAAATGATGAAGCTGTGGATTCTATGTGGATAAATACTGGACGAAAAGTCCCTATTACGCCCCATCCTACTCTTCATGTTAAGAAATTTGCCGATTGTCTTTTTTATCTAAACTAAATTGATGCGTTAGAATATAAATAGTAAATGTAATTGAAAGGAGACAATTATGACTAAAGTTGCTGTAGTCTTTGCAGATGGCTGTGAAGAAGTTGAAGGTCTGAGTGTTGTCGACGTAATTCGCCGTTTAAACGTCCAATGTGATATGGTGGGACTTGATAAAAAAGGTATTATGGGTGCTCATAATATTAAGATTACTTGTGATAAAGTTGTGGATGATTCTTTATTAGATTACGATCTTGTAGCATTTCCTGGTGGAACTGTTGGTGCCCACAACTTACGCGATGATGATAAGTTAAAAGATATTATGGTTAAACGCCATGAAGAAGGTAAGTGGGATGCTGCAATGTGTGCTGCACCAATTGCTTTAGGTAGATATGGTATCTTAAAAGATACTAATTATACTTGTTACCCAGGTTTTCAAGATGAAATTCAGGAAGAATGTCCAAGTGCTAAATTTAGCGAAGACATTACTATTACTGACGAAGAACACAAGGTAATTACAAGCCGTGGTCCTGCTACTGCTTGGGCATATAGTTATGCGATTGCCAGAGCCTTGGGAATTGACCCAAGTCAACTAGAAAAAGCTATGTTATACGACTATCTTGCAAAGAATATTAAAGATAGCTTATAAGAAAAAGAAGTTAGCTCCATGAGCTAACTTCTTTTTTTATAATTGTTCTTTCTCGAAAGAACTTAATTTAGAAATTTGATAACCGTTGCGTAAGAAATGTTCCATATCTTCCGGCTCACGACCAGTTATGCGATGAAAATCATCGGAAGTAGCTTTTAATAGTCCCATTGCTCCTCCCGCATACATTGATGATAGTTCTGAGCCATCACCTTCAGCCGCATAAATTTGGGCAAATTTTTCTAAACTAACTGGCTGATAAGTAATAGTCTTTTCAGTGACATTTTGCATAATATAGCTTAATTCCACCATATTAAAATTATGCTCCATACTTAACAAATAAGTTTGTCCTTGATCACGAAATTCAGGCTCTACTGCAAGCTTGGCAATTGCATGTGCACTATCATTTTGAGTAATAAAAGATAAAGGCTGAGCTCCTACAGGATAGATTACATGGTGTCGCTGAATTAATTCAGATAAATACGGTACTAAGGGATCGGCATACAAAGTATTTTTTACAATTGTGTACTTGATTCCTGCCCCCGCTAAGCGACGCGGCACATAAGCATAAAATGGGGACATGACAAACGGATTATTTTCTTGATCTGCAAAGAAACTTACAAAAATAAGAGAAGATTTGTTCTCTTTGGCAGCTGCCAAAACATTTTCAAACTCAGCGATGCGATCATTTAATTTATAAGTCTTACTTGGAATATAGATAACCAAATCAATTCCTTTAAAAGCATTCTTCAAGGTGTCTCTTTGTTGATAATCTATTTTTACTTTTTCCACAGATAATTTATCTAAGAATTTTCCATGAGCTGGATTATGCACACCAGCCTTAATATTTTCCGGCGCTGTAAATGTTGCCAACCATTCAGTTACTCGACGTCCAAGATTTCCAGTTGCACCGGTAATTAAGTATTTCATTATTTTCACCTCTTTAACGTGCATAACAATTATACCCTAGATGAAAAATTAATGATATTAATTGATATTCTGAAGATTAGAGAAAAAAGGTTTTAATCCATAATTCTAATTAGATTTTACTCAAAATTTTCGAACAAATCTCCAACCCTAAACTATGAGATTCTAAGCCCCAATTTCTTTCGTCATAATTTGTAATGTTAGCTAATGTATCACCAGTAAATAAAATTTGAGCAAAATTAATTTTTCTAAACTTAGCACACGCTGCTAATGCTGCACATTCCATTTCTACTGTGTCTGCTCCTATCGCTTGAAATTGTTTAACCCTTTTTGCTGTTTCTCTAAAGAAACCATCAGTTGTCCATGTAATTCCTTCTCTATAATCTAAGTTCATACTTGTAATTACTTTTTCAATTTCACTTAAATAAGATGATTTCATATCAATGAAATTACTTGGTTCTTGATAATAAAATGATGTACCTTCACCTCTAATTGCCTTGATAGGTAAAACCATCTCATTTTCTGGTAAATCTACTAAAGCGCCAGCATTACCGAAAGCCAGTATACTTTTGATACCATATGCAATCAGCCAATCTAATAACTGAGTTGCAGCTGGGGCACCTAATGGAGCTTGACAGAGAGTTAATTTCTCATTATTTATTTCAATTTCATAAATATTTAGTTGAAATGATATACTATCAAATTTCCCTAATATTTTATAAGGCCTATTCTCTAAAAAAAGTGTCTATATTGTCTTTAGGGACAAATGCATATAATAACCTTTCATGAAATTTAAAAGGTAGTCTATCATGATTTGGTTCTATTACAGCATGTTTATTATTATCAAAATCTAAAATAAAATTTTCCTCTATCATGATACTTACTCTCCCCTTTTTTAAATTAAAATTATTATACTTTAATATTTTTTTAATTACAATAATACTCAAAGACTTAATTGATCGAATTTAGAGTGAAGTTTTATCCACTTTTCTATATTAAAAAATCCTGTCGAAAGAATATCGCAAAATATTCATCAACAGGAACACTCATGGCATCTTGTAATAAACTTTATTACTTTCCTTCCCATCTATTAAAATACCATTTACTAAATAAAATTATTAATATTGTAAAAATTAAAGGAATAAGATATTCAATCATCACTAATTTTATTAAATCCCAACTTATGCCTGGTTGCCAAAAAGTAATCAATCGCATTTGCCAAGCCCATGGAATTATTGGCCAAACTATATCAAATAAACTTGTTATACTTAACAACGAAATTACTGTTCCGAAAAATCCAATAGTTAGCGTTCCACCAATATTCCATTTTAAAGCTGCACATTGTGCCAGTTCATACTGAGCTAGTCCACATAATGCAAAAACTATACTCACCCCTATTAATTTCAAAAACGAAACATTATTTACTGAATTTAGTCTTAGAACCAAGTAATAAATTAAGCTAGTACCAATAATCTCAACTCCGTATAGGCCCCAATAATAATAAAGTTGATCTTGAACTACTATCCCTTTTTTTACTGGCTCAGTTAACCAATTTTTAAACTTTCCTGCCTTTTCTTCACGATCAAATACTGAAGAAACTACTATGCTAATTAAAATAGGTGAGGAAATAGACAAAATCTCAAAGAAAATGATTACCATGCTAGCTGATGTAATACTATCTTTTCTGTTTCCATAATACATCCCTACAGCAAGTGGAAATAAAATTAATATTATTAAATGTAGAAACAATAAAAAACTACGTCTCATTTTCATTATTTCTGCTCCAACTATTTTTTTAAGCATGCTCTATCACCTGCTTTTTAAAAGATCTGGCACTTAAAAAGCTTAATACGATAAACAAAATAATTGAGGTTCCCAGTGTCCAATAGTTATTGGAAAGAACTGTAGGGTCTTTTACAATTAATCCATTAACATTCATTTTAATTAATGAAACTGGCATTAAATCAATCCAAGTAAATGGAAATACTTTTCCAAAAGCTGTTGGTGCAATAAAAATACCAAGTATGCTTCCTATAAAAGCAACTCCAATGGAAAAATATAAATTAGTTACTCGGCTTAGCCATATATAAAATGGTATTTCCCAAAGAGAAGTAATAAAAATGCCAAATAATGCAATAATGCAAAATACGACAGGCACTGTTATAGTCATAAAACAACTTTCTAAGAGAATCAGAGCACTTAGTACAACTGTTGCTATAAATGATAGGAGAACTCCATGAAGTATTCTACCTAATTCATAATTAAATAAATTTATAGGTGAACTTAATATCATTTTATATTCTGTACTATTTTTTTCATGTCGATCAATTAAGCCAATAATTAAAGCTAGAAAGAAATTCACCCAAATAATACTCCATTGATTAACAATCGTTTGAACTACATAACCTGTAGACATAAAAAGAAGAGTTGCCATAATTACAACTAAAAGCGGGAAAAACCAAACTAACTTCCTAACTATCGTTCTTTTGTTCTTTAACCATTCACTAGAAATAGTTTTAAACATTTTGAACCCCACCTTTTATCAAAGTATTATTAAATAATTCTTCTAAATTAGTCTGAGGATTATATGACTGTTCTAATAATAATTTTCCATTTCCAATAATTCCAATTGTATCAGCCAAATGTTCCACTTCTGAAAGCATATGACTAGATATGAGGATAGTAATATTTTCTGCTTTTAAATTAGTAATTAAACTTCTAAGTTGCTGAATACCCAAAGGATCAAGTCCATTAGTTGGTTCATCTAAAATTAATAATTTTGGATTTCCCACTAGCGCTAGTCCAATCCCTAACCTTTCCTTCATCCCTAAAGAAAAGTCTTTGGCAAGTTTTTTTCATCTTCATACCCCAATAGCTCATTCAATTTATTATTATCCCCTATGGTTTTCTAACATATTATCAAATGTCTAGTCTATCTTCAATCTAAGAAATAAAATCAATTTGTTCTCTCTTAATACTTCAATCCACTTTATATTTTTATCAACGACTAATTTCTAAACAATAAGATTTTTTATGATAATAAAGTCAAGCTGTAAATTCAAAAGTAATTATAAACTCAAAAAAAGAACCCAGCATAAGCTGAGTTCTTTTTTGAAATATTTGAAACGATAATAAGATTAACGTTTTGAGAATTGTGAAGCTTTGCGGGCCTTCTTCAAACCTGGCTTCTTTCTTTCCTTCATTCTTGGATCACGAGTTAACATACCGGCCTTCTTCAAAGGAGCACGGAAATCTGGGTCAACTTCTAAAAGTGCACGTGCAATACCAAGACGAATTGCACCAGCTTGACCAGAGTAACCACCACCATTAACGTTAACTAAAATGTCGTATTGACCTTCAGTTTCAGTAATGTCTAATGGTTGCTTCAAATCCTTAACTAAAATTGGGAAAGGAATGTAATCATTAATATCTTTTTTATTTACAGTAATCTTACCATTACCTGGTACTAAGCGTACGCGCGCAACAGAATCCTTGCGGCGACCAGTTCCAGCATAAGCTGCTTGTTGTGCCATTTATATAAACCTCCTAGATGAATTATTTGTTAATGTCTAACTTTTCAGGCTTTTGTGCTGCATGTTCGTGGTCTTCACCAGCGTAAACATGTAACTTCATAAATTGTTGGTGACCAAGGGTATTCTTTGGTAACATGCCTTTAACAGACATTTCAACTAATCTTACAGGATTGTTGGCTAATAATTCACCAGCTGGAGTAGCCTTTAAACCGCCACGGTAGTCTGAGTGGTGGTAGTAAATCTTATCAGTTGCTTTCTTACCAGTCAATTTCAATTTACCAGCGTTAATAACGATAACGTTGTCACCAGTATCAACATTTGGTGTATATTGAGGCTTATTCTTACCTCTTAAAATTGATGCTACAGCAGCAGATAATCGACCAAGTGAAATATCAGTTGCATCGATAACATACCACTTACGATTAATATCACTAGTTTTTGCTAATGGGGTAGTACGCAATTTGAATTCCTCCGTTTTCTTGTGTTTGACATACAATAAGTTTCCGGGGCCTATCGTGGACAAACATACATATAATAATTTACGTCCCTTTTAGGAAATTGTCAATATATTTTATGGTCTAAACGATATTTTTCTGGTACTTCTTCATAAAATACATGATAGAGATAAAGCCCACTTGCAGGAGCTGTTCCCCGCACTTCTTGACGATCTTTAGCTTCAATTACCCGTTTTAAATCATGCACAGGTCTTTTTCCATTTCCAATTTCTAATAGTGCAGCTACCATGATACGCACCATATTGTACAAAAATCCACTTCCAATAAAATCAATAATGATTTCTTTCCTCTCTGGATCTTGCTCAATATTAACATAGTAAATAGTTCTACGCTTATCTACTATTTGTCCACCGCTTGCCGCAAAACTTGAAAAATCATGATACCCAAGTAAATCCTTACTTGCTTGTCTCATCAAATCTACATTTACAGGATAAGGAAAATGTCCTGTATAGAAGCGATTAAAGGGATCTGTAAAATGATGTTGATCAACAATGTAACGATACCATTTTCCTTTTGTAGAATACTGGACATGAAAATCCTGATCTACAATTTCACTTTCAAAAAAAACTATATCAGTTGGCATTTGTGAATTAATGGCTAACATCATATTTTTAGCAGGAATAACTTTATTTTCTTTATCGGGATAATCAAAATGTATTACTTGTCCTTTTGCATGAACACCAGCATCAGTTCTTCCAGATCCATGAACAACAACTCGTTTTCCCTTAGTCATTTTTTCTAATGTCTCTTCAATCGTACCTTGAACCGTACGTTGATTAGGTTGTTTTTGAAATCCATGAAATAAATGGCCATCATATGCCATAGTCATTTTGTATCGTGTCATATCTTTACTTTGTCCTAAATATAATCAATAAAAGCACTAGAAGTAAAAAAAAGCCCAGATTAAGTAAATCATACTTAGTCCATTTTAAAACTCTATATCGGCTTCTAACGCTATTTTCTCGGTATCCTCTTGATTCCATTGCAGTTGCTAAATCTAATGCTACTGTCAATGAGTTAGTAAATAGTGGAATCAAAATAGGAATAACAGCTTTGGCTCTTTGTATTAATGAGCCATTACTAAAGTCTGCTCCCCGCGCTCTCTGGGCATTCGCAATTTTTACTGTTTCGTCCATTAGGGTCGGTACAAAGCGTAAAGCAATTGAAAGAACTAAGGCAATCTCCGCAACAGGAACTTTTATATATTTCAATGGGTTGAGAATCCATTCAATACCATCAGCTATTTGTAAAGACGTCGTGGTTACCGTTAAAACAGTTGAAATCAAGATGATCATTAAGAAACGAATAAAGAGATAAATCGAACTCACTATTCCATAAGAGCTAATGCTAAAAACAGTCCATTGCCAATAAATTTTCCCTCCTGGAGAAAAAAACAATTGCAACAAAGCAGTAAAGAAGATTATCCAGACAAATGGTCTAACACCATCCCAAAAAGTCTTTGGTCTCAATCCAGTAGCAATTACAGCTAAAAATGTAAAAATTGTAATGAGAGCATAAGTAAGCCAATTATTAGCTAAAAATATTACTACAATAAACAAAAAACAAGCTAAAATTTTTCCTCGAGGATCCATTTTATAAACAATTGAATTTCCTGGGATATAACGTCCAACAATTATTTTACTCATTTAGATTCTCACCTACTTCGTTGATAATTTCTTCCGCTAAATCTTTAACATTTAAAGCTGGAGAAATATCTAATCCCCTGTTTCTCAGTTTTAAAGCAAAGGAAATACTTTCAGGCTCGTTTAAGTGATGTCTAATCAACCATTCTGGATCTAAAAAGATATTTTGTACTTTATCATGACTTGCCACTTTCCCATGATCCATTACAACTACTTCATCTGCAAAATTTGCAACATCATTCATATCATGGCTTACTAGAATAATCCCATGGTCCTCACGTTGATATTCCTTAAAAATCGAAAATATTTCCGCTTTACCCGAAGGATCTAAACCAGCTGCAGGTTCATCTAAACATAAAATATTTGGCTCATATGCGAGCACGCCTGCAATAGCCACTCGTCTCATTTGCCCACCCGAAAGGTCAAATGGAGAATGCTGAAATAAATCCTCATCTATGCCAACTCGCTTTAACCATTTTCTTGCAGTTGCCTCTGCTTCCTTATCTGAATAACCAAAATTTTTAGGTCCAAACATGACATCTTCTAAAACTGTTTCAGCAAATAATTGCGTCTCGGGATATTGAAATACTATTCCTATTTCTTTTCTTAATGGTTTTAATCCTTTATTTTTCGTCTTACTCTTTAAAATAAAATCATTTACGTTAATTTCCCCACTTGTTGGCTTTAACAAACCATCAAGAAGTTGTAATAGAGTCGATTTTCCACTTCCCGTGTGACCAACCAGGGCAGTGACTATATTATCCTTGATAGTCAAATTTATATCTGTTAGTGCTGTATGAGCAATCGGTGTATTGGAATTATAAGTATAATTTACATTCTTAAAATTTATCGACATAAATACTCAACCAACTCCTCCTCACTACTAATATTAGATGGAATAAACAGTCCCTTTTCCCTTAAATTATTCTTCAATTGATAAATAAATGGTAATTGCAGTCCGGCATTTTTAATGAGTACCTGATCAGTAAATATCTCATCTGGTCTAGAAAACCTGAGTAATTTACCTTTATTTAATACTAAAATCCGATCCGACTTTTCGATTTCTTCAATACTATGAGTAATTGAAAGAACAGTAATATTCTTTTTGTCTTGTAAATCTCTAATTAAGGACAATACATCTTTCCTACCTTCAGGATCAAGCATACTAGTTGCCTCGTCCAAAATTATGATTTCCGGATCAACGGCTAAGATACCTGCAATAGCTACCCGCTGTTTCTGTCCACCTGAAAGATTTTGAGGTTCTGTTTTTTTGAAATCAAGCATGTTTACTTCATCAAGTACATGCGAGACTATTCGTATCATCTTTTCTCTGTCAACATTACGATTTTCTAAACCAAATGCAACATCATCTTCCACAGTTGCGCCTACAAATTCATTGTCAGGATTTTGAAATACAATACCAATTTTATCTCTAATCTTCCATACATTTTTTTCATTCATGGGGAGGCCATCGATAATAACTGAAGATTCGTTGTTATTATCAGCCAGTAACAAGCCATTTAAAATTTTTGATAATGTTGATTTCCCAGAACCATTATGTCCCACGATAGATATCCACTCTCCTCTATCCACAGAAAAAGATATATTATTGAGAGCTTTTTTATCAGTATCTTTATAGGTAAAACTAATATTATTTACTTTAATTATTTCCTTGGCCATAATCTTCACTTCACTTATTTTATATAAGATAATTGTAACAAACCTTAAACAAAAAAAGTGTAAAAAAAAATCATCCACGAAGAGGGATGAATTTACATCTAAGCTAGACTAGGCAAATTGCCACCATCATCGCACTTATTCTCGCTTTCGTGAAAGATTTATACAAATAATTATTAAACTAATTCAATGATAACCATTGGTGCAGCGTCACCCTTACGTGGGTTAGCAAGTTTATACATTCTAGTATAACCACCATTACGGTCTTTGTAGCGTGGTGCAATATCGCTAAACAACTTTTGTAAAGCTGATTTAACTACTACTGCATCACCTTCTTCATGAATATCTGCAACTTCGTTACGAACAAAAGTTGCTGCTTTTCTTCTTGCGTTTAAATCGCCACGTTTACCTAAGGTAATCATTTTTTCGGCGGTTTTACGTAATTCTTTAGCACGTGTTTCAGTAGTAACAATACGTTCATTCATAATTAACTGAGTAGTTAACTCTCTAAGCATTGCTTTTCTGTGAGCACTATCACGACCTAATTTGCGGTAAGCCATGGATTTTCCCTCCTTGATTCAGAATCTTAATCTTCTTGACGAAGTGAAAGACCAAGATCGTTAAGTTTATTCTTTACTTCTTCTAATGATTTACGTCCTAAGTTTCTAACACGCATCATGTCTGCCTCAGATTTATCGGTTAATTCTTGTACAGTGTTAATTCCTGCACGTTTAAGACTGTTGTAAGAACGAACAGAAAGATCTAACTCTTCAATAGTCATCTCAAGTTTCTTTTCATTCTTATTGTCTTCTTTTTCAACCATAACATCTTCAAGTTGTGCACCCATATCAGTAGACATAAATACCTTAAAGTGTTCTTGTAAAATCTTAGAAGCAAAACTAAGGGCATCATTTGGTGTGATTGAACTATTAGTCCAAATTTCCAAAGTTAATTTGTCATAATCGTCTCTCTTACCAACACGAGTATTCTCGACTTGGTAGTTGACCTTTTTAATAGGTGAGAAGAGAGAATCAACAGGAATAACACCAATTGGCATATCCTCTCTCTTATTTTCACTTGCTGGAACATATCCTCTACCATTTTTGATAGCAATATTCATTTGCAAGTGTCCACCTTCAGCAATAGTACAAATGTATTGATCAGGATTTAAAACTTCAATATCTGAATCAACTTTCAAATCAGCTGCTGTAACAATAGCAGGGCCAGTTACATCAATCTCTGCAATCTTTTCTTCATCTGAGAGTGACTTTAACTCTAGTTTCTTCAAATTAAGAATTATTTTTGTGACGTCTTCTTTCACGCCAGGAATTGTAGAGAATTCATGCAATACGCCATCAATTTGGACGTAAGAAAGTGCCGTTCCCGGAATAGAAGTTAACAAAACACGACGGAGTGAGTTACCTAAAGTAGTACCAAAACCGCGTTCCAATGGTTCGACAACAATTTTACCGTATGATTCTTCCTGATCAACAACGGTAATATTTGGTTTTTGAAATTCAATCATTACTTAATGGGCCCCTTTCAAAACGTAAAATCCTGCATGCAGGAATAAACTAGACACGACGACGTTTTGGTGGTCTGGAACCATTGTGTGGTACTGGAGTTACGTCACGAATAGCAGTGATTTCAAGTCCAGCAGCTTGAAGTGCTCGAATAGCAGCTTCACGTCCAGCACCTGGTCCTTTAACTGAAACTTCTACATGCTTCATGCCTTGATCCATTGCTGACTTTGCAGCAGCTTCTGCAGCCATTTGTGCAGCAAATGGAGTAGACTTACGACTACCTTTAAAGCCCAAAGCACCAGCTGATGACCATGCAACTGCGTTACCTTGTACATCAGTAATCATAACTAATGTGTTATTAAACGTAGAATGAATGTGAGCAACGCCGTTTTCGACATGCTTCTTTACACGACGTTTACGTGCTGTTTTCTTTGCAGCCATTAACTTAACCTCCTATATTACTTTTTTGAACCTTTACGAGTTCTTGCGTTATTCTTGGTATTTTGACCACGAACTGGTAAGCCACGACGGTGACGCATACCACGGTAAGAACCAATTTCAACTAAACGCTTAATGTTTAAGTTGACTTCACGACGTAAGTCACCTTCAACACGGTACTTATCAACTTCACTACGAAGTTTTTCTTGTTGTTCTGGAGTTAAGTCGTTTGTACGTACATCTTCTGATACACCTGCATCTTTACAGATTTTCTTTGCAGTTGGTTCACCAATACCATAAATGTAAGTTAAAGCAACAACAACTCGCTTGTCTTTTGGCAAGTCAACACCAGCAATACGTGCCATTAATTGCACCTCCTATTAATTTTAATAATTAACCTTGACGTTGTTTATGTTTTGGATTTGCAGAGCAAATAACCATAACTCGACCGTTTCTTTTAATAATTCTACAATGTTCACACATTGGTTTAACTGATGGTCTAACTTTCATTGTTTGCCTCCGTTCCGTAATTATTTAATAAAACGATAAGTAATCCTACCTTTAGTTAAATCATATGGAGAAAGTTCTACTGTTACTCTATCGCCAGGCAAAATTCGAATATAGTGCATTCTAATTTTACCAGAAACATGAGCTAAAATAGTAGCTCCATTCTCTAATTCAACTTTAAACATAGCATTAGGTAAAGTATCCACTACTTTACCTTCTACTTCAATGACATCATCTTTTGCCAAAATATTTCCTCCAATGAGAAATGTACACTTAGGAATTATAACACGGAATATAAAAATTACAATTCTTAGTGCTAGTCTTTACTTAAAATCTTATCGATGTCTTCAAAAACTTTCTCTGGTGATTGTTCACCATTTACTGATTCAAGAAGTCCCTTTTCTTCGTAGAAATCACGAAGTGGGGTATTCATCTTTTTATTAACTTCTAAGCGATTCTTTACAACTTCAGGTTTGTCATCCTCACGCTGATAGAATTCAGTTCCACCGCAGCGATCACATTTTCCTTCAACCTTAGTTGGATTTGAGATTTTATTATATGTAGCACCACAATTTTTACACATATATCTTGCTGAAAGACGTTTTACTAAAACATCTTCATCAACATCAATTGCAATTACATTAGTTAATGGTTTATTAAGTTTTTTAGTAATATTCTCCAACAACTCTGCTTGTACAGTTGTTCTTGGAAAACCATCTAAAATATAACCATTTTCAGTGTCAGGCTGTTGAAGTCTTTCTTCAACAAGTTTTGCAGTTACTTCATCAGGTACTAAATTACCTTTATCGATGTAACTTTTTGCTTCTAGACCAACAGGTGTTTCATTAGCCATTGCTTCTCTAAACATATCACCTGTTGAAATGTGAGCAATATGATACTTATCCACAATTCGTTCTGAAGCTGTACCTTTACCTGCACCGGGTAATCCTAAAAGAATTAAATTAATCATATTTTTTCCTATCTAATAAAACCAACATATTCTTGCTTCATTAGTAACCCATCTATTTGTTGAGCTAATTCAAGAACAACACCAATTACAATTAACAAACTAGTTCCGCCAAGTCCAATTGAACTTGGTAAGCCCCAAATATTAGTTGCAAGTTGGGGAATTAAGGCTACTAAACCTAGGAATACAGCACCAACAGTTGATAATCTAATTAAAATTTTAGAAACATACTGTTGTGTATCCTTTCCAGGCCAAACACTTGGAATATATGCACCTTGCTTTTGTAAGTTTTCAGATAATTTTTCTGGATTAACTTGAACAAAAGCGTAAAAGAATGTAAATAGAATAATTAAAAGTGTATATATCAGTGAACCTGGGGTAGTTTGTAAACTAAATATTTGATTACAAATCTTAAACCATTCTTCTTCTCCATGCGTTCTTTGAAAAGCCATTAAAATGGTAGCAGGAGTAATAATGAAGGAACTAGCAAAGATAACTGGAATAACACCAGAAACATTTACTTTTAATGGTAGGAAACTTTCGGAGCCACTTGTTGCTGCTCTTCGTGTATATTGAATTGGAATACGGAGAGTAGCTTGTTGAAACCAGGTAACAAATTGAGTTACTAGTAAAATGGCAATAATGATCGCGATGAAGAACAAAATTCCTTGCCAACGATCGCTTTGATTAGAGTTAATGATGTTTTCTTTGAAGATCTGATATAACCCATTTGGTAAACGTGCAATTATTCCAGCAAAAATAATTACTGATACACCATTTCCCAAACCTTTATCAGTTATCTCATCACCTAACCAGGTTAATAACATTGTTCCAGCAGTCATAATAATTGCAATTTCAACATAAGTTTGTGGAGTTTGATTTTTAACCAATCCCATCTGTGTTAATACGTTGAATCCCAAGGTAATACCTATACTTTGAACGAATGCTATTACTAATGCTAAATATCTAGTCACTTGGTTAGTTTTTCTACGACCTACTTCACCTTGTTTTCCCCATTCTACAAGTGTAGGAACAATATCCATTTGTAGTAATTGAATAACAATTTGGGCAGTAATATATGGCGAAACACCTAATGAAAAGATTGAATAAGTATCCAATCCACCACCACTAACTGTATCCAACATAGGTACAAGACCAGTTTGTGCGACCTGTGTGACAGCTTTTGCATTAACCCCTGGTACAGTTATATTTGCACCAATGCGATAAAGCAAAAGGATAAATAATGTGAAAAATATTTTACTTCTAATTTCTTTATCCTTAAAGGCGTTCTTCAAGGTCGTGAACATTAGATCACCTCAACAGTTCCACCAGCAGCTTCAACTGCATTTTTAGCAGCTTCAGAAACTTTGTTCACTTTAACAGTTAATTTAGCTTTAAGTTCACCATTTGCTAATAATTTAACACCGTCAAGTTCTTTCTTAACTAGACCTGCTGATTTTAATGAATCGATAGTTACTTCACTACCATCTTTAAATCTGTTAAGATCTTCTAAATTAATAATTGCATATTCCTTGCGGTTAACATTGTTAAATCCACGTTTTGGCATTCTTCTGAATAATGGCATTTGACCACCTTCAAAGCCCAAACGAGTTTTACCACCAGTACGAGCTAATTGACCCTTTTGACCACGACCAGCAGTTTTACCGTAACCACTTGAAGTACCACGTCCTACACGTTTTCTGCTACGACGAGAACCTTCATTTGGTTTTAATTCATTAAGCTTCATAATTCAGGGCACCTCCTTAGATAATTTAATCTTTAACCTCTTCAACAGAGATCAAGTGTGCAATTTTTAGTAAAGCGCCACGAGTTGCAGCGTTGTCTGGAAGAACAACAGAGCTATTTACCTTACCAAGACCAAGATTTTTAACAATAGTTCTTTGCTTTGGTAGACGGTGAGCGGCACTTCTAATTAAGGTAACTTTTAAGTTCATTTATATATCTCCTTAATCTTCTAAGCTCTTTGCTGATTCACGAAGTTTTAATACATCTTCACGAGTCTTTAATTTCTTCAAACCATCCATAGTTGCACGGATAACGTTAATTGGAGTATTTGAACCCAATGACTTAGAAGTAACATCTGCGATACCAGCTAAGTCCATAACGATACGAACTGCACCACCAGCTGCTACTCCAGAACCTGCTTCAGCAGGCTTCAACATAATGTTACCTGAACCATAGTGACCGATAACTTCATGAGGAATAGTAGTACCAACAGTTGGAACTTTAATCATATTCTTCTTACCAGCTTCTACAGCTTTGCGGATTGCTTCTGGAACTTCTTGAGCTTTACCAGTACCAAAACCAACGTGACCTTTTCTATCGCCGACTACAACAACTGCTGCAAATCTCATGCGGCGGCCACCCTTAACAACCTTAGTAATACGGTTGATTGCGACTAATTGATCTTCAATATCGTCTTTTTTACGATCTTTACGAGAATCTCTACGAGAATCGTTGCGGTTTGCCATTAGTTATTCTCCTTTCCTAGAATTCTAATCCGTTTTCACGTGCTGCATCAGCAAGAGCTTGAATTCTACCGTGGTATAAGTAACCACTTCTGTCAAATACAACGCTCTTGATATTCTTTTTAGCAGCTGTTTCAGCTAAAGCTTTACCAACTTCAGCAGCTTGTTCCATCTTAGAACCATTTGCTGAAATAGCTTTATCATTTGTTGAGGCACTTGCAAGCGTTACACCCTCTACATCATCAATTAATTGAGCGTAGATGTTTTTATTAGAACGGAAAATACTTAAGCGTGGGCGCTCAGCAGTACCAGAAATTTTACCACGAATACGTTTATGACGCTTTAAGCGTAATTTGTTTTTATCTGGTTTAGAAATCACAATTTCACCTCAAAATTTTCTATTTATTATTTACCAGTCTTACCTTCCTTACGACGTACATATTCATCTTCGTAACGAATACCTTTACCCTTATAAGGTTCTGGTGGACGTACATCGCGGATTTCGGCAGCAAATTGACCTACACGTTGCTTAGAAATACCTTCAACTTCAATTGCTGTTGCAGATGGAGTCTTAACAGTGATGCCTTCAGGCACTTCAAATTCAACTGGATGTGAGTAACCAACATTTAAAGTTAACTTCTTACCTTGAGCTTGAGCACGGTAACCAACACCGACTAAAGTTAATTTCTTAACGTAGCCTTTTTCTACCCCTTCAATCATAGCTGCAAGGTTAGCTCTTTCAGTTCCATGTAAAGCCTTATCATCTTCGTTAGAACGAGTAAATTGAATTTTACCGTCTTCTTGATTAAAGGTAATACGTGGATCAAAATATCTAGTTAATTCACCTTTTGGTCCCTTTACAGTAATGTCATTACCATTTTTAGTAACAGTAACATTATCAGGAACTTCGATGACTTTTAAACCAATACGGCTCATTTAATAGTTCTCCTTTCCTTCAATATTACCAAACGTAAGCGATAACTTCGCCGCCAACGTTCTTTTCTCTAGCTTCTTTATCAGTAATAACACCTGCTGAAGTAGAAATGATAGCAATGCCAAGACCATTAAGAACTTTTGGTAAATTCTCAGCATTTACATAATTTCTTAAACCTGGTTTAGAAATACGTTTTAATCCTGAAATTACACGTTCATTATTAGGACCATACTTTAAGAAGATCTTGATCATACCTTGTTTGTTATCTTCTTCAACTTGGTAATCACGAATAAAACCTTCTTGTTTCAAGATTTCACTAAGAGCTTTTTTCATTGATGATGCAGGAATTTCAACTGAATCATGTCTTGCCATATTAGCATTTCTGATTCTAGTTAAGTAATCTGCGATCGGATCTGTCATGACCATTTATTTGCCTCCTTATCGTTAATTACCAACTTGCCTTTTTAAGACCAGGAATTTGACCCTTGTGTGCTAAGTCTTTTAAGCAAATACGACATAATTTAAACTTGCGGTATACAGAATGTGGACGTCCACATCTTTCACAACGAGTGTATTCACGTGAAGAGAACTTAGCAGGACGATGATTTCTGACGATTTGTGATGTTTTAGCCATTAATTGTCCTCCATTAATTATTTAGCAAAAGGCATACCAAAGTCTGTAAGAAGTTCACGAGCTTCTTCATCAGTATTGGCAGTAGTTACAATAACAACGTCCAAACCTCTTACGCGGTTTACTTTATCGTAGTCAATTTCAGGGAAAATCAATTGTTCCTTGATACCTAAAGTATAGTTTCCACGACCATCAAATGATCTTGGACTAATTCCACGGAAGTCACGTACTCGAGGAAGAGAAACGTTAATTAACTTATCTAAGAAATCGTACATTCTATCTCCTCTAAGAGTAACCTTAGCACCGATAGACATACCTTCACGTAAACGGAAGTTAGCAATAGATTTCTTAGCTTTGGTAATCAATGGCTTTTGGCCTGCGATAAGTGTTAATTCTTCAACTGCTTCATCAAGATTCTTTGCATTTGAAACAGCATCACCAACACCCATATTTAAAACAATTTTATCAATCTTTGGAATTTCCATTACAGACTTGTAATCGAATTTTTCGCTTAATGCTGGAGCAATTTCTTTTGAGTATTTTTCAGCTAATGAGTTTGCCATTTGTTATCCTCCCTCCTACTTCTTATCTGCTTTTTTATATTCTGCTTTTGCAATTACTTTAACATTTGAAGCATGAATTGAACCTTCTTTTTCAACTACGCCACCATTAGCGTTAGTTTGTGAAGGCTTTTCATGCTTTTTGATAGTGTTAACACCTTTTACAACGACACGATTCTTCTTTGTATTTACAGAAAGAACAGTGCCTTCTTTACCCTTGTCTTTGCCGGCGATAACTTTTACTTTGTCACCTGTTTTAACAAACATCAGTGCACCTCCCTAAACTTTTTACAATACTTCAGGAGCAAGAGAAACGATCTTCATAAAATCGTTCTCACGCAGTTCACGAGCAACTGGCCCAAAGATACGGGTTCCACGAGGACTTTTATCAGCATTTATAATAACTGCTGCGTTCTCATCAAACTTAATGTATGAACCATCTTCACGACGTGCACCTGATTTTGTTCTAACAATAACTGCCTTTACAACGTCACCTTTTTTGACAACGCCACCTGGTGTTGCTTGTTTGACAGTAGCAACGATAATATCACCAATATTACCAGTTTTACGCTTAGAACCACCTAAAACTTTGATAACTAGTAGTTCTCTTGCACCAGAGTTGTCTGCAACCTTTAAACGGCTTTCGTGTTGAATCACTAGTATATCCTCCCCTCAATAAAATCCGCGCTATTAAATTGACTTCTTAACGATTTCAGTAAGACGGTAACGCTTCGCATGTGATAATGGACGGGTTTCCATGATACGAACAGTATCGCCAAGTTTAGCTTCGTTGTTTTCATCATGAGCGTAGTATTTCTTTGAATATTTAATACGCTTCTTGTAAACAGGGTGGTTCTTATAAGTATCAACTACAACAGTGATAGTTTTATCCATCTTGTCTGAAACAACTCGACCTTGGTAAGTGTGACGACGATTTCTTTCGTTAGTTTCGCTCAAGTTTATTACTCCCTTCCACTATTAATCGTTGCTCAATTCTTTTTCACTAAGAATTGTCTTAATTTTAGCAATATTTTTACGGACTTTCTTCAAGCGAGCGGTGTTTTCTAATTGACCAGTTGCTTGTTGGAAACGCAAGTTAAATAATTCTTCTTTATATTGCTTTTCTTTTTCTAACATTTGATCAGTGGTTAATGCTCTGATATCTTTAGCCTTCATTAGATTCGCCACCTACTTCCGAACTCTTCTTAACAAATTTAGTCTTAATTGGAAGCTTGTTAGATGCAAGTCTTAATGCTTCACGAGCGACCT
The DNA here is from genome assembly GCF_014522305.1 of Lactobacillus sp. PV034. Lineage (NCBI taxonomy): Bacteria > Bacillati > Bacillota > Bacilli > Lactobacillales > Lactobacillaceae > Lactobacillus > Lactobacillus sp. PV034. The sequence goes on along the minus strand of NZ_CP041982.1, from coordinate 1,459,317 downwards.
CTTCAGAAACGCCGCCGATTTCGAACATAATCTTGCCTCTCTTAACAACAGCTACCCAACCTGCTGGAGCACCTTTACCGGAACCCATACGAACACCTACACCTTTTGCAGTGTATGATTTTTGTGGGAAGATTCTAATCCAAACCTTACCGCCACGCTTCATATAACGAGTCATCGCAATACGAGCAGCTTCGATTTGTCTGTTGGTAATCCAGTGAGATTCAACAGCTTCTAGTCCATATTCACCAAATGCAATAGTTTTACCACCCTTGGCTTCACCACGCATCTTACCGCGAAATTCACGACGGTGTTTTACACGCTTAGGTACTAACACTATTAGTTTCCTCCCTTCGCTTTCTTAGAAGCAGGCTTGTTCTTTTTACCAGGTAAAATTTCACCACGGTTAATCCAAACCTTAACACCAATTTGTCCATAAGTGGTGTTTGCTTCTACCCATGCATAATCAATATCAGCTCTTAAAGTATGAAGTGGAACACTACCTTCAGTGTGCCATTCTCTTCTGGCCATATCTGCACCGTTTAAACGTCCTGCAGTTTGAACCTTAATACCTTTAGCACCTGAACGCATAGATCTTGAAGTTGCTTGACGAGTAGCGCGTCTGAAAGCAATACGAGCTTCTAATTGACGAGCAATACTTTCACCAACCAATTTAGCATCTAAGTCAGGCTTTTTAATTTCAACAATATTAATGTGAACGTTCTTCTTAGTTAAAGCATTTAATTGTTTTCTCAAAGCTTCAACTTCTTTACCACCTTTACCAATTACCATACCTGGTTTAGCAGTGTGGATTGAAATATTAATTCTGTTTGCGGCACGTTCAATTTCAACAGTTGATACAGATGCATCAGCTAATTTTTCTGAGATAAATTTTCTAATGCGTAAATCTTCATTTAAAGTATCAGCGTAATCTTTGTCTGCGTACCACTTAGCTTCCCAATCACGGTTAACGCCAAGACGGAAACCATTTGGGTTGATCTTTTGACCCATTAAATTTACCTCCCTTAATCGTTCATTTCAGAAACTACAACGACCACATGACTGGTTCTCTTGTTAATTGGAGAAGCCATACCTTTAGCACGTGGGCGGAATCTCTTTAAAGTTGCACCTTCGTTAACGTATGCTTCAGAAACATAGAGATTTGCACTTTCAAGATCGTAGTTGTGTTCTGCGTTAGCAATTGCTGACTTCAAAACTTTTTCAACGATTGGGGAAGCTGCTCTTGGAGTGAACTCCAAAATAGCTAATGCTTCAGCCACGCTCTTACCACGAATAAGGTCAACAACCAAACGGGCTTTTCTAGGAGCGATACGAACAGTTCTTGCTTCAGCTCTTGCTGAATTAATTTGTTCTGCCATTTATATGTTTCTCCTCTCTATTTGGTAGTAGTTGCCTTATCAGCAACCTTGTGGCCATGGAAAGTTCTAGTTGGCACAAATTCACCTAACTTGTGACCAACCATATCTTCAGTAATGTAAACTGGCACATGTTTTCTACCATCGTAAACAGCTATTGTAAAACCAACGAATGAAGGGAAAATAGTTGAACGACGAGACCAGGTTTTAATTACTTGCTTCTTTTCAGAATCTTCTTGGGCTTCGATTTTCTTTAAAAGGCTTGCATCAGCAAAAGGACCTTTTTTAATACTACGGCTCATTAATAAACCTCCTTTTGTTTAACTATTTTTATTTACCCTTACGGTGACGAATAATAAGTTTTTCGCTTCTTGCCTTAGAGTTTCTAGTCTTAATACCACGAGACTTCTTACCCCATGGAGTCATAGGTTGTGGGCGACCAACTGGGGCCTTACCTTCACCACCACCATGTGGGTGATCGTTAGGGTTCATTACAGAACCACGAGATTGTGGACGCTTGCCCAACCAACGACTACGACCAGCTTTACCAAGTTGGATTAATGAGTGTTGTTCATTACCAACTGAACCAATAGTTGCACGGCAAGTTGATAAAATACGACGCACTTCACCACTTTGTAATCTTACTAAAGTGTATTTACCATCTTGACCAAGAACTTGAGCAACAGTTCCGGCACTTCTTACTAATTGACCACCTTTACCAGGTTTAAGTTCAATATTGTGAATTTCAGTACCTGCAGGAATATCTGCTAATGGTAATGCATTACCAGGCTTGATATCTGCATTTGAACCAGATTCAACAATATCGCCCACTTTTAAGCCCTTAGGAGCTAAAATGTAAGCTTTAATACCATCAGTGTAGTGAAGAAGTGCAATATTAGCAGTTCTATTTGGATCATATTCGATTGCCTTTACAACTGCCTTTACATCATCCTTATTACGCTTGAAGTCAATAATACGGTATTTTTGTTTGTGTCCACCGCCACGGTGTCTAACAGTAATATGACCGTATGAGTTACGACCTGCTTTGTGACTTTGTGATTCAAGTAAAGTCTTTTCAGGCTTTGTCTTTGTGATTTCACTAAAGTCAGAAGAAGTCATATTACGTCTGCCGTTTGTGGTTGGCTTATATTTAATAATTGCCACTTGACTGACCTCCTATAATTTATTCTTCTTCGTTATTGAAGATCTTAATATCATTAGAATCTTCAGTTAATGTAACGATTGCTTTTCTACGACGAGCAGTCTTACCAGTATAACGGCCGACTCTCTTTTCTTTTCCACGAACGTTCATAATGTTTACTTTTTTAACTTTTACGTCAAAAATTTCTTCAATAGCATCACGAACTTGAGTCTTGGTAGCTGATACAAGAACATCAAAAGTGTACTTCTTGCCATCCATTAAATCCATGGACTTTTCAGTAACTACGGGACGTAAAATGATATCACGTGCATCCATTATGCCAAAACCTCCTCAATTCTCTTGATAGCGTCTTGAGTTAGTAAAAGTTTATCATAGTCAACTGCGTCAACAATGTTTAAACCGTTAACTGGAACAACCTTAACTTTTGGAAGGTTCTTACCAGATAATTGAACATTCTTATCGTCAGAAACGATTAAAACTTTACCGTCAACTTTAGCATTATCTAAAATAGCTTTAAGATCTTTTGTCTTAGGTGCAGATAAAGTAAGTTGATCAAGAACAATTAAATCGTTGTCAGCAACTTTTTGAGAAAGAACTGACTTCATAGCTAAACGACGAGCCTTACGAGGCATATCTTTCTTGTATGAGCGAGGAGTTGGTCCAAATACAGTACCACCACCACGCCATTGTGGAGCTCTAATGGAACCTTGACGAGCACGACCAGTACCCTTTTGTCTCCAAGGCTTCTTACCACCACCACGAACAGCAGATCTGTTCTTTACAGCAGAGGTACCTTGACGTTTGCCGGCTCTTTGTCTAATGATCGCATCAAAAACAACACTTTCATTAGGCTCAATAGCGAAGATTTCTTCGTTTAAATCTACATTACCAGTAGATTTACCTTTTTGATCGATAACTTGCAAATTAGCCATTATAGTCCTCCTTCCTATTTAGCTGCCTTTACAGCAGACTTAACTTCAATTAATGAATTCTTTGCACCAGGAACATTACCTTTAATTAAAAGAACATTCTTTTCAGGTACAACTTTTTCGATTACTAAATTTTGTACAGTGACTGTCTTGCCACCCATGTGACCAGGTAACTTCTTACCCTTAGGTACACGGTTAATGATTGAACCCATTGAACCTGGGATTCTGTGGTATCTTGAACCGTGAGTTTCTGGACCTCTTGATTGGCCCCAACGCTTAATGTTACCTTGAGTACCATGACCCTTAGTAGTTCCAGTTACGTCAACAACGTCACCTTCACTAAATGTGTCCACAGTGATTTCTGAGCCGACTTCATAATCCTTAAGCTCAACATTGCGGATTTCTCGAATGAAGCGCTTAGGTGAAGTCTTTGCTTTTGCAGCATGACCTTTGGCTGGCTTATTACTCAATACTTCACGTTTATCTTGGTAACCTACTTGAATTGCTTCGTAACCATCTGATTCGTTAGTCTTAACTTGTAAAACTACGTTAGGGGTTGCTTCAACAACAGTTACAGGAACCAAAACACCATTTTCAGTGAAGATTTGAGTCATGCCGACCTTTCTTCCTAAGATTCCTTTGGTCATGATTACACCTCCATAATGTGTTTAAAATTATAATTTAATCTCGATATCAACGCCGCTTGGTAAATCAAGCTTCATTAATGAATCAACAGTCTTTGGTGTTGGATTCAAAATGTCGATTAAACGCTTGTGCGTACGAATTTCAAATTGTTCACGTGAATCCTTGTTCTTGTGTGGTGAACGTAAAACAGTGAACAAAGTTCTTTCAGTAGGCAATGGAACTGGACCAGAAATTTCTGCACCAGTTCTTTGCGCAGTAGCTACGATTTTAGCAGCTGACTCATCGAGAATACCATGTTCGTAAGACTTTAATCTAATACGAATTTGTTGACTTGCCATCTAATAACCTCCTTCGTCTTCTTTAAAAGATGACTAGCTCGGCAAAAATTACCGACTCACCTCTGTGGCAATGCAGCCTGGTGTGCCGCAACCTTTTGCGTCAAAGCTTAACAATTGTGCAATAGACAGACTACGCCCATCAAAATGCACGCTTATTATTGTACTTCTACTTTCCTTATTTATCAAGGGATTTCGGCAATAAATTTATTTTATACAAAAAAAGAAGTAGGATTTACCTACTTCTTTTAAAAGAATATTATTAGTCGTCAGCGTTTCCTCCACGCTTCTTGATAATTTCTTCTTGGATTGACTTAGGAGTTGGACTGTAGTGATCAAATACCATAGTGAAAGTACCACGTCCTTGAGTTGATGAACGCAAAGTAGTTGCGTAACCAAACATTTCTGCAAGTGGAACAAAGGCATTAATAATCTTAGCACCAGCCCTGTCTTCCATACCTTCCATGGTACCACGACGAGCAGTAACAGAACCCATAACGTCACCAAGGTATTCTTCAGGAGTAGTTACTTGAACTTTCATAATTGGTTCAAGAACTACAGCACCTGCTTTGCCTGCAGCGTTCTTTAATGCAAGTGAAGCAGCAACCTTAAATGCAGCTTCTGATGAGTCGACTTCGTGGTAACTACCATCGTAAAGCTTAGCCTTAACGTCAATTAATGGGTATCCAGCAAGAACACCATTCTTCATAGCTTCTTGTAAACCTTGGTCAACTGAAGGAATAAATTCACGAGGAACAACACCACCAACGATAGCATCTTCGAATTCGTAACCTTTACCTTCTTCGTTTGGAGTAAATTCCACCCAAACATCACCATATTGACCTTTACCACCGGATTGACGAACGAATTTACCTTGTGCCTTAGCAGGCTTAGTGAAGGTTTCACGGTAAGCAACTTGTGGTTCACCAATAGTTGCTTCAACATTAAATTCACGCTTCATACGTTCAACCATGATGTCAAGGTGTAATTCACCCATACCTGAAACTAAAGTTTGACCAGTTTCTGGGTTAGTTTCTGCACGGAAAGTTGGATCTTCTTCAGTAAGCTTTTGTAAAGCAACATCCATCTTATCACGGTCAGCCTTAGATTTAGGTTCAATAGAAACTTGGATAACTGGATCTGGAATTTGAAGACTTTCCAAAATAAGTGGGTGATCTGGATCAGTTAATGAATCACCAGTAGTGGTATTCTTCAAACCGATAGCACCAGCAATATCACCTGAGAATACTTCAGGAATTTCGCTTCTTGAGTTAGCGTGCATTTGAAGCAAACGACCAACACGTTCACGACTATTCTTTGATGCGTTTAATACGTATGAACCTGACATAAGTGAACCAGTATAAACACGAATATAAGTTAAACGACCAACAAATGGGTCACTGGCAATCTTAAATGCTAAAGCAGCAAATGGCTTATTATCATCAGCCATAAGTTCTACTTCTTCACCAGTCTTAGGATCGTGAGCAACATAAGGTTTAACATCAAGTGGTGATGGTAAGTAATCAACAACACCATCAAGCATCATTTGAACACCCTTGTTCTTAAATGCTGAACCAGCGTATACAGGGAAGAATTCTAAGTTTAAAGTAGCTTTACGGATAGCTGCTTTTAATTCTTCATTAGAAATTTCTTCACCACCAAGGTATTTATCCATGATAGCATCATCAACATCAGCAACAGCTTCAATTAATTCGTTACGACGCTTAGTTGCTTCTTCCTTGTATTCGTCAGGAACGGGAATAGTTTCCCATTCTGCGCCCATCTTATCTTCGTCGTAAACATCGGCAACCATGTCGATTAAGTCAATAACACCTTCAAAAGTATCAGCAGAACCGATAGGCATTTGAACAGCATGAGCATTTGCGTTTAAACGTTCATGTAATGACTTAACTGATTTATCAAAGTCAGCACCGATCTTATCCATCTTGTTAACGAAAACAATACGAGGAACATCATAAGTTTCTGCTTGACGCCAAACATTTTCAGTTTGTGGTTCAACACCAGCTTGAGCATCAAGAACAGCTACAGCACCATCTAAAACACGAAGTGAACGTTCTACTTCGATAGTGAAGTCAACGTGTCCTGGGGTATCAATGATGTTAATACGGTAATCTTTCCATTGAGCAGTTGTAGCTGCTGAAGTAATAGTGATACCACGTTCTTTTTCTTCATCCATCCAGTCCATTTGTGAATCACCTTCGTGAGTTTCACCAATTTTGTGGATCTTACCAGTGTAATACAAAATACGTTCAGTAGTTGTAGTCTTACCGGCATCGATGTGGGCCATGATACCAATGTTACGTGTCTTTTCTAAAGAGAATTCACGTTTGTTAGCCATAAGATTAATTTCTCCTTTTGTAAACTAACGATTAGAAGCGGTAGTGAGCAAATGCACGGTTAGCTTCTGCCATCTTGTGGACATCTTCACGTCTCTTAACTGCAGAACCAGTGTTATTTGCTGCATCCATAATTTCATTTGCAAGACGTTCGTCCATAGTATGTTCGTTACGTAAACGAGCGTATGAAACGATCCATCTTAAACCAAGAGTAGTTCTTCTTTCTGGACGAACTTCAACTGGGATTTGGTAGTTAGAACCACCGATACGGCGAGCTTTAACTTCCAAAACTGGCATTACATTATTCATAGCTTCTTCAAATACCTCAACTGGTTCCTTACCAGTCTTGTCTTTGATGATATCAAATGAATCGTAAAGAATTGATGAAGCTTTTGCTTTCTTACCATCAATCATTAAGTGGTTGATCAACTTAGTAACCAACTTAGAGTTATATACTGGATCTGCTAAAACTTCTCTTTTAGCAACTTTACCTTTTCTAGGCATTCGTTATTCCTCCTCTTAGTCCTTCTTTGCACCGTATTTAGAACGAGATTGCTTTCTACCATCTACACCTGCAGTATCCAAAGCACCACGAACAATGTGGTAACGAACACCAGGAAGGTCCTTAACACGACCACCACGAATTAAAACAACTGAGTGTTCTTGTAAGTTGTGACCAATACCAGGAATGTAAGCAGTAACTTCAACCATGTTTGAAAGACGCACACGAGCATACTTACGTAAAGCTGAGTTAGGTTTCTTAGGTGTCATAGTACCTACACGAGTTGCAACTCCACGCATTTGAGGAGCTGGGTTATAATTCATTTCTTTCTTCATGCTGTTGTAAGCATAGTTCAAAGCTGGTGACTTTGACTTAGTCGTCTTTGAGTGACGGCCTTTTCTAACCAATTGGTTAATAGTTGGCATTAAATTTTCCTCCTAATTTTTGTTCACACATCCGGGAGTTTCTTTTTAACCTCACGGATATCATATTTATATGCACGAGTGTTAGTTTACCTCGAATAAACTTTAGCGTCAATATTAAGTAAACAAAATTCCAACTTTTTTCGTAATAATTTATGGAGGTTTTGTTATGATGATGATTTTTAATTTTTTTATTGGTGCAGCTCTTGGTTCTCATGCGCTTGTAATTGTTCAACGAAATAATGATAAATCGTTTATTAATTCTTTATCTCGATGTGACAGTTGCCAATTTCCTTTAACATTATTAGATCAAATTCCTATTATTTCATACCTATGTAAACGTGGCCGCTGCACTCATTGCAATGAACCAATTCCTTTATATAGTTTCTTTATCGAAATAATCAGTGGAATAGCATTCTACAATATTTTTCCTTTTTCTAGAACTGGTTATATTAGTGCTATTTTTCTGTTTTTCTTTCTATTAGCAGCGATTTTTGATTATTTCTTTTTAGAATTTGAAACAATTATCTTACTACTTCCTACAATTATTGCAGTTGGTTCTCCTGAATCAGCCGTTCACTATTTTTCATTTACTAATTGGATTCTATTAATTTTTCTCATTTTAATAATGAGCTACATGAATTTAAAAAATACATTTGGCATCGGTGATACCCTATTCTTTATTTTAATTTCTTTGTATAAAGGACAGATTTTTGGACTACATGTTCTCCTTATGGCTTCAATCTTATTCTTGCTTTTTTATATATTTAATAGAAACAACGATTACCAACCATTTTTACCCTTTATTTTTATTAGTTATATTTTAATTTAGTAAAAAAACCGTTCCATAGGAACGGTTTTTTTACACAATGTATTATTAGTAAACAAATTAGTCCTTACTGTCATTGCTTTCAGCAGCTAATTTCTTTTCAATATCAGCTATAGAATAGACTGAATCTTTTTTGGCATCTTTTAAGTTTTCATCAGGAACATCAACTTTAGGTTCCATTTCACGGTAAACTGCCATACCAGTACCAGCAGGAATAATCTTACCAATGATAACATTTTCCTTAAGTCCAAGAAGTGGATCCTCCTTACCTCTAATTGAAGCATCAGTAAGGATACGAGTAGTTTCTTGGAATGAAGCAGCTGATAAGAAACTGTTAGTTTCAAGGGCAGCCTTAGTAATACCAAGAATTACACTTTGAGCAGTCGCTGGAATACCACCGGAAATAATAACTTCCTTGTTACGTTCCTTAAAGTCACCAATATCCATTAATTCACCTGGTAAGAGATCAGTTTCACCTGGATCAAGAATACGAACTTTTTGTAACATTTGACGAGTAATTACTTCGGCATGCTTATCAGCAACTTCTACACCCTGCATTCTGTAGGCTTTTTGAATTTCATTCAAAATGTATTTTTCAGTAGTTAATGAATCACAAACACGAATTAATTCCTTAGGATCAACTGAACCAATAGTCAAACGATCACCACGTTCAACGTGGTCACCTTCGCTAACTGCTACAGATGCAGTATAAGGCACATCGTAAGTACGAGTATCAGTTTGACCTTGAACAGTGATTTGACGTGAGTGTTCTGCTGGATCTTCTTCAATAGAAGTAACTTCACCACTAACTTCAGAAATTGTCGCACGACCTTTAGGGTTACGTGCTTCAAACAATTCTTGAACACGAGGAAGACCTTGGGTGATGTCAGCACCACCGGCAACCCCACCGTTGTGGAAGTTACGCATAGTAAGCTGAGTACCTGGTTCACCAATTGATTGAGCAGCAACAGTACCTACTGCTTCACCAACTTCAACATCTTCACCAGTAGCAAGGTTCATACCATAACATTTCTTACATACACCGTGTGGTGTGTTACAAGTGAAGACAGAACGAATAGTAACTTCAGTTACACCAGCATCTACAATCTTGTGAGCCATGTCTTCATCCATCATCACATCTGCTGGACAAATAACTTCACCAGTTTGAGGATTTACCACACTCTTCAATGTGTAACGACCAACCAAACGATCAAAGAGTGGTTCGATCATTTCATCACCTTCAGTGATAGCTTTAACCGTAATACCACGATCAGTACCACAATCTTCTTCACGAATAATAACGTCTTGTGCAACATCAACTAAACGACGAGTTAAGTAACCTGAGTTAGCAGTCTTCAAGGCGGTATCGGTCATTCCTTTACGAGCACCGTGTGTTGACATGAACATTTCTAGAACTGATAGACCTTCACGGAAGTTTGATGTAACAGGAATTTCCATCATTCCGCCGTTAGGAGCGGCCATAAGTCCACGCATACCAGCTAATTGAGTAAAGTTTGAAATGTTACCACGTGCACCAGAATCAGCCATGACAGTGATTGGGTTACGTGGTGCGTGAATATCAGCAATTTCTTCTTGCACAGTATCTTTACAACTATTCCAAATGCTAATTACGCGATCGTGTCTTTCTTCATCAGTAATCAAACCACGGCGATATTGCTTAGACACAACATCAACCTTCTTACGTGCTTCGGCTACGATATCATCTTTATCAGTAATAGTAGGAATATCTTCAACACCGATAGTTAAACCTGAGTAGGTACATACAGTGAAACCTAATTCTTTAATATCATCTAATAAATCTGAAGTTCTTTGAACTTTGTAAATCTTGTAGATTTGAGCAATGATATCCGACAAGAATCCCTTCTTGAAGGCATCCCCTAACTTCATATTATCCAATTTTTCGTGAATATCTTCACCTGGTTGTAAGAAGTATTTTTCATCAAGTGGATGAGTTAAGTTTTCTTGAGTTGGATCATTAATGTAGAAGAAATCTTCAGGCAAGATTTGGTTAAAGACTAACTTACCATAAGTAGTTACAAAAATACCATGTTCATAACCCTTTGGCCAAGTCTTTTCAGGCATTGAATCAGCTGCTAATCCAATTCTAGTGTGGTAGTGAATATCGCCATTTGCATATGCAATTGCTGCTTCTTCTGGTGAATCAAAAATCATTCCTTCACCTTCACGTCCACGCTCAGACTGGGTTAACCAATAGTTACCCAACACGATATCCTGTGATGGAGTTACAACTGGCTTACCATCTCTAGGAGCTAAGATGTGGTGTGCAGCAAGCATAAGTAAACGTGATTCTGCTACAGCTTCATCTGATAATGGAACGTGAATAGCCATTTGGTCCCCATCAAAGTCGGCATTGTAAGCTTCACAAGCTAATGGGTGAAGTCTAATAGACTTACCTGGTACAAGTACCGGTTCAAATGCTTGAATACCCAAACGGTGAAGAGTAGGTGCACGGTTTAAAAGAACCGGTCTCTCTTTGATAACGTCTTCTAAAACATCCCATACTTCATCGTCTTCACGATCAATCTTACGAGTAGCATTCTTAATATTTGAAGCTAATTCACGCTTAACTAATTCATTAATTACAAATGGTTTGAATAATTCAAGCGCCATTGGGCGAGGAACACCACATTGATAGAACTTTAATTTTGGTGAAACATCAATAACTGAACGACCAGAGTAGTCAACACGTTTACCAAGTAAGTTTTGACGGAAACGACCTTGCTTACCTTTTAACATGTGAGAAAGTGACTTAAGTGGACGGTTACCTGGTCCAACAACTGGACGACCACGACGACCATTATCAATCAACGCATCTACGGCTTCTTGTAGCATTCTCTTTTCATTTTGAACAATGATTCGAGGTGCATTTAGGTCTAATAATCTCTTCAAACGGTTATTTCTGTTAATTACACGTCTGTATAAATCATTTAAATCTGAAGTCGCAAAACGACCCCCATCAAGTTGAACCATAGGACGTAAGTCAGGTGGAATAACTGGAATACAATCCATAATCATCCATTCTGGCTTATTACCAGAAGTCTTAAATGCATCTAAGATATCCAGACGTCTAATAGCTCTAGTTCTCTTTTGACCAGTTGCACTCTTTAATTCTTCTTTAAGAGCAGTAACCTCTTTATCAATGTCGACTCTTTCTAAGAGTTCCTTGATTGCTTCTGCACCCATTTTAGCTTCGAAGCGATTGCCATATTTGGCCTTATAATCACGATATTCAACTTCAGTTAAAAGTTGCTTATCTTCAAGGTCTGTATCACCAGCATCAATCACAATGTAAGCAGCAAAATAAATTACTTCTTCAAGTGAACGAGGTGATACATCCAATATCAATCCCATACGTGATGGAATACCTTTGAAGTACCAGATATGTGATACTGGGGCAGCCAATTCAATGTGGCCCATTCTTTCTCTTCTAACTTTAGAAGAAGTTACCTCAACACCACAACGGTCACAGACAATACCACGATAACGAACGCCTTTGTACTTACCACAAGCACAAGCGTAATCCTTAGTTGGTCCAAAAATTCTTTCGTCAAAAAGACCGTCTTTTTCTGGTTTCAAAGTACGATAATTAATAGTTTCAGGTTTCTTAACTTCACCATAAGACCAGCTTCTGATCTTGTTTGGAGATGCTAAACCTATTTGCATACTTTCAAACTTATTTACGTCAATCAAAGTTTAACCTCCTGTTAATTAATTAGAAAGCTTGTCATCTGACGAAGAATCTACTACAGAATGAGCTTGTTCTTCATTTTTGGCAGCTTCTTCGGCTAACTTCTTCTTTTCTTGTTGTTCAGCCATCTTAGATAATGTATCAATATTAAGATGTTCATTTGCATCTTCCATATCACGAAGATCTACTTCTTGATGGTTCAAATCTAACACATTAATGTCTAAACCAAGAGATTGGAGTTCTTTTACTAAAACTCTAAATGATTCTGGTACACCAGGTTTTGGAATCTTTTCGCCCTTAACAATTGCTTCGTATGCTTTTACACGACCAACAACGTCATCAGACTTGTAAGTCAAGATTTCTTGGAGAGTGTAAGCTGCACCGTAAGCTTCAAGAGCCCAAACTTCCATTTCACCAAAACGCTGTCCACCAAATTGTGCTTTACCACCAAGTGGTTGTTGAGTAACCAATGAGTAAGGCCCAATTGAACGTGCGTGGATCTTGTCGTCTACCATGTGAGTTAACTTCAAGTAGTACATAACCCCAACAGAAACTCTGTTATGGAATGGTTCACCGGTACGTCCATCGTAAAGAACTGTCTTACCATCTTTACCTAAACCAGCTTCACGAACTAAGTCCCACATGTCATCTTCAGTAGCACCATCGAATACTGGAGTTGCTACGTGAATACCTAAGTGTTTTGCAGCCATACCTAAGTGTAATTCAAGAACCTGTCCAATATTCATACGTGAAGGCACACCCATTGGGTTCAAGCAAATGTCAACTGGACGACCATCTGGTAAGTAAGGCATATCTTCTTCAGGACAAACCAAGGCAATAGTACCCTTGTTTCCGTGACGTCCAGAGACCTTATCACCAACTTGGATCTTACGTTTTTGAACGATGTAAACACGAACCATCTTATTTACACCAGGAGCTAATTCATCTCCAGCTTCACGAGTGAAGACTTGTACGTTTTGGACAATTCCGCCACCACCATGTGGTACACGGAGAGAAGTATCACGAACTTCACGAGCCTTTTCACCAAAGATTGCGTGAAGTAAACGTTCTTCGGCTGATAATTCAGTTACTCCTTTAGGAGTTACCTTACCAACCAAAATGTCACCATCTTTAACTTCAGCACCGATACGTACGATACCTTCTTCGTCAAGATCCTTAAGGGCATCTTCACCTACGTTAGGAATTTCACGAGTAATTTCTTCAGGTCCTAACTTAGTATCACGAGCTTCAGATTCATAGTCTTCGATATGGATTGAAGTATAAACATCATCCTTAACCAATTTTTCTGAAATCATAACGGCATCTTCGAAGTTGTACATGTCCCAAGTAGTAAAGGCAATAATTGGGTTTTGACCAACAGATAATTCACCTTTATCCATTGCTGGACCATCTGCAATAACTTCACCAGCTACAACCTTATCACCCTTATTTACATTTGGAGTTTGGTTGTAGTTCTTAGTTGCGTTTGAACGACGGTATTTTTCAAGAATATAAGTATCTAAAGTCTTGTCATCACGTCTTACTCTGATTTCATTTGCGTCAACGTATTCAACTACACCAGGAGCTTTAGCTAAAAGAGCATCCCCAGAATCGTGAGCAGCACGATATTCCATACCCGTACCAACAAGTGGTGCATGTGGATTAATTAAAGGAACAGCTTGACGTTGGTGGTTAGCTCCCATCAAAGCACGGTTTGAGTCATCGTTTTCAAGGAATGGGATACATGCAGAAGTTACAGAAACTACTTGCTTAGGAATAACATCCATGTAGTCCACTTTATCAGGTGATACTTCGACGTTATCTTCCTTATGACGTGCCAAAATAATATCATCCTTAAATGAGCCATCTTCATTAAGTGGAGAGTTGGCACTGGCAATAATGTAGTTATCTTCTTCGTCAGCAGTTAAGTAATCAATCTTATCTGTAACTTTGTGATCAGTCCAAGAAACGCGACGGTATGGAGTTTCAATGAAACCATACTTGTTAACTACGGCATAGGTTGCCAATGAGTTAATCAAACCAATGTTAGGTCCTTCAGGTGTTTCAATCGGACAAAGACGACCATAGTGAGTATAGTGCACATCACGAACTTCATAACCGGCACGATCACGAGACAAACCACCAGGTCCTAAGGCTGACATACGACGTTTGTGAGTTAACTCACCCAATGGGTTGTTTTGGTCCATGAATTGTGACAATTGTGATGAACCAAAGAATTCTTTCACGGATGCAACAACCGGACGGATATTGATTAATTGTTGTGGAGTAACAGTTTCAATATCTTGAGTTGACATTCTTTCACGAACAACACGTTCCATACGTGCTAAACCAATTCTAAATTGATTTTGAAGTAATTCACCAACACGACGAATACGACGGTTACCTAAGTGGTCGATATCATCAGTAGTACCAATACCTTCTTGTAAGTTAAAGAAATAATTAATTGAACTTAAGACATCAGCTGGAGTTAAGTGTTTAACATCATCAGCAATATGACCATTTGACATCAACTTAACTTCTTTTTCAGGATCATTCTTTGAGTAAACCTTAATTTCTTGAACAGTAATTGGTTCAGGAACAACGGCTTCATCTGATGGTTCATAAGTTACCATCTTGAAATCATCACGATCTAAGTAAGGACTTAATTTTTCCATTACTTCATGAGTAACAACAGTACCCTTCTTAGCAATAATTTCACCAGTATCTGGATCTGCTAAAGTTTCGGCTAAAGTTTGCTTTAATAAACGATTCTTCAAAGATAGCTTCTTATTGATCTTGTAACGACCAACAGGAGCTAAATCATATCTTCTTGGATCAAAGAAGCGAGCATAAAGAAGTGAACGAGATGAATCAGTAGTCTTAGGTTCACCAGGACGTAATCTTTCGTAGATATCCTTTAATGCTTCTGCAACTCTAGAATCAGCTGGATTCTTATGTAAATCTTTATCTAAAGTAAATTTAAGTGAATCGATATCACCAAACATATCTAGGATTTCACTATCAGAACCAAATCCTAAAGCACGAATTAAGATAGATAATGGAAGTTTACGGGTTCTATCAATACGTACGTATGCTAAGTTCTTGGCATCAGTTTCATATTCAAGCCAAGCACCACGGTTAGGAATTACAGTTGCGCCGTAGATTGCACGACCATTCTTATCAAAATCTGAATTGTAATATACACCAGGTGAACGCACTAATTGAGAAACAATAACTCTTTCGGCACCATTAATTACGAAAGTACCAGAATCAGTCATCAATGGGAAATCACCAAAGAAGACATCTTGAGTTTTAATTTCACCAGTTTCATGGTTAGTTAACTTCAAAGTTACGTGTAATGGTGCAGCATAATTAGCATCATGATCACGTGCTTCTTCAAGGGTATATTTAGGTTTTAAAAGCTTGTAATCAACAAACTCAAGAGAAAGTTTTCCTGAAAAGTCTGAAATTGGCATAATGTCATCAAACATTTCACGAATACCTTCATCTAGAAACCACTTGTAAGATTGCGTTTGCACATCGGTTAAATTAGGAAGCTTCAACACTTCTTTGATGCGTGAGAAGCTACGTCTAGTACGATGGCTACCGTAGTTTACAGTATGTCCTAACACAGCAAACATCCTTTCTTGCATAAAAAGAGCCTAATATTACATTTGTGTTACATTTTGCAAAAAGCCTATTTTTGGGTACAAAAAAACAAAAACAACTTAATAAGTCGTTTTTGTTTTATCATCTCACTGGACAATAGATCAGTGAAATCCTGAGTTTCAGCCTTTTAAACAGAAATAATTTTACTATATTCTTGACATTTTGTCAAAGCTATTGTATTAGCTTTTAACTAATGATTTGGCTGTATCTTTTTCAATTTTTAATTTAAGTTTGCCCTTTTGCGCGCCAACTTTAATTGTCTGACCAGCAGATACATTACCACTGATTAAATCTTCGGCAATTGGATCTTCTAATTCGGTTTGAATTGTTCTTCTTAATGGGCGAGCACCCATCTCTGGATCGAAACCATCCTTAGCTAGTACATCAAGTGCTGATGGAGAAATCTTTAAAGTAATATTTTGTTTTGCTAAACGATTCTCTAACTTCTTAGTCATCAAGCTAACAATTTGGCGCAATTCTTCTTTACTCAAACTATCAAAGACAACGGTCTCATCAATTCGGTTAAGAAATTCTGGCCTAAAGAATTGCTTAGTAGCTGCTTGAACTCTTTCTTTATTAAGACGATTTTGATCAGCTAAGTCTGCAGCAAACCCGACGGTCTTATCTTCTTGGATAGAACGTGAACCTAAATTAGAAGTCATAATGATAATCGTATTTCTAAAGTCGACTTTTCTCCCCTTAGAGTCAATTAAAAATCCTTCATCTAATACTTGAAGTAATAGATTAAAGACTTCAGGGTTAGCCTTTTCTACTTCATCAAGCAAAACTACTGAATATGGATTACGACGAACATCTTCAGTAAGTTGTCCACCTTCTTCATAACCGACATATCCTGGTGCTGAACCAATCAGTTTGCTAGAAGCTACTTGATCCATGTACTCTGACATATCTACACGGATAATATTTTGTTCTGAACCAAAAACTGAATCGGCAACAGCTTTGGCTAATTCAGTTTTACCAACACCAGTTGGACCTAGGAATAAGAAAGAACCAATTGGTCGATTTTCATCCTTAATTCCACTCCGGCTTCGACGAATGGCCTTACTTACTGCACTTATTGCTGCTTCTTGGCCAATTACTCTTTCATGAAGCAAGCTTTCTAAACGAGCAAGACGTTTCGTTTCGCTCTTCTTCATTCGAGTAACCGGTACACCAGTCCATTGAGCTACAATTTTGGCAATCTCATCACTATTCACAGTAGCCTTTTGTGAAGTCTTTTCCTGTAATTGTGAGGTCAGCTTACTGTATTTATCTTGTAATTCTTCTTCTTTAGATTGTAACTGCGCTGCTTGAACAAAATTTTGATTTTCTGCAGCCTGCTCTTTTTCTTGACTGGCTGAACGAATTTGAGCTTCTAATTTTGTCAAACGTGGATTTTTCTCATGGTTGACTGCAATTTTGACAGCAGCGCTTGCCTCATCGATTAAATCTATCGCCTTGTCAGGTAAATAGCGATTGGAGATATATCTTGCAGACAGGTCTACTGCATCTTTAATTGCATCATCAGTGATAGTGACATGATGATAATTTTCATATTTTGGTCTCAAGCCCAATAAAATCTCTTGTGCTTCCTGACTATTTGGCTCTTCAATTTTTACTTGTTGAAAACGTCTCGCTAATGCTTGATCTTTTTCGATATATTTTTGATATTCATCAAAAGTAGTTGCACCTATCATTTGAATATCACCACGAGCTAGTGGAGGTTTTAAGATATTGGAAGCATCAATCGCACCTTCTGCTCCCCCAGCACCAATCAGCGTGTGCATCTCATCAACGAACAGAATTACATTTCCATCCAAATGAACTTCATTTAAAATCTTCTTCATCCGATCTTCAAATTCACCACGATACTTGGTTCCAGCAATCAAACTTCCCATATCTAAAGACATTACTCGTTTATTAAGTAAATTCTCAGGTACTTGCCCATTTATAATCGCCATGGCAATACCTTGAGCAACTGCGGTCTTTCCGACCCCCGGTTCACCCACAAGTACAGGATTATTCTTAGTTCTACGAGAAAGAATCTGGATCACACGCTTTACTTCTTTATCTCGACCAATAACAGGATCGATATCTCCTTCTTCAGCACGCTTATTTAAATTAACAGCTACTTTATCTAGATTAGGAGTCATTGACTGATTTTCAGTTTGATTTGAATTAGACAAACTATTTCCTAAACTATTATTTATATTATTGGAACCAGTTTGATTTTCGACTCTTTTTAGTTGTTCCATTAAGTAGGCAGAATCTAGTCCCAAATTTTTTAAAATTAAACTTGCTAAAATTTTTTCGCTAGCAAGTAATCCCATTAAAATATGGCTAGTTTTAATTTGTGTATCACCAAGCTTTTCTGCGCGGCGTTTGGCATAATTCAATACCAAATTTAAACGAGGTGACATTTCTACATAATTAGCCTTAGGACTTGAACCATATCCAGTGTAGCGTTCAATCTCTTCTCGTAAAACTGTAGGGGTCGCACCATTTTGACGTAAAATCTTACCAGCTTCTCCATTTGCTTCAATTACTAACGCAAGTAAGACGTGTTCAGTACCAATAATACGATGATTAAAATTTTGTGCTTGTTCTCTTGCGATGTCTAAAACATCTCTAGCACTATTACTATAAGAATTTTCCATTTTCCACCGCCTTAATAACTGCTTTCTTTTTATAAGTGAATAACATTGTAGATATGTATTGTAAAACTTAAGCAGCCAAAAGTAAAATTATAATTTCTATATTAATTATAACAATAAAAATATCCTGACCAAACAGTCAGGATATTTTCTATTGGAGATCAGTCCAATCAATTGAAAGCGCAGGCTTCTCAGGAGCTAAGTTAAGGCTTTTATCAAGATCAACAGGATAAATAGCAGCTACTTCATAAGGAGCTAGATTCTCCTTATAAGCCCGTGCCTTTTCAAAATCTTTTGATGCAAACAAGATATCAACAACCCCATTCTTGTTAGATTCATTAGTTTTGTTAACACTTGCATGCATTACAACATAAATTCTTTCTTTCATAATGTCATTCCTTCCAGGTGCATTGGAAAAGACTCGTCTGAGTCTAACTTAATCGTATCACGTAATTATTAAAAGAGAAAATAAGAATTTATTAATGTTATATATGACTATTTATTATTTTCATTTGCAACTGGTACTCCTGGATGCGGATCTTTTCTCTTACGTCCAGAGAAGAAGTACAAAAGCGCAGCAATTACTGCAACTCCAATTCCAACAAAAAATGTTTTCCAAGTGAAATTAAAGACTAAGTAGCAAGAAACCAGTAATGCAATTACCGGGATAACGTAACCACCAGGTAGTTTAAAGCCTTTGTTTGGATATCTGCCATCATGCTTAAACTTCATAACCGCAAAAATTGAAGGCACATACTGAACAAATGATGCAAGCACAATACATGAAACTAAGAAAATATATGATTGTGTAATTAATAATGCTGTAATAATTGCACTCATGATAATAGCAATCCAAGGAGCATTATATTTGTTCTTTTTACCTACCCATTGTGGCACTAAGTTATGTTCTTCAGCCAATGAAGCAACAAGCGATGGAGCATTAAATGATGAAATAAATGCAACACCAAAAATACTTAAGAGCATCCCAATAATAATTACAATGTAGCCCCATTCACCTACAGCTTTACCAAAGGCATTAGCAATTGGAGCAGTATAATCACTCATCTTAGATCCAATAATACCAATACCAATTAGCACTGTTAAGGCATAAAGAATGGTAACAGTAATCATAACTGAAATTAATACCCGGGGAATATTCTTAGTTGGATTTTGCATTTGGCGAGCTGCAATAGGAATAAATGAAAATCCAGTAAAGAGATAGAACACTTCACTAAATGCAGCACCAAAATGCTTAAAGAATGGTCCTACACCAGTAGTAGCAGCATGTGGCATTACTGGACTAAAGTTAGACCAGTGCATAAAGAATACACCAACTACAATAAATAGAATGATAACTCCAAGTTTTGCAATTGAGGAAGTGTTGTCCACAAATTTAACTAATTTTCTACCGAAAAAGTTAATAATAGTGAATAAAACAATCAAACCAATCGCAGTACCAAAGTATACTGCATCATTTTTATATGCTGGAACAAAACTACGTAAAGTTGTAACAAAGGCGACAACTTCAGCAGCATAAGTACAACAAGTTAAAAACCAAGTAAATAACCCTAATTCATAACCGGCAAATCTACCGAAAGCATAATATGAATAAAGCCATGCTGCTCCTGATCCACTAAAACGACTAGATAAATCAGCGTAACAAAGTGCAATCATACTTACTGTCACAGCAGCACATAAAAGTACAACAACACTCATTAAATCCATATCATGATAAATATATTTTGGTAGTAAAAATGCCCCTGAGCCAATGATGGCATTAATCCCTAAAAAGAATATCGAGATAAATGATAGCTTTTTAGTGGGAGCAACACTTTTTCCCATTTTTACATCCTCTTTCTATTTTCTGCGTCTCTTTTACCATAAATGTTTATTATATTAATTGCAAAAGTTTTGACTTATTAAATATTCAAAAAAGCACTACCTATTACTAAAATAAGTAGTGCTTTTATATAAAAAATAATCTATTAAATTTGCTGATTACAATTTAACTGTACTACATACATTGCAATAAATCGGAAAAACAGGATTTGAACCTGCGACCTCTACGTCCCGAACGTAGCGCTCTACCAAACTGAGCTATTTTCCGAAAATAAAAAAGAGATTCACATCATCGTGAATCTCTTTATCTAGAGCGGAAGACGGGATTCGAACCCGCGACCCCCACCATGGCAAGGTGATGTTCTACCACTGAACTACTTCCGCAGTACAAATAACAGTATAGCAGAAAATAGCTCAGTTGCAAGAAATATTTTTTATTTTTATTGATAGATTTATAGATTTATATTTCCATATCATCTTTTTAATTGACGATGATCATAAATGGTTATACCTATACCAGTTAAAATAAATAGTGCAGCCATAACTATTCTAACCAAAATCATTTCCGACCCGTACTTAAGATCCTGCTGATGCATAATATAAGGCGTTACTAAAGCAATACGGTTTTTCAAATTAATTTGAGCAACTAACTGTAAAACTGAAAATAAAACTGCCTGACTTATAAGGCCACCAAGAACTTTGATTTTAGATTTAATTCCAGTTTTGACAATCGGCAATTTTTGATTTGCAATCACAGTCAGATTAATAAGCAGAATCAAAATAATCCAAGTAATAAGCAAATAGAACTTATCATACACCATTAGAACTAACAAAATATCAACAAGAGCCATTGTGATATAGAACTGATAAATCGGTAACCAGTAATTTAATATCCTCTGAATAAATTTAACAAAAATACCTGCAAAAGCTAATTCTATAAAAATCAAAAATATCCAAAGATTCTGATGAATCTGAAAAGCTAAAATTATTGTAAAAATTATTAGGTAATTTCGCACTGCGCCAATCCAGATTCTTAATAGTTTAAATCTCTGATGTAAAAACTGATTAAGCAAAACTAGAATATAAATAATTGAAATAAAAAGGAAAAACCAACTGACATCGGAGAAATATCCAATACGCTTGAAAATACTAATAATAAAGACACCGACAAATACAGCAATAGTTACTTTTGCTGACCTAGTCGATGTATTAAATAAATGCCATTTTATATTTGTTTTAACAATTTTATAGTGCTTAAAAATACCAATACTTTCTGCTAATAAAAGAACTGCATAAGCTATATATGCACTTACAACACTTATTTTGATAGCCAAAAAACCTAAGATAAGCAGATTTATACTTACCAAAATAGCTGCAAAGGTATCAATTCGCTTAAAATTAATTTTGTAATGCTTATTATCACTGAGACTAGATAGGCCTGTTACACTCAAGCTAAGTCCCATTGCTCCAATACTGGCTAACCATTCCCACCTTAAATAGATTCCTACACTAGCACTAAAAACAGCTACTAACGAAACCAAAGATAGGGTGCGATAACTTTTAGGCCAGTTTTTATCTATTTTTTCATCAATTAAAAAGGGAGCTACTTGTCCAGCAGTATATCCCAAAATAAAAGGCCACGCAAAAGTAATTATATTGCCTTTAATGACTACAGCCACTGCATATAAAAAGTATGGAAATAATGCTGAACTTTTTATCACAACATCATCTATTAATGCGAAATATTTATATTTCATTAGTCGAACCAATTTTCTAAGTATCAATTGTTTTACAATTTATAGTCATTATCTCCCACTTATTAGCTAAATTACAATTTTAAACATCTATCAAAAAAACTCACTCAATTAATATAAATGATATTGAGTGAGTTTTATATTATTCTTTGTTTTCTTTACGTTTCTTCAAGTCTGCTTGAACTTCAGCATCTACGTCTTCAACTTTTTCAGGACGCATAGTTGGGAATAGCAATACATCGCGAATCGCAGGTGCATCGGTTAAAAGCATAGTCAAACGATCGATACCGATTCCTAAACCACCAGTAGGAGGCATACCAAATTCCATGGCGCGAATGTAATCTTCATCAATCATATCAGCTTCATCATTACCAGCTTCACGCTCAGCCATTTGATCTTCAAAACGGTGACGTTGATCAACTGGGTCATTTAATTCTGAGAAAGCATTTCCGTATTCAGTACCTAAGATAAAGATTTCAAAACGGTCGGTAAATCTTGGATCGTCTGCATTCTTCTTAGCTAGTGGTGAAACTTCTACAGGGTGACCGTAAACAAATGTTGGGTTAACAATTGTTTTTTCACCAAATTCTTCAAAGAAGGCATTGATAATGTGACCAACTTTCCAGAATGGTTCAACATGAATACCATGTTCTTGCGCAACTTTCTTAGCTTCATCCAAAGTCATTGGTTGCCAGAAATCAACACCGGTCTTTTCTTTAATTAAATCAACCATGTGAACGCGACGGAATGGCTTACCGAGGTCAAGTTCAGTACCTTGGTAGTTAATCTTACCATCATCAGAAACAACGCTAGCAGCGGCTTTAATAATACCTTCTGCTTCATCCATCACATCATGGAAGTCCCAGTAAGCTGCATAAGTTTCAAGTTCAGTAAATTCTGGGTTATGACGAGTATCAACACCTTCATTTCTGAATACTCGACCAATTTCATAAACTCTTTCCATTCCACCAACAATCAAACGCTTCAAAGGAAGTTCAAGAGCAATTCTCATGTAAAGACTAATATCTAAAGCATTGTGGTGAGTAATAAATGGACGAGCTTCGGCACCACCAGGAATGTTGTGAAGAACTGGAGTTTCAACTTCTAAGAAATCGCGATCGTCTAAGTATTTACGAATAGCCTTAATAATCTTTGTACGGTTTACAAAACGTTGATAACTTTCATTATTAGTAATCAAATCAAGGTAACGTTGACGATAAATTTGTTCAACATCTTTTAAACCATCCCACTTATTAGGCAATGGGCGTAAAGCCTTGGATAAGAAAGTAACATGAGTAGCACGAATAGTTAATTCACCCGTATCGGTCTTCATAACTTCGCCATCAATTCCTAAGAAGTCACCAATATCTGCCTTCTTAAAAATCTTATAATTATCTTCGCCTACAATATCTTTACGTACGTAAATTTGGATTTTACCAGTGCGATCATAAATGTCCGCAAACCCTACTTTACCTTTACCACGTTTTGCAAGCATACGACCTGCAACCTTGGTCTTAGGCATGTCAGCATTAAGTTCATCTTTATCTTCATTAGAATACTTTTCATTTAAAGTACGTGCTAAATCTTGACGATCGAACTTTCTAACGCCAAAAGGTTCAATTCCATTTTCACGCATTTCTTCCATCTTCTCGCGACGAACGATAAGCTGGTCATTCATCTCATTCTTTGCCACTCTAAAAACTCCTTTATTATTTATTAAGCTTGTCTTTGCTTTTGCCTTGCTTCATATTTTTCCACAAAGTCATCTAATAAGTCAAAAACTTCTTGTTTTGTCCATACCTCATTTATTTTAGCACGTGTTCGCGCAGAACGGGGAATTCCTTTTAGATAATATGCAGCTTGACGTCTAAATTCTGGTACTGCAATTTTTTCTCCCTTAAGATCAATTAAGCCTGAAAGTTGGTTCTTTGCAGTTTCCACTTTTTCTTCCACAGTTTGTGGAGGTAAAAGTTCCCCAGTATCTAAGTAGTGTCTTACTTCTTTTAAAAGCCAAGGATTACCTAGAACAGCACGTCCCATCATGACAGCAGTAGCACCGACCTCATCAAGCATCTTTTTAGCTTTTTGAGGACTATCTACATCCCCATTACCAATGAATGGAATTGTTAATGCATCAGCTACATCTTTCAAAATGCCCCAATCAGCTTCACCCATGTACATTTGCTTTCTAGTACGTCCATGCATAGCAACAGCACTTGCGCCAGCTTCTTGAGCGGCTAAAGCATTTTCAACAGCAAAAATATTACGTTGGTCCCAACCAGTTCTCATCTTAACAGTAACTGGCTTTTTAACATTTCTTACGACAGCACGTACCATTTGATAAATTTTGTTAGGATCTTTAAGCCACATCGCACCGGCATCAGTCTTAGTGACCTTTGGTACAGGACATCCCATATTGATGTTAATAATATCAGCAGCCGTATTTTCGTCCACATAGTGAGCTGCCTCAACCAAGGTCTCTTCACTACCACCAAAAATTTGGATGCTCATTGGGTGTTCACGAGGATCCACTTGAAGCATGCTTAAAGTCTTTTTATTACGATAAATAATTCCATGATCAGAGATCATTTCACAAACTACTAATCCTGCACCAAATTCCTTGCAAACCACTCTAAAGGCTGCATTAGAAATACCCGCCATTGGTGCCACTACAACTTGATTAGGAATAGTAAGGTCTCTTATTTTCCAGCTTTTACTCACTTCAACACATCCTTTCACAAATACTTTAATATTCTAACAAAAAATTAGTAACTCGACTATTAATCTTAGATTACTTTGCCTTTTTTTGAATATCTTTTAATTCATCTTCACTAAAATGATATTTTTCACCACAAAAGCGACAAGTTAATTCTGCTCCATGATCTTTTTCAATCATTTCTTTTAATTGGTCTGGCTTAATTGTAGCAAGGATTTCACTATATTTTTCCTTAGAACAATCACAAGCAAAGCTTACATCTTGCTTATCTAAAATTTTGCAATCATCACCCAAGATTTTTTTAGCTAAATCTTCTGGTGTAGCTCCATCTAAGAACATTGTTGATAAGTTAGGAAGTGCCTTAATTCTCTTTTCTACTTTTTCAAGTAAGGCATCATCAGCTCCAGGTAAGGCTTGCATCATAAAACCACCAGCAGCTCCAATAGAATTATTTGGTTCAACAAATACTGATAATCCAACTGCTGAAGGAATTTGTTCAGATTTGGCTAAATAATAGGTAAAGTCTTCTGCTATTTCACCACTAACTATTGGAACCTCGCCAGTATATGGTTCTTTTAGTCCTTGATCTTTAGTTACTTCAAGCCAACCCTGGCCTACAGCCTTTGCTACATCAATATGACCATCCTTTTTTGGTGGCAATGCAATATGAGGGTTCTGAATATACCCCTTTACCGTTAAATCGGCTTGTGCTGTAACTACAGTTGCTCCCACCGGTCCATTACCTAGTAGGCGTACGGTTAGTTCATCTTTATCCTTTAATAAAGCACCAGCTAAAAGTAATCCTCCGATCATAGTTCTCCCCAATACTGCAGAAGAGGCGATCCAAGTATCATGTCTTTTTTGCGCTTCATTAACTACACCTTTAGCAGTAATTGCCAACAATCTTAACTTTTTATCTTTATCAATTGCTCTAATTAAATAATCACCCATAATAATTTCTCCTAAAAAAATAGAGCCCGTAGGCTCCATTCTTATTATTCATTATTCTTTGAATCTTCATCAGAAGAATTAGAATCTTGATGACTTGATTTTTCATCAGTAGCCTTAGTATCTTTCTTTTCAGAAGGAGTATTTAAAGGAATATCATCAATGTTCTTATGATCATCTGGAAGTGGATGAATATCTTCTTTATCATCCTTTTCTTCTACTTTTTCTCTCTTTTGATCACGTTTTTCCATAGCAGCTTTTGCTTCTTCATAAGTTAAAGCATCGCTTTCACTTGGAAATTCATTATCTTCATTTTCAGGCATCTTACCATCTTTAAATAAAGAAAGAATTTGTTTTTCATTAAGAGTTTCGTATTTAAGTAATGCTTCTGCAATTAACTTGTGAGTATCACGGTGACTCTTAATAATATCAACAGCAGTGTCATAACCTTCATCTAAGATATTCTTAACTGCTTCATCAATTTTAGCAGCAGTAGCTTCACTGTATGATCTTGCACCAAATTCATTTTGCTGACTTGGTGATTCAAGTTCGGTCATACCAACATCAGTCATACCATATTGAGTTACCATACCACGAGCAATATTAGTTGCCTGTTCAAAGTCATTTGAAGCACCAGTTGATTTATCACCAACGACAACTTCTTCACCGGCACGACCACCCATTAAACCAGCAACTTGTTCCATTAATTGCTTCTTAGTTAACAAGTTTTGATCTTCCTTAGGAAGCATAATGTTGTATCCACCAGCACGACCACGAGGAACGATGGTAACTTTTCTAACTGTTCTAGAATCACTTAAAACTAAACCAACAATTGCGTGTCCAGCTTCGTGATATGCCACACGTTTTCTTTCAGCGGCAGAAATTACAGTATCCTTCTTAGCTGGGCCTGCAATTACACGATCTTCAGCTTCATCAATGTCAGAAGCAGTAATTTCTTTTTTATCACGGCGAGCAGCAACTAAGGCAGCTTCATTTAAGACGTTTTCGAGATCAGCTCCTACAAAGCCTGGAGTTTGACGCGCAACTTCTTTCAAATCGACATCAGAAGCTAATGGCTTGTTACGAGCGTGAACTTTCAAGATAGCTTCACGACCCTTAACATCTGGACGACCAACTAAAACTTTACGGTCAAAACGACCTGGACGTAACAAGGCAGGATCAAGTACGTCAGAACGGTTAGTAGCGGCCATTACGATTACACCTTCGTCACCGTCAAAACCATCCATTTCAACTAGCAATTGGTTTAAGGTTTGTTCACGTTCATCGTGTCCACCGCCCATACCATTGCCACGTTTACGACCGACGGCATCAATTTCATCGATGAAGATAATACTTGGCGCATTCTTTTTAGCAGTTTCAAAAAGATCACGTACACGAGAAGCACCAACACCAACGAACATTTCTACGAAATCTGATCCAGAAATTGAGTAGAATGGTACGCCAGCTTCACCAGCAACAGCACGAGCTAGTAAAGTCTTACCAGTTCCGGGAGGACCCTCTAAAAGAACACCAGCTGGTATTCTTGCCCCTAACTTAGTGTATTTGGTTGGATTCTTTAAAAATTCAACAATTTCCACAAGTTCTTGTTTTTCTTCTTCTTCACCGGCAACATCTGAAAAACGAACCTTGTTCTTCTTGGGATCTTGTGGCTTAACTTTGGACTTACCAAAGTTCATGACACCACCACGTCCACCTTGACCACCTTGGTTCATCATCATCCAAAGTAAGACGATAAAAATCAAAGTTGGCACAAGCATAACTAACGTAGATATCCAAGTACCTGTTTGTGATTCTCCCTGGTTAGAAATTTTTGTACCATTCTTTTGTGCAAGATTTGATACATTTTTAACCATGGAATCATTTTGAAGCATGGTAGTACTAAAATTAGTAACTTTACTATTATTTTTGGCACCACCAAAGAAGTCTAAATTATTATTCTGAGAATTTTTAGCTGTTTCAGCTTTTTTATAAGTACCAGTAACAGTATATACACCATTTGCTGGTTGAATGTTGATACTCTTGACTTTACCGTTATTCAACTCCTTTACCAAGGTCGAATAACTAATATTTTCAGAGGAACCACTATTGCCGGAACCACCGACAAACCAATTAATTCCTCCCAAGAGGATCACGAAAACCAAAATATAGAAAAGGCCGTTAGAAAGCAGTCTATTTCTTCTATTTTTCATATTGAACCTCCATGAAAGTTTAACGAATTACCTCAAAAGTTTACCATAAATCAACTTTTTTCTCTATTATTTAAAATTTCTTCAACTTATCTTAAATTTCATAAACCCTATATTCAATAAAAGCAGGATCAAAAATCTGACGACGATATACATTCATAATATACTGAACTTCTTCATTACCATCATCCGATAAGATGGTTAGACAGTTCGAACGCAAAATATTAGGTATACCTTTTTCTGCAAATTTCTTTTTAGCCTTTGTTTTATTTCCAGTAGCTAAAACTAATTTTTGTCCCTCAGGCAAAGAACCCACTTTAAGACTTAAATTCTCTTTACTGTAAAAACTACCAACTTGTTGCAAACCTAATTTTTGCTTAGAAATTAAATAATTTTTACCTTTAAAGTTAAATATTTTATCTAAGTAAACCTTAAATGGTCTTATTTGTTCACTATCTAAATCTTTTTCACGATACAAATAGTACTTATTCTGATAAAGAATTAACCCAATACCATCTTTTTTTGTTCGAAAATTTGCCTTTTCTTCTAAGGATTCAAAATGAACCTGTTGATGAAATTTAGTTAAAGTTAACCATTCGAAGTAAAGCTTTTTTTGGTTTAACCTTAATTCTTGCAAATCACTTAAATTTCCTGTCCAAGTAAAATATCTTCTTTGGGGATTGGACAAATTCTTAAACAAAATATTTTGACTTTCAGCCAATTCAGCTTCACTGACCTGAAAGCGATTTGCATTTTTAATTAATTTCTTATTTTCATTTTTTAAAAGTGGAATCACATGATGACGAAGTCTGTTTCTTAAAGTTTTATCTTCAAAATTTGTACTATCTTGGATATAGGATAATTGTTGCACTTTAACATAGTGCAATAAGTCTGTTTTAGAATATTTGAGGAGGGGGCGCAAGAGATACGCTTGTGTATCTTCAAACTGCCCCATTTCAATCAAACTATTCATTTCCTTTACATTTCCTGAACGAATAAGCTTTAAAAGGATGTTTTCAATCAAATCGTCCCCATGATGAGCAGTTAATAAATAATCAACTTGATTTTGTTGTACTAGCTCTTTTAAAAAAGCATAGCGAAATTTTCGAGCAGCAGCTTCTATTCCTCTTTCTGGCTGCTCTTGTTTGCTCCATCTTTGTTCAAATAATTTTAAATTATATTTTTTACAATAATTACTAATTAAATTACTTTCTAAATAACTATCCGGACGCAATTGATGATCAAAATGTCCGACGAGAAGCTGGTTTGTCGGGTCCGTCACAGTATGACGTATTAAATCAAGCAAGGCCATTGAATCCGGGCCACCACTCACAGCTATCAAAAATTTTTTTGCTTCAATTTGCAGTTGGTGCTTTATAAAAAAATCTTTTAAATTTTCCATTGATAATAAAAAAGCGACCATCGGTCACTTTAACTCTTCTTTTAACTTATTTAATCTTACAGTTGATTTGGTTAATAAATCATTTAAGCTTTTGACAAAATCCTTTTGCTGATTAAATGAATTAGTTGGATCAATTAATTCGGGATCATCGACTCTCTGAAGAGAAAGAGATAAACGTCCATTAGTATTATCTAAGACCACTACTCTAACTTTTTGGCCCACTTCAAATTTACCCTTATTCACTGTCCATTTTCCGTCAAAATCTGATTCATGAATTAATCCATGACGTCCAGCAGGCAGATCAACAAAGATGCCAAAATCAACAATATTATTAATTTTGCCGTTAACTCTTAAACCAGTTATATATTTCACTAGTTATTATCTCCTGTTTTTTCGGGAATATTGTAGATAGTTTCTCCCGGTTTAGAGTAATAAAACTTATAACGGATTACTTTTGATAGATAATCTGAATCACGTAAATTAGTAGCTTGACTCTCAAGGGTCTTATTACTCTTCTTTAACTTAGTTAGTTGCTTATGGGTAGTAACAGCTTGAGCATTAATTTTATTGGTTTGAACATGAACCATTACTAATTGAACTCCAAAAATAAGAAAAACTACTGCAAAGATAGCCAAAATACGATTTCGACGCACACGATGTACTTCCTTAATTTTTTTATTAGCTTTTCTTTGCAGACGTGCAATTCTTTCTTCATCACTTAAAGCATTATATATCCTTGGTCCATTATTCATTTATTACTGCCCACCCTTTATCATTATTCCATCAATTTATCCTTATAAGTTAATAACTTTTAGTTATTTAATATGTAACATTTCTAGTTTAGCACGGTGGGATAAAATTGTCACTAGTCAATTAGCTCATAGAGTTCACTAGCTTCTGCCTTTTTAGTTGTTTCACGCAAGTCTAATACCTTTGCTTTTATTTCCTTAGTACCAAAACCAATTTTAATTACATCACCAATTTTTACATCGTAACTTGATTTAACTGCACGACCATTGACATCCACACGTCCTTGATCTGCCATTTCTTTGGCAACTGTACGTCTCTTTACTAATCGTGACACTTTTAAAAATTTATCTAGTCTCATTTTTACCTCTTACTATTATTATCTTTGAATAATCTCAGCTGCGGCAGCTAAGAATACATTTAATTCATTAAACAATTGACGCATTGACATCTTATCTGGAATTTCCAACATTACATTTAGTCTTTGATGCTGGTCTGTGCTTACACGCGCACGTAAATTAACATGCTCGAGTGCTTTGAAAACATTAGGGCCCTCTAATTCTTGTGTAGCCTTATTACTGAAAATAACTTGAATTTTTTGTTCCTTTTGAACTACTGTAACTGCTTGAGCCAAATCTGCATTTAACTTAAGTGTAGATACATTGAGTAAATTTTCAACAGCTGGTGGATAATCGCCAAAACGATCAATCAATTCGTCAGCAATTTCTTCTGCTTCTTTTTTATCCTGAATTGCTTTGATCTTTTTGTAAAATTCAATTTTTTGTTCTTGGTCAGCAATATAATCACTTGGGATATAGGACTCAAGATCAAAGTTAACTTCGGCATTAGTTTTTATTACAGGCTTTTGACCTTTGCGTTCCTTAATTGCATCGTCTAGCATTTGAGAATATAGGTCATATCCAACACTATCAATAAATCCATGTTGCTGCGATCCTAGCATATTACCAGCACCCCTAATGGATAAATCACGCATTGCAATCTTAAAGCCAGAACCCAATTCAGTAAAGTCTCTAATTGCACTTAAACGTTTTTCTCCAACCTCAGTTAAAACTTTATTGGGTTGATATAAGAAATAACCATAAGCCAACCGCGCACTCCGTCCAACACGACCACGCAATTGATACAGTTGACTCAAACCATAATGATCCGCATTTTCTACAATTAAAGTATTTACATTGGGCATATCCACCCCTGTTTCGATAATTGTTGTAGTAACTAAGACATCAAATTCATTATTAACAAAACGATACATGATATCTTCGAGCTGATTCTGACTCATGCGGCCGTGGATAAATTCAATTCTTGCTTCTGGAATTAATTCCTGCAACTGACTAACTACTTTATCAATGTCATCAATTCGGTTATGCAAAAAGAAGACCTGGCCGTTACGTTTCATTTCACGTAAAACCGCTTCTCTAACCACACTAGGAACTTCTTCCATGACATAAGTTTGAATTGGATAACGGTTAACCGGCGGCGTCTCCATTACTGAAAGATCGCGTACCCCAACCATTGACATATGCAAAGTACGCGGAATTGGAGTTGCAGTTAAAGTCAAAACATCAACATTCGACTTTAATTCCTTCAAACGCTCCTTATGCTTAACTCCAAATCTCTGCTCTTCATCAACAATTAGTAAACCCAAATCTTTAAAGCTAACATCATTAGATAAGATTCGGTGAGTTCCTACTACTATATCAATTTTACCGGCTTTTAAATCCGCAATTATCTGCTTAGCTTCTTTGTCACTTTGGAATCTAGAAAGAAGAGCGACATTAACCGGAAAATTCTTAAAACGATCTTGCATTGTTTCAAAATGTTGCTGAGCCAAAATTGTTGTTGGTACTAAAAAAGCAACTTGTTTACCATCCTGCATTGCCTTAAATGCAGCTCGCAATGCTACTTCTGTTTTTCCAAATCCTACATCCCCTACTAACAAACGATCCATTGGTCGAGGACTTTCCATATCAGCTTTAATTTCTTTTAGAGATCTCTGCTGATCTGGTGTTGCTGGATAAGGGAAAGAATCTTCAAATTCTCGTTGTAATTCATCATCAGGACTAAAAGCATAGCCTTTCTCAGATTCACGTTTAGCATAAAGTTCAATTAAGTCATCGGCAATATCTTCAACTTTAGCTTGAACCTTACGTTTAGTTTTAGCCCATTCACTACCACCTAATTTATTAATATGGGGCACTTTTCCTTCTGATCCCACATATTTTTGGACTAAGCCTAACTGATCAGCAGGAATAAATAATTGATCATGATGTTGGTAAGTAATCGTAATATAATCACGGTTTTTACCGTCAACTTTCATGGTCTTTATTCCTTCAAAGCGCCCAATTCCGTGGTTAACATGAACAACATAATCTCCCGGCTTTAATTCGGTATAGTTACGCAGCCGCTGAGCATTCTCAAGAGTTCTTATCCGCTTTTTACGTTTTGGCTTTTGATTAAAAAGTTCACGTTCAGTTAAATAAATTAGGTTAACTGTTGGCAAAGTAAAGCCATTAGCATAAGAACCAACAACTATTTGGGTTGTATTTTCTTTTACCTGGTCACTATCCACTATTGGCACATCTAACCCATAATCAATTAAGTTCTGCTGAATTTCATGACTTCGTTGCTCATTATCAGCTTGTAAGATTAACGTGTTTTTTTCTTTTGCAAAACTAGTTAATTCAGTCTTAATTAAAGGCATCTGACTGAAAAATTGTTCAGGTTCACGACTTACAAAATTAAGCAACTGATCAAACTTCATACGGCCAGTACCCTTTTGGAACAAAGAAAAGAGTAATTGTGGCTGTTTAATTTTGCGCGTAACTTTATCAAAATCTAAACGCAAACTTTGATTATTTAACATCCCACCCAGTTTTATTTCTTGGGAAATAAAAGCTTCATTTTGGGTGTTTACATCTGCTACATTCTTTTTAATGTGGTTCCAATCATTAAAAGCAACCAGTGCTTTTTCTGGTAAATAATCAATTAGAGAAGCAGGTTTATCTAGCAAATAATCAACCAAAAAGGCATTATTTTCTGGTAATTCTCCACGCTCTAAAGCATCAAGATCGACTCCAAAATGACTTTTGACATTTTCAGGATAAGCAATACTTTCACTCATATCTTGCTTTAACTTCTTTGCTGCTCGTTCAATATCTTCATTTTGATAGATTCGATCAAGCGCTGAGCCAATTGTGATGCTATCCAAATCTTTGATACTACGCTGATTACTTGCATCAAATTCTTTAATAGTATCAATTTCATCACCAAAGAATTCAATTCTAACTGGATTATCACGGCTTAAGGGATAAATATCCAAGATATCACCACGTAGTGCAAATTCTCCTGGCCGAGCCACTAAGCTGTCACGTTTGTATCCTGCTTGAACCAACCAATTAGTCAATTCACCTAAATCGTTCTCTTGCCCAAATTTTAAAGTTCGTGCTGCACTAGCAAATATTATTGGATCAGATAATTTATATTGCAACGCTTGCGGTGTTGCAACGACTACGCCCGGACGGTCCCTTAAAAGAAATTGCAATGCTTCTAATCGTTGGCTTAATTCATCTGGTGAAGCTGTTGCAGCTTGTGTTGCCAAACTACTATCTACTGGAAAAGAAAGCACTGGCTCTTTTAGCACTGCTTCTAGATCATTTACTAAGCGCTGTGCTCGATCTTCATTTTCTTCAATTAAAAGAATAGGGTGACGAATTGTGCTTACAAATTGTTTTAAGACAGCATTAAAAGCCCCTGGATTCACTCCAGTCAATAATGACTTCTTAGAATCAGGGACAGCTTGAATAAATTTATCTAAATCTCGATCTTTGTTTATTATTTCACTAACTTGCATTTTAATTATATCGATTCATCAAATATTGAGCATCTTTACCACTAATAAAGTCGTTGATAATATCTTCACTAGTAGTAAAAGCTTGATCCATTTGCTTTTGTTGCTCTGCATTAAATGGAGTTAATACCCAAGAAACTACTGATTCATTTTCAGGATGTTTAATTCCGATCTTTAAACGATTAAAGCTATTAGTTCCTAAGCATGCCATAATACTTTTAATACCATTATGGCCACCAGATTTACCGTTAGCTCTAATTCTTATCTTACCAATTGGCATATCCATATCATCATGGATAACTAAAATATCTTTAGGAGCAATCTTAAAGAAATTAGCTACTTGAGCAATTGATTTTCCTGAATCATTCATATAAGTTTGCGGTTCAAGAAAAATCACATCTTCTCCATCAATCTTTTCCTTAGTCCAAAGACCATCAAATTTATCTTTGTTTAAAGTTAAATTATTTTTATTTAAGTAATTATCTAAAGCCATAAATCCAGTATTATGCTTAGTACGATCATATTTTTGTCCTGGATTACCTAAACCCGTTATTAATTTCATTTTTTGTCTCCTCTTAACTGCTTTACTTGTGTACTGATTATAGCATATACCGTAATGCTTTCTACTTTAAATCAACTTCTGTCTCATGCTATAATCCTTATGTGAAAAAATTCATAATATCTATCATGAAAGGAAGCTTTTCTCATGTCAGAAGAAAAAATCCACAAAATTATTCTTGTTGGTGACGGTGCCGTAGGTTCAAGCTATGCCTTTTCACTTGTTCAACAAGGTATTGCTCAAGAATTAGGTATCGTTGATATTATTGAAGATCGTACTAAGGGTGATGCGATCGACTTGTCTGATGCTCTTCCATGGACTGCACCAAAGAATATTTATTCTGCAAAATATGAAGATGCTAAAGATGCTGATTTAGTTGTAATTTCTGCTGGTGCCCCTCAAAAGCCTGGCGAAACTCGCCTTGACTTAGTTAACAAGAACTTAAAGATTTTAAGTTCCATCGTTGAACCAATCGTTGAATCTGGCTTTAATGGTATTTTCTTAGTTGCTGCCAACCCTGTTGACATCTTAACTCACGCAACTTGGAGAATGTCTGGCTTCCCAGAAGATCGTGTTATCGGTTCTGGTACTTCACTTGATTCAGCTCGTTTGCAAAAACTTATTGGTCAAATGGAAAAGGTTGACCCTCGTTCAGTTAATGCTTACATGCTTGGTGAACATGGTGATACTGAATTCCCTGCATGGAGCTACAACAATGTTGGTGGTGTAAAAGTTAGTGATTGGGTAAAGGCACACCCAGAAGTTGGCGAAAATAAGCTTGAAGCTATCCACAAAGAAGTTGCTGATATGGCTTACAACATCATCAACTTAAAGGGTGCTACTTTCTATGGTATTGGTACTGCATTAGCATTTATTACCAAAGCAATCTTGAATGATGAACATCGTGTTCTTCCACTTTCTGTTCCAATGAATGGTCAATATGGACTTCACGATATTCATATTGGTACTCCTGCTGTTGTCGGTCGTCATGGTATTGAACAAATTATTGAAATGCCATTAAATGACAAAGAAAAGAAACTTATGACTGCTTCAGCTGACCAATTAAAGAAGGTTATGGACAAAGCCTTTGAAGAAACTGGAGTTAAAACTCGTCAATAATCTTTGCTAAATAATTATTTATAGACATTGTGGATAACAATGTCTATTTTTTATGGATGTAATTTTTTCATTAGTTATATATTTTTTAATTATCCTTTAAGTTTTCCTTGACTATATGCTATACTTTTAATGAATTACTATACTTATTAATAGGAGACAACTAATGCTAATCAAATCGCTTGTATACAAAAAAGATTATTTAACTACCGTAAATGAAAAAGCAACTTTAGCTGAAGCCTTAAAGATACTTGAAGATTCCGGATTCAGATGTGTACCGATTTTAGATGATAGTGGCAAAATCTTCAGAGGAAATATTTATAAAATGCACATTTACCGTCACAAATCTCAAGGTGGCGATATGAATTTACCTGTAACTTATTTATTAAAGAATGCGACTAAGACAATTAAAGTTGATTCACCTTTCTTCCGCGTATTTTTCAATATTAAAGACTTGCCATATATCGCTGTATTGGATGAGGAAAATCACTTCTACGGGATTTTGACCCACTCTAGTCTTTTAAACATGTTATCAGATGCTTGGAACATTAAATCTGGTTCATATGTTTTAACAGTCTTATCCGACAATGGCCGTGGTAATTTAGCTAAGATGAGTAAGTTAATTGCTAAATACACTAATTTAGGTGGATGTCTTACTTTAGATACGAAGCAAGGCGAACTTGTAAGACGTAACTTATTTACTCTACCGATTGGAGTATCTCGTCAAACAATGGAAACTATTGTTAAAAAACTTGAACATAAAGGCTATGTTGTAGCTGAAATTGAAGATTTACAATCTGGCATGACCATTCGTAGTGATGAGAAACCAGGAGAATTTTTAGACTAAAAAAGGCAGTCGCAAGACTGTCTTTTTTATTATATGCTCACATTAATCTTTATAAACTCGCGGCAACCTATCCGATAAAAGACAAGCAATTTCATAATGAATTGTATCTGCTTGATCAGCTACTGCTTTAATATTATTAGGAGCCGTCGGATCAGCCGAAATCAATTCAACTGGAGTACCAGCTGACATTTTATGAGGAAGTAAAACCATAAATTGATCCATGCATACTCGTCCCACAATTGGACAATATTCATCCCCAACTTTCACTTTAAAGCCCTGCATTTTTCTTTGCCAACCATCGGCATATCCTACAGGAACAGTACCAATCCATTGATCTTTATCAGCCACAAAAGTTGCACCATACCCTACACCATAGCCTTTATGAATTTGTTTTACAAAACTAAGGGCAGAGGTAAATGAAAGTGCAGGCTTTAATGGGACTTCTGAAGGTAAATCATCTGTATTAGGCGTTGAAGAAGGATTCAAGCCATAAATTCCAATTCCGAATCTTACAATATCGCTATCTATTTTTCGATTAAAAATACTGGTTGCAGTATTAGCTACATGGATATACTTAGGCTTAATTGTTAACAAATCCTGCATGTGCTTAAAGCGTTTTACTTGATAATCAAAATATGAAGTATCAGCATCATCAGCTTTTGAGAAATGGGTAAACATCCCTTCAACTTCAAAATGTGGATTATCTTGTAAAAACTTATTAGCTGCTATAAATTCATCATCTTCACTAAAACCAATCCTTCCCATACCAGAGTCTATTCCTAAGTGAATTTTTAAGGCTTGGTTGGTTTCGGCCAAAATTTTATCTGCTGCTTTAAGCCATTCTAAGCTACCAACTGTCAGAGAAATATTTTTTTGTGCAGCTAAAGGAGTCCATTGAACTGGTACAATTCCCAAAACTAAAACCGGCTTAGGAATGCCATATTCTCTTAACTCTAATCCTTCATCGAGAGTAGCCACACAAAATCCAGTTGCACCCGCTTGCAAAGCAGCATTAGCTACTGGAATTGCACCATGTCCATAGGCATTTGCCTTAACTACTGCCCATAATTGTTGCTTATCTTTTAAATGTTTTACTTCATTTTTGATATTTTCTTTAATGGCACCCAAGTCTACATTTATTTGAGCTGGGCGATGCATTGCAGGAACCATTTTAATTCTCCTCTAATAACACTTGCGTAATCGCATACCGTTTTTCATGGGAAATGCTGACTAGAATTTTACCACTAAATTTTGTCGAGGTCATAATTGGCTGACCAAATTCATTTTGGAGAGTTTCAATATCTTTAAAACTTACTTTTTTACCTAGGCCAGTTCCTAAAGCCTTAGAAAAAGATTCTTTAGCTGAAAATCTTCCGCCTAAATATTCAATTTGCCTGTGGCCCGAATATTGCTGATATTGTTCAAATTCTTTTTCTGTTAATATCTTTTTGGCAAAAACATCTCCGCGCCGAGCTTGAATTTTCTCAATTCGCTCAAGATCAATAATATCTATTCCAATACCTCGAATCATTTTTAATCCTTCTTTTATCAGATTATATAAAAAGAGTGCTTTAAGCACTCTTTTAGTTTTTCTTTTTAATCACAAACTTATGATTGTTTCCACGACGGTTACTTGAGTTACGCTGACGGGAATTACGCTTATGATTATTACTATAGTGATTACCGCGACGATTACTATTCTTACGTTTTCCCTTAAATGGGAGTGGCTTTTCAGGAGTAATCTTAACTTTAACACTGGCTGAATCCTTTGAAAGATCCTTAAGTAAAGCAGCTACTAGATCAACAGCAGAATAATCATCTAATAATTTAGCTGCTCCTTCAGTATACTTACTTAAATCACTATCCAAAAGCTCAACTATTTTTTTATTAGCAGAATGGAGTTGTCCCTTCAATGCTTCCTCATCAGAAGGTGGACGCAATGGCATCATCTTCTTACGAGTTAAACTCTCGATTTCACGCATATAACCTATTTCATTTGGAGTTACAAAGGTTACTGACATCCCATTTTGTCCAGCACGACCAGTTCTTCCGATGCGGTGAACATACGAATCAGGATCTTGCGGAATATCATAGTTATAAACATGACTAACTCCGGAAATATCTAAACCACGGGCAGCTACATCAGTAGCAACTAAAATATCTAAGTGGCCATTTCTAAAACGTTTAAGAACACTCATCCGCTTATTTTGAGAAAGATCACCATGAATTCCTGCTGCATTATAACCACGAGCTTGTAAGCCACGAGTTAATTCATCCACACGTCGTTTTGTCCGACCAAAGACAACTGCAAGAGCCGGATTTTGCACATCAATTAAACGACAAAGAATATCGAATTTTTCGTTTTCTTTTGCACGTATAAAGTATTGATCAATTAAGTTAGCAGTTAACTCTTTCCCCTTAATTTGGACAACTTCAGGATTATGCATAAATTTTTCACTAATACGCATAATTGGTTTAGGCATAGTAGCTGAAAATAAAAGTGTTTGATGCTTACTGGAAGCATATTTCAAAATACTTTCAATATCTTGAATAAATCCCATATCTAGCATTTCATCGGCTTCATCAAGCACAATTGTCTTAACATGAGAAATATCTATCGTACCACGTTTTAAATGATCAAGTAAGCGGCCAGGCGTTCCGACCAAAACTGCTGGTGTTTGCTTCAACGCATGAATCTGGCGTCTGATATCTGCGCCACCATAAACAACTTGTACTCTGGCCTTTTCATCTCTTCCCAAACGATACAGTTCTTCTTGGGTTTGAATTGCTAATTCACGTGTTGGTTCAATCACGATCGCTTGAATGGTATCATGTTGCTTTTCTAAATTCTGTAAAATTGGTAAGCCAAATGCTGCAGTCTTTCCTGTTCCAGTTTGGGCTTGACCAATTACATCTTTACCCGATAATGCTAGGGGAATTGTCTGCGCCTGAATTGGAGTAGCTTCCTCAAAGCCAGCTCTTTTAATCGCTTTTAAAATCTCTGGTTTTAAATTTAATTCTGAAAATTTCAATTAATTTTTCCTTCCTAAAGAAGACGTTCTAATACTCTTTCAAGATGCATACCATGGGAACCTTTTAAAACAACAATATCATTAGCTTTAACATCATCGCTTAATGCATTATTTAGCTCCATCATTTTATCAGTAGGATAGTAATGCAAATGCTCTTCATCATATTTATCACTAAGCGCTTCATATAAGTTTTTCATTTCTGATCCGTATAAATAAACTTCATTAATAATTTTAGGGTCTAAAACAGAAGCTAATCCTGCATGCAATTCTGGAGACTTCTTCCCTAACTCAAGCATATCTCCCAATACCGCGATTCTTCTACCATTATCTTTAACTTCGACTTGACCAAAAGCAGTTAAAACAGCATCTACAGCAGTTGGATTAGAGTTATAGATATCACTCATAATCGCTTCACCTAAGTCGCCAGTTTCCCACTCCATACGATTAGCAGTCGGCGTAAAGTCACTTAAAGCTTGAGCAATTTCTTCGTCACTTTCATGGAAGTGACGTCCTACACTAATGGCTGCCATTGCATTAGACACATTATGCTTGCCAATCATTGGAATTGTAAATTCTTGCTTAGAATCTTGCACCTTAAAACTAGTTTGGTGCATTTCACTATGCCAGCTTGTTGCATAAATAGTATCAGAAGCTTCAAAACCAAAAGTAGCCTTATCTTGTGAGATTTTTTCTGCTCGCTGTCTTAAAAGTGGCTCGTCGCCGTTATAAATAAATTCACCATCTTCTTTAAGGAAATCAGTAATTTCCATTTTAGCATCGGCAATTTTATCACGGCTACCAAAAAATTCAATATGAGCTTCCCCAATCATAGTAATTACACATACATCAGGTTTTACAATTGAACTAAGATGATGCAATTGACCAGCACGGTCCATTCCCATTTCTAATACTAAAATTTCAGTAGAAGGCTTCATTTCTAAAATTGTAGTTGGTACCCCAATTTCATTATTAAAATTGGCTTGAGTTTTATGTACATTAAATCTTTTTGCCAAAACTGCCGCTACCATGTCTTTAGTAGTAGTTTTGCCATTTGATCCTGTAATCCCTACAACAGTTGGATTAACCTTTTCTAGATAATATTGTGCTAATTCTTGTAATGCAGTTAAAGGATCTTCTACTTCAATTACTGGAATATTCTCAGGCTTATTTGGATGTCCTTTTTTCCATAAAGTTGCACTAGCCCCATTTGCAATTGCACTGTTTACGAAATCATGGCCATCTCTTGCACCATTAAGTGGTACAAATAATGAATTATCAGTTACTTTGCGCGAATCAAAGTCAACTGAAGTAATTACTGTATCTTCACCTTTATCTAAATCGCTGTTTAAAGCATCAGCAATTTCAGCAAGTTGCATTTTCATAATATATCTTTGCTCCCATTAATTATTGCATACTGCCTATTATACTTTAGATTAAGCTAGTACGCCAAAAAGGTATTCACATTCAGTAATGCAAATAATAAGTTAAAAAGAGCAGTTCCAAACGGAACTGCTCTTTTGGTAAAAACCAAGAAATATTAGTTCTTTGAAGACATACCGTATTTCTTGTTGAATTTTTCGATACGACCATCTGCTTGAGCAAACTTTTGCTTACCAGTGTAGAATGGGTGTGAATCTGAAGAAATTTCAACACGAACTAATGGGTAAGTCTTACCTTCGTAATCAATTGTTTCAGTTGGCTTTAAAGTTGAGCCAGCTAAGAACTTAGCACCAGTAGCTGAGTCCATGAAAACAACTTCTTGGTAATCTGGATGAATGCCTTTTTTCATTGTTTTATACTCCTTTGCCATGGCCTATATTTCAGACCATAGATTATATTACGACTTAATTAGAATAGCATCTTTTACTAAGGTTTTCAAGCTAGCCAAAAGTTTAATCTTCAAAAAAGTTATATAGGTCACTAATATTTAATTTCTTTTTAGCTTCGTCTTTATAGTCTGCTATTACTTGCCCTTCTTTTAATACCAATAAGCGATTTCCATACTTCAAAGCATCTTCTAAATGGTGGGTAATCATAAGTGCCGTCAACTTATCTTTTCGAATCCTTTCATCTGTAGCTGCCAAAAGATTTTGACTAGTATGCGGATCAAGAGCTGCTGTATGTTCATCAAGAAGTAAAATATCCGGTCTTTTTAAAGTAGCCATTAAAAAACTTAATGCTTGTCGTTGTCCACCCGACAAATTTCCCACAAATGTAGTTAAACGCTTCTCTAATCCATTATTCATTGACTTAGCCAATTCTTCAAAATAAGGAACGTTTTGCTTTAACTTTCTTGGTAATAAATATCTGCGTTCTCCTCGCTTAGTTGCCAATAACATATTTTCCACAACAGTCATTCGTGGTGCCGTGCCAAGTTTGGGATCTTGAAATACTCGTGCAATGAATTTACTTCTTTTTTCTTCAGAAAATTTTGTAATGTCATTTCCAAGATGATAAATATTCCCATAGTTAGGCTTGAGTGTACCAGCAATTGTATTAAAAAAAGTTGATTTACCTGCTCCGTTGGTTCCAAT
Source organism: Lactobacillus sp. PV034 (assembly GCF_014522305.1). Classification (NCBI taxonomy): domain Bacteria; kingdom Bacillati; phylum Bacillota; class Bacilli; order Lactobacillales; family Lactobacillaceae; genus Lactobacillus; species Lactobacillus sp. PV034. The sequence goes on along the minus strand of NZ_CP041982.1, from coordinate 1,417,141 downwards.
CACAGTAATAAAATCGCCGGCATTAATTTTTAAATTTAAACCCTTTAAAATCTCAATTGACTTGCCATCAGCCGTAGTCACATTAGTATGAACATCTTTTAGTTCTAAAATTGGCTTATTCATTACTTTGGCCTCCTCTTATAAAAGTTCTCTTAATATGAAACATACTTTCTAATTGAGGAATAATCATGCAAATCGCCAAAACAATTGAAGATATTAAGTTTAAATCATTAGTCGAGAAGCCAAGCTGTAGAACTGCGAGTAAAATCAAGCGATAAATGATACTTCCCAAAGTAATAGCTATCAATCGTTGATTCAAAGTTAATTCTCCAAAAACCACCTCACCAATAATAATTGAGGCCAAAGCAATAACAATGGTTCCAATCCCCATGTTAATATCTGCATAGCCATTACTTTGGGCGATCAAACTTCCACATACCGCAACTAAGCCATTGGAAACCATCAAGCCAACAATGACCATGGAATCAGTATGAATCCCAATTGAACGTGCCATCATCGGATTATCTCCAGTTGCAATAAAAGCTTGTCCATAGTCAGTATTTAAAAAGAAAATAAGTAAGCTAGTGAGAATCAGAATAATAATACTGCCGACTACAATACTGTCAAAATATTGTGGTAAGCTTTCTAAAAATTTATTTGTAAAAATCGTATCTTTTCCTAATAAGGAAATATTTGATTTTCCCATAATGTGGAGGTTAATTGAATAAATACCTGTCATTGTTAAAATTCCCGCCAAAAGAATTGGAATTTTTCCTTTAGTATAAAGTAAACCAGTTACCAGGCCAGCAGTCATTCCGCCTACTAGTGCCAATAACGTAGCCAGATATGGATTCATCCCCTGTGAAATTGCAGTTACCGCAATAGCTGCTCCTAAAGGAAATGTTCCTTCAACAGTCATATCAGCAAAATCCAGAATCCTAAAGGTTAAATATAGGCCTAAGCCTAACAAAGCCCATAAAAGCCCTTGTCCAATTGAAGATACAATTAAATTCATCGATAGATCTCTCCTTTTTGCTTGCATTCCTGCATAAATTTAGTTGGTACTTTTAGACCTAATTTTTTAGCTTCTTTTATGTTAAGAACTGGTTCACCTTTCGTAACATGAGCAATCGGCGTAGTTGCTGTTTTTTGCTTTCCTTTTAATACTGCAACTGTCATTTTGGCAGTTTGTTTGCCTAAGTCATATTGATTCACACTGTAAGTAGCTACTCCACCATCTTTAACCATTGTTGAAGCAGCAGGAAAAATTGGCTTACCAGCTGCATTACCATTTTTAACTAGCGTATCCATAGCCCCAGCAATTGTATTATCGGTAGGAATAATTACCGCATCAACTTGATTAAACATCTGAACTGAAACTTGATTTAAATCATTACTATTGGCAATTGAATAACTTTTCAAATTAATATGCATTTTTTTACATTCAGCCACTACTTTTTTATATTCAGAAACAGCTGAACTATCACTTGAGGTATAAATCACACCTAAGGTTTTTAAATGTGGCATAAACTCTTTAATAAGCTTTAATTGTTGCTTAATTGGCGCACCATCTGATACTCCTGTAATATTTCCAGCTGGTCGTTGATTACTTTTAACTAAGCCTGCACCTTGTGGATCAGTAATTCCACCCAAAATTATTGGCGTCGTTTTAGTGTCATTAGCCAGAGCTTGTGCAGCTGGAGTAGTAATACCAACTAAAAGATCATTATGTTGATCAACTAACTTTGCAGCCATAGTGCGCAAATTACTCTGATCACCGTTTGCATTTTGATAATCAATTTTGATATTTCTTCCAGGCTGATAACCTTCTGCCTTTAATTCATCCAAAAAGCCTTGATAAATCTTATCTAAAGCTGGATGATGCATCAAAGTTAGAACTCCAATTTGCGGTATTTTATTTTTTTCAGTAGTTTGCTTATTTTCTTGAAAATAGGCAAAGCCTAAAAAAATTAGGATAATCGCAATAAAGCTATACATTCGTTTCATGCTTTTCCTCCGAAAATAAAAATAGAGATCTCACATGAGACCTCTATCTTCTGTTCTTAATATCTTAAAGAAAAAGTCTGCATGTGCTTAATCCATGCAGACCAAATTAAATACGCAAATTAGCCGGCACAGATGTAATCTGATTATTTCAGGTTACACCTACGTCGATGAACCTGACTTACCGGACTTGCCAACGAATATTAACGTTCAATTTTCTAATTTGCATTTTATTATTCTCCTGTTGATTAATTAAGTTTAGTATACATTAACTCATTTTAGTGTCAATATATTTTCTTTTTAAATATAATATAGGTATAGAAAACAATGAAAGTAATTATTATTCGAATTGAAAGGATTTAATCCATGAAACAAACCGAATGTACAACAATTCTTGTTGGAAAAAAAGCAAGTATTGATGGTTCAACTATGATTGCTCGTAGTGAAGATGGTGGTCGTACCATTATTCCTGAAGCTTTTAAAGTAGTCATGCCTAAAGATCAGCCTAAGCATTATGAAAGTGTAATTAGTCATCAAAAAATTGACGATAGTGATCTTTTAACTGCCCCACTTCGTTACACTTCTGCTCCTGATGCTTCAAATGAAAATGGAATTTGGGCAGCTGCAGGTATCAATAGCGACAATGTTGCCATGACTGCTACTGAAACCATTACAACTAATGCCAGAATCCAAGGAATTGATCCTTTACTTGAAAAAGGTGGTTTAGGGGAAGAAGATTTTGTAACTTTGACCTTACCATATATTCATTCTGCTCAAGAAGGTGTTGAACGAGTAGGATACTTACTTGAAAAATACGGCACTTACGAAATGAATGGCATGGCATTTTCTGATAAGGATGAAATTTGGTACCTTGAAACTATTGGTGGTCACCATTGGGCTGCACGTCGCATCCCAGATGATGCTTATGTAATCGCCCCTAACCGTTTAAATATCGATGAATTTTATTTTGAAACTCCTGGCTTTTTAGCTTCTAGCGACTTAAAGGATTTAATTGAAGAATACCATTTAAATCCTGATGAACCGAACCAATATAATTTACGTCATATTTTTGGTTCTTCTACTATTAAAGACGCACACTACAACAACCCACGTGCTTGGTATGTACACCGCTACTTTGACCCTGATTTTGAAGGTCAGCCTGGTGATCAAGATCAACCTTTTATCACTTATCCTAAACATAAAATTAGCGTTGAAGACATCAAATTCCTAGAAAGTTCTCACTATCAAGACACTCCTTACGATGCTTATGGCGATCAAGGTACACCCGAACAAAAGAAAACCTTCCGTCCAATTGGAATTAACCGTAATTTTGAAACTCATATTTTACAAATTAGAAACGATGTTCCTAGTGGCATCGCTGGTGTACAATGGTTAGCTTTTGGCCCTAATACCTTTAACACAATGGTGCCATTTTACACTAATATCACTACTACCCCTGCTAGTTTCCAAACTGGACCAAAATTTGATCTGAACCAAATCTTCTGGTTAAACAAGTTAGCTGCTCAATTAGGAGATACTAATTTCCGCGTCTATGGTGCTCTAGAAGAAGATTTTGAGCAAAAATCTTTAGCCCAATGTCATAAGATTCAACACGAAACTGATAAAGAAGCGCTTAATTTCTCAGGTGATGAATTACAAGATAAGCTTGATGCAGCTAACCAAAAAATGGCAGACACCGTTTACAATAATACGGTAGATTTATTAGGTAACATGGTTAAAGAAGGCCATGGTTTAATGACCTTAAAATACGACCTATTAGATTAAGTAATTTAATCTATCTATTTTCAATAAAAAAGGGACACTTCAGATGAAGTGTCCCTTTTAATTTTATAAAGTAGTTTTTGATTTTTCTTTATCGTGGTGACTAGCAAGTTGGAAAATTACTAGTGCTAATCCAATTAAAATCACCAACGCTGCTAGTGCACTTGCGATTCTCTTAATATCGCCAGAAAATAGTGCATCTCCTCCAAACGCATAAATAAAAGACGTTGGTAGCATACCAACAACTATCATTGCGATTATATTTTTTACAGGTGTTTTAAGTCGCACAGCTGTATAATCAACCAGTACACTTGGAATAACAGGAATCATGAGTCCAATAGTCATCCCAATAATTGGATGTTTACGGTGCATTAAATATGTTAGAACACGATTCTTTTTAAAAGAATGAGAAAAGTGCATCTTATTAATTAAGGCACAAACAATACTATTTCCCAAAATATTTCCACACCAATTAATTAATAATCCTAACCAAGGTCCATAACAAAGTCCAGCTAAAATACAAAAAATAGAATTTGAAAGACCAGGAATAGCATTAAAAATCATAATCAAACACATTAAAAATAAAATATCTCCTGTTTCATGTTGACGCAAAAGTACTAATAACTTTTCTTTAATGTTTCCTCGCTCAGGATGAAGTAAAATTTGAATTTCTGGTCGATAATCTTGGTACAAAAAGTAAAGTAAACAAATTGCTGCTGCGATACCTAATACAATTAATAATATTTTAAGTAACTTCTGTTTCATAATTATCTTTCATAAAAAATATCTCTTAATTTTATTTTACCCGATAATTTTCTTGATACCAAAAAAGTTCGCACACAGTACGAACTTTTTATTTATCTGAATTAACTTTCAGAGTGTTTACCCCTTTTAATCGTTAATCCCTCATAAGCAATTTTTACTACTGCAGACATATTAATTGGCAGTAAAAAGACTAACAAGAATAAACCGATAATTACTCCCATTGCAACTTCAATTAAAGTAGGAACTCCAGATGGGATAAGAGCAGCAAATGTACCACCTAAAATAATAGCGGCAGAGATGACAACTGTTCCAATGAATGAAGAAGCTTGTAAAATTCTCTGGCTCGGTGATAGTGATGGATCTTCTTTTCCTAACTCACGATAGCGCATCATCAGGAAGATACTGTAGTCAACTCCCAAAGCAATTAACATGATAAAGGTAAAGAATGGAGTATTCCAAGCCATTAAATCTGTACCTAAAGTTACTGGAATTAGCTTCTGGGTAATACCAAGAGAAGCCAAGTAAGCAATTAATAAAGTACCTAAGATAAAGAATGGTTGTAAGAGAGAACGAGTAATAAAAATTAAGGCAATTCCAATACCAATTAACATTATTGCAGCGGTTCTAATAAAGTCTGAGTTTGCAACATCACGAGTATCATAAATATTTTCTGACTGACCAGCCATTGCAATTGTTGAATTGCTCAAACTTGTTCCCTTTACAGATTTTTTAACCATTTTACTAATTTCATTAGCTTCTTTAGCCGCTTTAGTAGAATTTGGATTTATCTTGAAGATAATAGTAAACTTGGTTGCCTTCAAGTTTGAAGACATGTAGTTATCAATAGATTCTTGGAATTCATCTGAATGAATCTTATCTTCTGGAATATAGAAAGTTTTAGCGGCTGCTGAATTTCCTAATCCAGTTAAATAATTTTGAGCAGTTCCTAAACCTGAATTTACTTTATTAACACCATCTGTTAAAAGTGGTGCATTAGTAGCAATTTGTCCAATACCATTATCTAATTGACTAGCACCAGAATTTAAGGCTTCGGCCCCAGAACTTAATTGTGCTGCGCCATCAGCTCCCTGATTTAAACCTGCTACAAGTTGACCTGCACCTGAGTTTAAGGCTTCAGCACCACTAGCTCCTTGAGCAACAGCTCCTTGAACTTGGGTTAATCCAGAACTCAATTTATCAAGCGCTTGATTTGCACCAGGAAGTGCAACATTAGATGCACTTGCTAATTGATTTACAGAGGCTTTTAAGGTATTTACTTGACCCAGCATACTTTGCAAGTTCTGCATGGTACCAGATACACTAGTCATTGAATTAGCAAGCGATTGATCAGCATCTCCGGCTGCTTGAAGATTACCAGCTACAGAATTCAAGCTATTTTCTTGACTAGCCATAATTTGACTCAAAGCTGCACTCATCACTTGTTTTTGTTGATCAGTTAATTGTGCCTGATTCATCGCACTAGCAAAGGCAGTCTGTGCTTGTTGCGAATTATCTTGCATACCTTTTAGTGTGTTGCCAGCAGCAGTTAAGTTATCTCCAATAGTTTTAGCTTGAGTACCAACGTTGGTTAAATTAGTTGCTAAAGTCTGCGTATCAATGCTGTCTGAATTACCTAAAGCTTGATTCAATTGTTGAATTCCTGCATTAATTTGTGGCAAACCTTCTTCTAGCTGAGCCAATTGTGCAGCCGTTGCGCCATTCATTTGGCTCGCTAATTGTGCACTCATTAAGTTTAATCCGGAGGCAAGTTGTTGAGTTCCATTCTGTAACGTAGTGGCACCGCTTGCTAGTACATAAGTACCATTTTGAAGCTGAACTGCACCGTCTCTAAGTTGAAGAGTACCGTTTTCCAAGCGACCTGCACCATTTTGCAACAATGCTGCACCACTTGCAATTTGACTTGTACCCTCGCTTACTTTAGTTAAACCATTTCTTGCAGCAACAGTACCCTTATTTACTGTTTTAAGTTGATCATTTACATATAAAGCTTTGACCGGTTTACCAGCAGGCTCTGTTACAGATGCAACTAATTTGACATCTTTATAATCTTGAATCTGCTTAGTAATTTGATCAATTGTCTTTAGATCTTTTTCATTATCTAAAGGATGGTCAGCCTTAATATACAAGGTAGACGCTTCTGGTGTTCCCTTTGAAAAATGCTTTTGGAATACCAGAAGCCCTTGTTTAGATGGCGTAGAATCTGAAATTTCATCGGCATCATTATAATTTAATGCAGTTGAATTATATAGCAACATAAATGGCACAGTAACAATTGCCATTACCACAAGATAAACAATTGGATGTAAGAGGGTATTCTTTGAAATGCTATGCCATAATTTAGAATCACTTTCTCCCTTAAATGTTTTAACTGGCCAAAACATCTTTTTACCTAGAGTTGCCATAAAGAAAGGATTTAAAGTCAAAAGTACTACTAAAAGAACAGCGACACCGATTGCAACTCCTGTTGCTGAACGATATAGAGAAAAGTTCGCTAATCCTAAAGCAGAAAAACCAATTAAAATAGACGAACCGGAATAAAGAATGGTTTTTCCAGCCTTGTGCTGAGCATTGCGAGTAGCTTCCCATTTCTCCATTCCACTCCCCAGATTCTCTTTAAACTTATTATAAAGAAGAATATTATAGTCAGTTCCAATTCCGAATAGCACAATCACCATAAATACTTGCGTAAAGTTTGAATATGGGAAGTTAGCATGTTGTACCAAATTCGTCACAATTGAAAATGAAGTAATGAAGGATACTCCAACAGTTATCAAAGAAATAATCGGAACAATCGGTGATCTAAATACAAGAACTAGAACAATAAAGATAAAGATAACAGAAATAACTTCAGTCTTCTTAATTCCCTCTTGAACTGAGGCAGAAAAATCATTTTGAAGAATTTCTGCACCAGTTACATATGTTCTTAAGCCGCTAGTTTTTACTGCTTTAATTAGAGCTTTATTAGTTTTAGCGATTGTTTGATGACTTTTAGATAAGGTCAATTGCACAACTTCTGTTGTACCATCTTTTGAAACTAATTGAGATTTCGCCGCCTCATTATCATTTGGCGTCATCATTGTCTTAATTCCAAGTTTCTTCTTATTATCTTTCAAATACGAAATTGTATTATCAATTCGCTCTTTATCAGCTGCAGTTAATTTACCATTTTTCTTGTTAAACACTGCCCCTGCAGTATAACTATTTCCTTGATTGCGTCCCCATTGATTTTGGATCTTCTTTGCTACCGAAGTTTGGACATAATTAGGAAGAGTTATTTCTGAATGAGCACTTGTCAATGCTGAGACATCAGGCAAGGTAAAAACTGCTATCAGTAGGATCACAATCCATGCAACTAAGGCACCAAAGTGATTTTTAACAAACCCTTTCATAAAAATATTTTTCCTTTCCTAACTTTTTATTACTTCACTTAAGTTCTACTTTCCATTAGCAGTAACTAAACGTGAAAGCAATTCATGGTAATTATCATCAGCACTTTTTTTATCTTCATTTTTAAATAGATCGGCTCTATCTAAGAAGACATAACCTAAAACTGCCGCTAATAATCCATGCAATGAAACAGTATTCTTTTTATCTACATCTAACAGTTTTTCACCTAACTCAATAACTTTATTTATTTCATCAGTTATCAAATTATTATTAATGTATTCATTAATGTTATAAAAAATACTAGAAACAGTTCGATCGTTTAGTAAAAAATCTCTAATTTCATCTGCAAAACGATATAAGGCATTATTTCCAGAATAGCCAATTAGATTCTCAGTTAGATGTGTACGCAAAATTTTCAAACGAGCTGCACAAACTAAAGAAAGTAATTCATCCCGGTTAGATACATAATGGTATAAGGATTGTGATCTTACATTTAAAGCCCTCGCTAACTTAGGCATTGTTAATTCACTTAATCCTTTGTCATTAATGATTTCTGTAGCTTTATTAATAACCTTTTGACGATCTAAGGTCCTTTTTTGTGTCATGATATTCACCTCTTTCTTTAATAGAATATCACTACACCCTGTAGATTACAATCTACAATCTGTAGATTATTTTCTACAGATTGAAATTTTGGGCAAAAAAATAAAAGTCTTTGCTTTAAAGACTTTTATTAATTCTTTTCATACCATGTATTAATGGCGCTACCTAATTTTTCGAAATTGAAGCTATTATTCTCACTAATACCACTCATCACATAAACTTGTCCTCTACTTGACTGGACTAAAGCCACGCTAGCGTGATCATCACTAATTTTATAAACAGTTCCACTAACTTGACTAGCTAAACCTTTGTCTGGAAAATTCAGTAGTTGACCTAATATCTGATTATCCGAGTTAGTATCTTTAATTTTTCCTTGATAAAGCTTTTTCATGACCAATTCTAAATCTGCAGCTGTTGTAACTCCAACTTTTTCATCACCAAATTTTCCTGTTATTTTTGTATGGGTGGCTCCAACCGAATGTGCTACTTGATTAACTTTTTTTGCACCTAAAGACTTTAGTAAAATATTGGCTGCTGTATTATTATTTTGGCGTATCATCAAGTCCTTTAAAAAGGCGCCTGAATATGCAGTACCGGCTTGCAAAGACCTGTCATTTTCTGTTATTTCATCACTAGTTACTTTAAAGGTTTGAGATACTTTACCTTCTTTTTCATATGCAATTAAGATAAATAACTTTAACACTGAACTTACGTCTTGTGCTTGATCCGTATTTTTGATATTAGCATATTGAGTATCCTGCTTCAGGTTTTCTGTCGCAACCTCTATCGGTGCAGTAGCATCATCAACATTTTTGATAATAACTTTAGCCAATGCTGAGTTACTATTTTTTGTTTTCTTTAAAGCATCCGGAGTTAAATTAGCAGCTGATTTATGATCTAAACTGGATTTAGTAGTAACGTGAGCATCTTTACTTCCATAAATTTTTAACGATGCATTTTCTAATCGCGCAGTTCCAGTTAAATAAAATGATAAACTCAAAAATGTCACTAAAATCGATCCTAAGAATATTCTATTTTTCATATTTTACTCCTTAACATACATTCTTTTATTTTATCATGTTCAAAGAAAATATTCGTCACTATTAAAAATTAGACTGATGACTCATGCTTGTACTATAATGTATACGCTCATATTATAAATATGTTGAAAAGTATGATAAACTAGTTAAATATCTTAAAAGTAAGGACAGATAACATGTTGAAATATATGATTGGTATTGATGCTGGTGGTACTCATTCCACCGCTATCGCTTACGATGAAAACGGAAATGAATTAGCTCGTAGTGAAGGTGGCCCAGGTCAAATTAACAACAACTATGAACTTGGTATTAAAAATATTTCTAACACTATTAACGATTTAAAAAATAAAGTTAATGGTGATTGTATGAAAATTTTAGCCGGAATTGCCGGATTATCAGTTGTTGGTAACGCTCCTGAAGTTGCCGCAACTATTTCTTCAAATGTTGGTAATATTCCAACTAGAGCAATCACTGACTCACTTTTAGCTCTTTATAATGGCCTTGAAGGCGCAGATGGTGCTTTAGTTATTGCTGGTACTGGTTCAGTTGTTAACGGTCGTCAAAATGAATCATTAATTGCTGTTGGTGGTTATGGTTCACAATTAGGTGACGAAGGTAGTGGTTATGCAATCACTAAGGCAGCTTTACAAGCAGCTTTACTTAAATGGGACCAACGTCAAAAGAGTTCATTAGTTGATCTTTTTGTTAAAATTTGGGACTTAGATAGCATGGATGAAGCTCCAGCTAAATTCTACAAAATGACTAGTCCTGAAGTTGCTTCTTATGCTGTTGAAGTAGCTAAACTTGCTGATAGCGGTGATGAAGAAGCACGACAAATTATTCAAGATCAAGCCCACCTTTTAGCACGTGATATTATTTTCTGCTTAGATCGTTATGAAGATCCAAAACCTATGCGCATTGCTTTAACTGGTTCAGTACTTTCTAATAATGCAATGATGCGTTCAATTATGGAAGATGCAGTTAAAGAAAAATACCCAGATGCAGTCTTTAGTGTATCTAATGGTGAAAATGCTCGTGGTGTCATCTTTGATAAGAGTAAAGATTACCGTTACTTTACTAACCACAATAGCTAAAATTAATTATTATAAAAACCAGTTAGCTCCGCTAACTGGTTTTTATTTATAATCTTTTTGTCATCATAATATGATCGATATTTGCTTCTTGAAAAGTATCACCTTTTGCCTTATAGCCTAGAGATTCATAGAATCTTTGGACATATTGCTGAGCATGACAAGAAAGCATTACGGCCTTCTTTTCTGTTCTTAAAAATTCATGCACGGCTTCTAGCATTTGCTTTCCTAGCCCTTGACCACGCATACTTTTGGCTACTGCAACTCTACCCAGCATCCATTTTCTTGTCTCATTTTGAAAAATTCTACAAGTTGCCAATGCATTTGTCTTATCTTCATTCAATAGATAAACATGTATTGCAGTTAAGTCTTGCTCATCTAATTCAGGAAGAGTAATTTTTTGTTCAGTAACAAATGTTTCTAAGCGTAATCGCTCAATGCAATACATTTCCCTTCCCGTCATTTGGTCAATCGTTTTAAATTCAAACTTCATTTCTAACTTCACCTGCTTGCAGAATATTCCTTAATCCTATAAAATAATTTTCGACAATTTATCGGAAAGAGGCACTATTATGAACGTACTTCAAATAATCGGAATTATTGTAACATTCTTAGTGGGAATAGAACACATTGGTATAGCTTGTCTTGAAATTTTTGGTAATTCAAAACTACAAGCAAAATCTTTCGATATGGATATTAACTTTGTCGAACAAAGACCTGCTAAGATTTCTATGGCAAATCAGGGGATCTATAATGGATTATTAGGTTTATTAATAATTTTGGTTTGGTTTGTTTTTCCTTTTAAATGGCTTATCGCAGTTTGGCAATTGCTTTTAGCTTTTGTGGTCATTGCAGGAATTTTCGGTGGCTTTACTGCTACCAAGAAAATATTTTTAGTGCAAATGTTACCTGCTTTAATTGCATTAATTTGTATATCTCTTTAATCAAGAACAAATAAAAAGTGGAGTTTTAACTCCACTTTTTTATTCTATTACTTCCATTGAACGATCAACTAGTGCTCTACCAGTATTGTAATCAAAACTATAACCCGGTTGAACGTTAAAGATATATACATTAAAATCCAAATTTCCAGTTACCCCAATTGCTTGTAGATTAATTCCGCGTGCCATTAGCTCATTACCCCGAAAAATCGGAGTTGCTTGATAAATGACCTTATTTCCTTGTCTTAATGCTTGTCTTACTTTTGTTTCAAAAATTGTCTGTATTTTTTGATTAGAAAAAGCTGTTTGAGTAAAAAGATTTTTAGGATTATTTTGATCTCCCGACTGATTATTAGGATTATATTGTCCATCTTGATCAATACCAGCTGAAACCGAATAGGCTATCAAGTGACCACGATTATAAATTTGCGTGCCGCTTTTACGATTAGAATGCCATGCTGTAGGCTGAATAAACTGGCGTACTCGCAAACTATCATTGGCAACGTTACATGGTTCAAGAAAAGCTGTATTGGAAGTTGAAGTTCTATTCAAACTATCTAAATTTGAGTAGACTACCTTGTTCACTTGCCATGCATTCTTAATTAAAGTTGATTTATTATTATTCACATAAACGTAGCCACGATTACCACTTTGAAAATTTAAATTTGCTAGTTTTTGATAATCTTGACTAGATAATCCACCGTATGAAGTATTAGCACGATTAGCATTACTTATCACTCCAGACTGAGGTTCATTAGATTTATTAGTATTTATTTGTTTCAGTTGATTACCATATTTGCCCCAAATCCCCCAAACCAAAGCAAATAAAACTATAAGCGATGAAAATAGAGTAGACTTGGTCGATTTAGCTTGTTTGCGTTTCCTTTTAGCCATTACTTTACTCCTTAACTTAAATTATATAAAACTAGTATATTCTTTTTTGAACATATGTTTGTAGATTATTTAAAAAAATAGTTAATGGTAAACTGAAGATAGTAAAATTTAATGAAGGAGCACAACATAATGGAATATTTTGACTTAAATGACGGAAATCGCATTCCAAAATTAGGATTTGGCACTTATAAATTAAATGGCAGTGCTGGTAGTTTTGCCATTCAAAGTGCCCTTAACCTCGGCTATCGCTTACTTGATAGTGCCGTAAACTATGAAAACGAAGGTGCTGTCGGTGCCGCTATCAAGCGTAGCCATGTATCTCGAGATGCAATCTTTGTTACTAGCAAATTACCTGGACGAGATCATGAATATCAAAAAGCTGTAAATCAAATTCAAGAATCCTTATTTTCAGCTGGCTTAGATTATTTTGATCTTTACTTAATTCATTGGCCAAATCCAAAAGAAGACAAATATGTTGAAGCATGGCAAGCATTAGTTGATGCACAGAAATGGGGCTTAATTAAATCAATTGGTGTTTCTAATTTTGAACCAGAACACATTGAAAAAATCTACCGTGAAACAAATATTTTACCTGCGGTAAATCAAGTTGAACTACATCCCTACTGGTCCAGCAGCGCTATTCGTCAATTCGATGATAAACATCAGATTATTACTGAAGCTTGGAGTCCATTGCAGCGTGGTGGTGAAGCATTTAATGAACCACTTATCAATCAGCTTGCCCAAAAGTACCACAAATCACCTGCTCAAATAATTTTACGATGGGAAACTCAGCTAAATGTAATCCCTATTCCAAAGGCAACTTCAGTTAGTCACCAATTATCTAATTTGGATATTTTTGATTTCAAACTAACTCCAGAAGAAGTGAAAAAAATTACTGCACTTGATCAAATTGATAGTCGTCGTTTTGATCCACATGAACATGAAGAATTCTAATTTTCAAGTCCTATCATAATTTGATAGGATTTATTTTTGTCCAAAAATAATAAATAAGTATTATTCTAAAGATATCAACAATATATGAAAGTAGGTTTATTAATGACTTCCACCAGTGAAACTACCGAAAAGCATGTTTCAAAAATTGCACTTTTTTATGATCTTGTCTTTGTTTACATGATTTCAAAAACTAGTGAGATTCTTCATCACTTATCACATGGACGAATTTCTCTTTTTTCTTTTCTTTTATTTGCTATTATTGTTCTAATTTTTATCAGTTCCTGGATGACTCAAACTATTTTTACCAATCGCTACGGCAAAGGGAGTTGGAGTGATATTGGCTTCTATTTCACTGACATGATGATTTTACTCTTCATGTCAAACTCATTTGATACAACTGACTTAAAAGAAATGCGAGTATTATTTAGTTCAGCCGGATTACTTTCAACAACTCTAGCACTTCACTATCTAATCACATATTTTCAAGTCAATAAGGAAGAAGACAAAAAAATCACCATTTCGTATTTTAGATTTTTAATTTTCCGTGCAATCTGTTTATTCACAGGTGGATATCTTGATAATATCTTTGGCTTTTCAATTGCCATTATCGGATTAGCCTTTAGCTGGATTATGCCAAGTTTGACTAAAAAATATACTGTTAAGCATCCAATTCATTTTGGTCATTTTTTAGAAAGATTAAACTTACTAGTTATTGTAATTTTTGGCGAAACTATTATTGGGATTGCTGATTACTTCCGTCCCACTACATTTAATTTTTATTCCATTTTTATTTTCTTATTAGTCGCATTTCTATTTTTACTTATATTTTGCAATTTGACTATTTAATCCAAGAAGATCAGCCTCATGCCACTGGAAATGCACTTATTTACCTCCACTATGCGATTATTTTTGGAATTAGTTTAGTTACGGCTAGTCTTAAAATTATCCACGAGAAAGAAGCAGATTCACTTTTTACAGTATGTTGTCTTTTTGCAGGAATTGCCTTAATCTATCTCGGATTATTAGTTGCCACCCGTTATAATCAAAAAATATTTACCTTAAAAAGGGCTACTGTCATTTTCTTTACATCAGTTACCTTAATCGGCTTTTTCATCTGCATCTGGCTCCATTACTTCCCAGTAGTTATTATGACTTCATTCTTTGTCGTAACTATCAATGTAATTTATCTCGTTAAATTTTCCCTTTCTAAAGGACAAAAAAAGATAAATGTTTAAATTCAAATAATAATTAATAAAACCCCGAATTCATATAAAATTCGGGGTTTTATTAGTATGATAACTGTTTAATGTTGTGAAGCACCAGAATTACTATCTATTTTTGGACTTTCTTCTTTTATTGAGGCACCACTCTGTGCATCTCGCTTAAAAGTTGCACCACTTACAGCATCGGGATCATCTACTAGTTTCTGACCAGTAGTTTCGCAGAAATACTTAACTAATGGATATAAGTCTTGTACCCATTCATAAATACCTGCATAATTTCCTTCATCATCTTCTATCCTACGATAATTATGAAGAATCATTTTATGCCGATTACCATTTGGTACAGGCATTTTAACTTCAGTATGTCCGTCTACTTTATTACGTAACGCATAAACAACTTTTTTCGCTTCTGGAATTACATCTCTCACATTCGGGTGTACCGCTCCCATGGTATCACCTACTTGACTAGGGACACGCTTAGCCAGCTTTTTCTTATCTGGATCAACTGGACGGTTGTACCAAAGAAATTGATTGTTCTCATCGACAAAAGTTAATTCTCCTAAGGTCTGATGTAACATCCAGTTTAATTGATTAACTGTTAATAAACCCGCATCTAATTTAACGTAGTCGTCACCTTCAGCCGCGTGAACTTTTTTAGCAGCTTTTTCTAACCACTCTGGATCTTCCTTATTGATTCCATCAATAGTATATTTTGCCTTACCACTAGCAGTAAAATCTTCGTTTAAGTATTTTTCTTCCGGTATTTTCTTTAACCAATCAGGCTCAGCCATTTTCTTTCTCCTTGTACATATCAATTACAACTTGATTATACAATGTAAGCGCTTTTCACACAAATACCTAATTATGATCTGGCCCAATTATCTAATACATTTAGGAAAAATTTTTCTGACCAAGTATTAATTTTCTGCCCTTGTTTCTTTAAAGCCTTAGCCCGATTCAATTCCACTAAATCAGTTCTAAAGAAGTCGCCATCGCCCATAAAAACAAAATTTGTATAGTCATCAACATGATCTTGGATAAAGCCACCTAGGTTTTTAATTGCATTCCCTAATTCAACTTCATCTAAAGTCAAATCTCCTGTAAGCACAATATTTTTATTTTTAAATGGACTTCTAAAGGCATGAGTTTGTTTTACAATATCAGGCCATTCATTAGTTAAATCAATTGACTTAACGGATTCATGTGCCCGTAACATATGAGTTTGAGTAAAGTTCTCGCGTAAATTATCATAGACTTTTTTAGTATCAAGACAATCATCTAAGCCACGGTGTTCTTGCGATTCAGCAATCCCCATTCGCTGCATACAATCAATCAAGCGATTATGAGTTTCATGATTGTAAAAACTTCTTGCTAAACGTAAAACATCAACATAGTCATTGCTCAAAACTGGCAAATGATATTTTTCAGTTAAATCATAGACAAAATTCAAGTCAAAATTAACATTATAGCCAACAATTATATCACTCCCAATAAACTGGCGATATTCCTTTATCGCTTTATCTACTGGCATCCCTTTAGTTTCAATTGCTTCCTCATCAATTCCATTTAATTTTGTTAAAAAGGCTGGAACCTTATTACTATCTGGAAACTTTACTAATTCAGAAAATGTCGCTACTACTTCACCATGACGAACTTTTAATGCTCCCATTTCCGTAATTCGATTTCGATATGGGCTAAGTCCAGTTGTTTCTACATCAATTAAGGTATAATTATCCAGAAATCCCGGTTTTTCAATACCCTTAGCTCTAATTTTTTCTTGAGCTCCAGGTATATTTAAAACGCCTTGTATAATTGAAATACTCATCTTCATGCCTTTCCAATAAGTTTCTTCTCAGTTAAAATTATTTTTATAGCTAAATTTTAGAATAGATCCTTATTTAATCCAAAAATTATGTTTAATTAATCGAAAGAAACCTATCCTTCCCACTCACTAGCGCCAGTTTCCGCATCAGTTTCTGCATTTTGATGGTACTGTGCTCCCTGCTTACTAGTGGGGTCATCTACTAATTTTTGCCCAGTTTCTTTTAAGTAATATTCAACTAAAGGATAAATATCCTCTACCGTTTCTACTACACCCGCAAATTTATGTTCTTTATCAAAGACACCCTTATATTTATCTATTACGAATCTCGTCAAGGAATTCGTTTGATCAGGAATAATAATTTCCTTTTTTGTTCCAGATTTTAAAGTAGCTAAAATATCTGATTCAATAATTTTATGCCCCAATTCTTTCGGGTCATAATTCATATCAATCAATTGCTTATAGTAAAGAAAATGACCATGAGATCCATAAAAGAAGATAGTTCCAGGATAACTAGCTAATAACTCATTAATTTGATTAACAGATAAAATACCTGCATTTAGCCGAATATAAGCATTATTGTTAATTATTCCTTTTAACTGGCTAGCCTTTTTAAGCCAATTACCTTCTTCATGTGTTAAAGCAAGTAATTCTTCTTCCATACTTATTCCTCACTATTTCAAAATTTTTATTTCTAGTTTAACGAAAGAATAAAATTAAATACAATTAAAAGAAAAAGAGCTCATGCAATGAGCTCTTTTTGCTAAGTTATTCTTGACCTTTAATTTCACGAAGTCCTTTAAGACGACGTCCACGATTAAACCACGGAGAAACTGTAAAGGCTAAAATGTCATTTACCACATAAATTAAGGCATTAACCGCCATTGCCAGGGATGCATCCCCTTGTGCATAAGTGATGCCCCAAAGAATCAATTGAAAGACTCCACTAGCTGTCCACCAGAAATATTGATTGTTGTAACGCATAAAGCACATAATTCCTGCAGTTAATGAAATTGAAAAACTAATTGCATCAATCCAAGGACGAGGATCATTAGTAAAGTGGCCAATTAAATATCCAGAAACCACATATACAAGTAAAGTACCTACAATTGCAATTACCCATTGCTTTGGGCCAAACTTACGTAAATGATTCTTAGTATCATCGTTCCAAGACTTAACTGAAAAAATAATTGGTAAATCTAAAGTAAGAATATAAGCCATTTGCTCAAAAATTGACAAATAATTTTTTGCTTCTAAGCCAGCATAGATAAAACATGCAGCTGACAACAATCCAAGCCAGCCATTAATTGCCTTAGTCGCATTGATAGCCAATACACAAAGTGTTCCAATTAACGTTCCAATAAAGGTAATTAAACTGAGAGCTGTAATTTTAGTTTCAATTAATAAAGCTAATTGGAAACCAAAAGCAAAAAACCACAACATGTAGTTTTGGATTGGCCACCCCTTAAGTTGTTTAAATAACCATACAAAATAGTTGTCTTTTTTGGTAGACACTGAACCAGTGAGTGATGTCGATTCTTGCATATTCTATCTTCCTTTCATTATTAGGTCACAATACTATATATCGTGCCTTGTCCGCTTTTTCGCATCGATATATAGTATATAAGTGAAAAAAATCGAATACAAGGATTGACATTTTCCAAAAATTTGTAAGGCCTATTAGACTGGGAATTAGAGTTCTAAAAAATTTTTCACAATATTCATAATTTATTTATAATTTAAATATAAGATATAACTAAATAAATGAAAAGGAGTAAAAATATGCTAAAAGAGTTTAAAGACTTTATTTCTCGTGGCAATGTCATGGGTTTAGCAATCGCCGTAATCATCGGTGGTGCTTTTACCGCAATTGTCAATTCTTTGGTAACTAACTTAATTAACCCCTTAATTGGGCTCTTCATTGGTAAGATTGATCTATCAGATTTAGCCTTAAAAGTAGGAGATGCTACTTTTAAATACGGGAGTTTCCTTAATGCCGTAATTAACTTTATCATTATTGCTTTCGTAATCTTCTTACTCATGAAGGCTGTCACAAAAGTTTTCCCAATGAAGGAAAAAGAAACTGCTCCATCTCAAGAAGAAATTTACTTAAAAGAAATTAGAGATCAACTTGTAAGTCAAAAAAATCAAGAAGATAATTAAAAGCGAGTTTATTAAAACTCGCTTTTTTTCGTCAAATTAATTTTATGCACGGCCTTTATAATCCCCAGTTTCAGTACCGATAATTAATTCTTCGCCTTCATTAATAAAATCTGGCACTGTTACTACCAAGCCTGTTTCCATTGTTGCTGGTTTTCCGCCACCTGCAGCAGTTGCACCTTTAATTTCGGGTTGAGTTTCAGTAACCTTCATTTTTACGGTTGAAGGTAAGTTAATCCCAATTAATTTTCCTTCATCGGTAAATTTTAATTCAACATCAATATTAGGTAATAAATAATGAGCCTCATTAGCTAAGTGTTCTTTGGGAATCATATATTGTTCATAAGTTTGTTGATCCATAAAAATATAGTTACTCTCATCATCATAAAGATACTGTGCCTTTTTTAAAGCAACATCTACTAATTCAATCTTTTCACTAGGACGCATAGTCTTATGCACCACTGCTCCACTTAGAACATCCCTTAAGTCCATTTGCATTACTGTATTACCTTTACCAGGCTTGTGGTGATTACTCTTTAAAACTTCCGTTAACTTACCATTTTGATTAAAAATCATACCTTTTTTTAAATTGATTGCTTCCATAAATTTTCTCCTAAATTTGTTTTAAGTCAATTGCGCTAATGGAATGATCAAAAGACTTAGTTACAATCATATCTGCCCGCTTTTTTGTTGGAGCAATATATTCATGTAAGTTCTTAATATTAACATTAAGCCAAACTTCTTTTGCAAATTCATCAGCTTTTTGCCTATCAGTATGAGCCCACTTATAAAAGAAATTATCGGGATTATCTCGATTAAGATCTAACATTCTATGATAGCGTTCCAGATACCACGCTTCTAAATTAGTTTCGCTACTATCCAGATAAATTGCATAGTCGACATAATCACTCGGCATCTCACCATTATTTGTTGGCAACTCTAAAATATTTATTCCTTCTACTATTAAGACGTCTGTTTGAGGTAAAATACCTACTTTATCAGGCACTAAATCAGATCGTTCTTGAGAATATAGACGATATGGGATATTAGTATTTCCTAATTTCACATTTTTTAAAAAATTATTTAGTGCATTCCAATTGATTGAAATTGGAAATCCCTTCTGATCCATTAGATCTTTAGCCGTTAATTCTGCATTGGACATCAAGAAACTATCAGTTGAAATAATCTCAACTTTTCTATCTTCTTTTTCTAAATTTGCTTTTAAATTCTGTGCAAATGTAGTTTTTCCAGCAGCAACTGAACCTGCAATTCCTATAATATAGGGACTAGATATACGCCAGTTCAATTCCTGTAATGAATTCTGCTGTACTACAATTTCTTTATTTAATACATAATTAATAAAAGCCCAGCCACTTTTAGAACTACTTGGAGGCATTAAACTCTCCCATTCATCAGGAGTTAAATGTAAATATTCTTTATTCATCTGAATCGCCTTCTTCCTTATTGCTAGTATTACTTCCGGGTTCAGAGTATCATATAACTGAATAGAAAGAAATGTTAACAATGGCAAAAAAGATAATCTTGTTTGGTGACTCTCTCCTTGCAGGTTATACTAATGGCCATCCTACTGACAGAGTCACTAACGCTTTGATAAATAATTTTCCTAAATATAATATTACTAATGAATCAATTCCTGGTTTAACCACGGAAGAAGCAGCGGACTTCCTTCCTAAACGGATTTTAAATCAGCATTATGATCTTGTTACCTTAGGTTTAGGAACTAATGATGATAGTGTTTACAACGGATTAAATGCTGGTCGTTACGCCTACAACTTAAATACACTTGTTAAAAAATTAAATCCTCATAAAGTTATTTTAATGGGTCCTTCTTATACAAATTGGAAAATTGATCCTAACCAGTCATGGCCACGTACACTTCAGTTTACTTTAATCGCACAACAGTGCAGTTTTATTCACCATTTACCCTTTTTAAACCTTAACAAAAAAATGATGGAAACTGGCCATCCAAATGAACTTCTGCAAGATGATGGAGTTCATCTTAATCAAGCAGGTATCGAATTATTAACTAATAACTTAACTAGTTTAATCAAACAAAAAATCGCCGAGTAATTACTCAGCGATTTTTATTTTTGACTAGTTTGAGCATTTTTTAATATTTTAGCTTGTTGTTGCTTCATTTCAGTCATTTGTTTTTGAAGAGCTTTAGCTTTTTTGGTTGAAATAACCATCCAATCAGATGGGACATGGAAAATATATTGTCTTTTAATTAATTCATTATCTCTACCAAAAATACCAAAGAAGACTTTTACAGTATTATTTTTATATACATACTTAGTAGTTCTAATTTCCACTTGTGGCTTTTTAGCAGTAACTGTTTTAGCTGTCATATGTTCAGTCTTAATTGGTTTTAACTTACTCTTTTGAGTAGTATGGTAAACATAAACTTTTTCTGAACCGTTGCCAAGTGGTTGATAAATCAAAATTCCCCCTGGCATCTTTGTATTAGCAGCTTGTTTTTGAAGTTGAGCTGCCATTGCAGGATTAGCTTGAATCATCGCTTGCATTTGTTGAGCTTGCTTAGCTTGTTGAGCCTTACTTGGCATTGGCACAGCAGAAGCCAACTTTTCAGTTTTAACTGTAGTAACTTCTTTCATTCCTAAATGATTATAATCATGAGCAACAATAAATCCAACGCTTACAATGGAAGCAATCATAAATATCCAAGCCCAAAAAGTATGAAATTTTCCTGGAATAATATTGAAGAAAGCAAATAAGAAAATAGCAATAATTAAAATTACAATAATCATTAATTCTTACCTCCTTCAACAGAAATCTTTGTTTGGCTAGCACGATTGCCCTTCTTCAAGAAGAAGGCTAACACTAATGCAACAATACAGAAGGCGATACTTACCCAAAAGGCTGCATTAAAACCATCTAAAGTTGCAGCTTTTGCACCAGAAGCATACTTAAGCGGAGTTGCCTTAAGTACTGAATGGGCTGGCATGTGATTCTTAGTAACAGTAGAAAGCACTGAAACAATAATTGCAGTACCAATTGAAGTTAATACTTGTCTAAAAGTATTGTTAACTGCCGTTCCGTGAGACATCTTATCAAGTGGTAATGAGTTCATTCCTGAAGTAGTAACGTTCATCATTACTAAAGATACACCTACCATTCTTACTGCATAAAGAATAGTAATCATAATCATTGAAGATTCTTCAGTTAAAAAGACAAATGGTACTGTACCTAAAGTTAAAATTACCATACCAGTAATAGCCATCTTACGAGCACCGTATTTATCAAATAAGCGACCAGTAATCGGTGACATAATACCAATCATTAAGGCACCTGGTAAAAGTAAAAGTCCTGAATTAAAGGCACTCTCGCCACGCAAGTTTTGAATATATAGTGGTAAAACCAATTCGATTCCAACCATTGCTAAGTTAACAATACCACTTAAAAAGGCTGCTAAGGCAAATTCAAAATGTTTAAAAACAGAGATATCCAAAAATGGCTTATCCATGTGAGTTTGACGCCAGCCAAACAAAAGAATAAATACAACTCCAACTGCCATGAAAGTTAAAATCACTGGATCAGTCCACCCATCATTACCAGCTTCTGAAAATCCATAAAGTAATGATCCAAAACCAATAGTGGAAGTAATTACTGACCAGTAATCTAATTTATCATCTTTAAGCGGAACAACGTCCTTCATAAAGAAAAAGGCCAAGACAATTACTACAAAAGCAATAGGAGCAATTAAACTAAAGAGGTACCGCCAACTTAAATTATCAACAATCCAACCAGATAAAGTAGGACCAATCGCAGGCGCTAGTCCAATAACGATTCCTACCGTTCCCATCGCCGCCCCACGTTCACTAGGGGGAAAAATTGTTAACATGATAGTTTGAAGTAAAGGCATAGTAATTCCTACTCCAATACCTTGGATAATACGTGCGGTTAATAAGCTACCAAAATTTGGAGCTAAGGCTGCAAAAGTAGTTCCAATAAAGAAAGTAATCATGGCAAAAAGATAAGCTTTCTTTACTCCAAACTTACCCATGACCCATGCTGAAAGTGGAATCATAACCCCATTTACCAAGAGGAAGGCAGTTGATAACCATTCAGCCGTAGCTGTATTAATTTTAAAATCTCTCATAATGGACGGTAATGCGGTAGCAAGTAAAGTACCATTTAATACCGTACAAAATGAACCGATCATCAATACCATAACAAGCAAACTGCGTTTGTATGTCTTGCCATAGATATCGGTTATTTCTTTATCCATATCCAATCTCCCTTACTTAAGTTTAACGAATACCATTTTAGGTCTATTCTAGATTATTGTCAATCAGTTTTACAATAGTGGATATAAATTTTACAATTATGATTAATTAGTTTACAATACTAATATAATTCAGACTACTATTATTTGGAGGGTCAATAAATGAATTCGATATGGCGTAATATCTATCGTGATCTTAAAGTAGGTATTGGCGAAGTAAGTAGTCTTACTGGTGTAACACAAAGGCAATTACGTTACTGGGAAGAAAAAGGATACATTAGCCCCATTGAAAAAGATGGTATCCGCAAGTACAGTCTTGGAACCCTATTTTGTATTGTATTTATCAAAGAAAAACTGGATCAGGGTTATACACTAGCAAGTGCGGTTAAAAAATCAAAAGAAAATCAAAAAAAGATTAAACTGTTACGAAAATTACTTGATGATCCAGACTATCAAGTAGAAATAACAGATCCTGACCATGAATATGGCAAAATTAACTTAGGTATCTTAGAATTAATCGACGGTCGCAAAGGTGATCTGACGGCAATAATTAATGAAGAAGGTACTCATTATGAATTTGATGAAAATTAATAAAAAGCGAATTAGTCATAATGGCTAATTCGCTTTTTTTATCTATTAACATAAGTTTGTTCTTTGATACCATCCAGAATTGGGCTCTTATTTCCTACATAAGTAAGATCTAACTTATACATTGCTCTCGACGCAATAGTATAAAGTAATTGGGTTTCATCCATTTCATGATATTGCTTCTCTGAAACATCCCAGGCTACTACTGCATCAAATTCGAGTCCTTTTGCTAAATAAGATGGAATCACTAGTGTTCCCTCTACTAAACGTTGGTTAGCTGAGCCAATCAAGGTAGCTTTAATATTTCTTTCTTTTAATACTTGCGCTACTTGTTTAGCTTCTTCCAAAGTTTTGGTAATAATGGCCGTTGTTAACTTTTGCTCATCATTTTCTGTCAAAATATCTTCTAAAACACGATATTCTTTTTCAATATCATCACGTTTATAAAATGCCGGCTTTGGTCCTTTACGATCAAATGCTTCAATTTTTTCACCTTGACGCAAAATTTGTTTAGTAAAATCAGTAATTTCTTTAGTAGAACGATATGAACGGGTTAACTGAACAACATCAGTTTTTTCTGGGTCAAACAACTTAGAGATTTGACTTAATAAGTCTTTACTTGAATCTTTAGTAAAGATAGCTTGATTCAAATCGCCAAGCATCGTGAATTTTGCCTTTGGGAAATTATACTTCAAGTAAGCTAATTGGAATGGAGTATAATCTTGAATTTCATCAATAAAGGCATAACGCATAGTATAGTCAGTTCGACGCCCTGTCACTAAGTCATAAAGATACAAGTAAGGAGTAATATCAGACATTTTAATTTTATGATCACGTAAACGTTCTTTGACTTGCTCAATATGTTCTTGCCATTCGGCTTCACTAATCTTCCACTTAGATAGATCAAGAATTTTTGGTACTGCACGTAAAAATGCTAAATATTGACTACGAATATTTAAGAAGCGATGATGGTTAATTTTCTTAGCAACACCCTTTAATTCCCTAGTAACAATTTTTTTAGCAAGGAATTTTTCTTCTTTTTCTCCTGATTCGAACTCTTGGTCAGGACGATCATAAAGGGCCTTAAGTTGCTGTGGATCTAAAGATTCAATTGTTTTGCTTACCCAAGCTTTTCGAGCTTCTGAACTTACACGATGATTCAAATCGGTAATTAATTGTTCTTGAGTAGCATCAATTCGATTCCTTAAATTATAGTTTTCATTAAAGCTATAATAGATTTCTTTGATTTTTTCTTTATCAAAAAATGGTTTCTTCTTTGATTTAAAGTAGATATTCTTAAAAAGCATTCCACTCTTATTTAAGTGCTTAGCATAGCGTGTTACAGCTTTAAAGAAATCTAAGGAATTTTCTAAATTGACAATCTTATCGTCTTTTTTATTATCTTCAAATTGTTCAAATAAATTTTCAACTTTCATGCCAGGTACACGACGAGAGACAAATTGCCAATAAGTCATTTGGACCATGTTTTGTTCACCCATCTCAGGCAAAACATTTTTAACATAATCATTAAATAATTGGTTAGGACTAAACATAATTACTTGGCCAGAATTTAAGTTACCACGGTAACGATAAAGTAGATAAGCTACTCGTTGCATAATCGCACTCGTTTTTCCTGAACCAGCAGCACCTTGAACAAATAGTAAATCAGCACTAGTGTTACGAATTATTTTATTTTGCTCACGCTGAATAGTTGTAACAATCGATTTCATCTGAGTTGATGATTTTTCGTTTAAAACATTCATCAACATTTGATCACCAATTGACTCATTGGTATCAAACATGTTCTCAATTTTGCCATCTTTGATGATAAACTGGCGTTTCTTAGTCATATCGACACTACGTTCGCCATCAGGAGCATTATAGGTAACTTTCCCCAGTTTGCCATCGTAATAAATAGATGAAATTGGTGCGCGCCAATCATAAACTAAGAAATGTTCTTGATCATCTGCAAATGAACCCAAACCAATATAGATAGTTTCTGAATCTTTCTCGCCATCTTCCTTAAAGTCCACCCGTGCAAAATATGGACTCTTTTCTAGACGTTGCAAAGTATCTAACTGTTTTGTAGATTGCTGCCACGCATGCTCACGCTCTTTAAGCATTTGTTGCTGTTGTTGGATAGTTAGTGCAGTTTCTATTGAAGTAGAATAATCATCATAATCTAGCCTTACATCATCCAAATAATGAAAGTTTAAGTTACGCGCTTCACCTTGAGCAGAATCAATAGACTTATCTAGAGACTTTTCTTTCTCCTTTATCTTTTCCATTATTTCATCAAGATGTTGCTGCTCTAATTCTTGTTGTGATTCTTTAGCCATCTTCTCACCTAAACCTATATCTAGCAATTGTTGCATAATATTTTATCATAATCAGTTATTTTCATAAATAAATTGTATTTCAATCTATATTCTTAATTTTCAACTAAATAAATCATCTTAATGTGTCTCTCAATTAATTAGGACTATAATATACTCTAAATATAATTTAGTTTGAGGATACAATGAAAAAATTTATTCGTAACTTAATAATCTTAGTTCTCATTTATCTTGCAGGCAATTTGGCTTACTTATATTCTCGTCCATATTTAGAACAAACTTTTGGTACAACTGATATTTTGCCTTACCTTTCTAGCCGAATAGAGCGAGTCTTTAACCCTAATAAATTTAATCAGCTAAACAATGATGAGCCTCAAGAAAAGGGCCACACCTTTCAAAAAAACGAAGCAACTGTCTATGTTGATCTTAAGAACCCTACTCTGTATAACGCGGCAATTGATGGACTTAAATCTTGGAATAATACTGGTGCCTTCACTTTTAAAATGGTTAATGATAAGAAAAACGCTCAAATAGTCATTAAATCTATGGATCGTTCTGATACAGATGCAGCTGGTCTTACCAATACCGAATATAATTCTTTAACTGGTTACCTAGTTCATGCAACTGTCCAGCTTAATTCATATTATTTACTTAATCCAGCTTATAGTTATAGCAATAATCGAATTGTTAATACAGTTGAGCATGAATTAGGACACGCCATTGGTCTTGATCACCAAAGTGGAATTTCTGTCATGTATCCGCAAGGTTCCTTTTATACTATTCAACCTAGCGACATTGAGAATGTTAAAAAAATCTATCATGAAAAATAAAACGCGATGATCACTCATCGCGTTTTTTGAATCTTATTTTTCCTAATTATCTTTGCATAAGTGCCAGATAAAAAATCCTACTCCAATAACTAGTACCAATGCTCCATACCATATTAAACCATTATATAGCCAGCCACCAATACTAATTAATCCAGCAATTAAGAGTAAAACAAAATTAGTGATGTCCCCACCCAGTCCATCTCTGTTTTCAGTTACTATGTAAACTATTCCAGCAGCTAATATTAAACCAGCCATAATTAATTCAATAATACCTGCAAAAATATTTTGTAAATTATTTAAGCCAATTATGCCAAATAATAGACCATGAATAAACAACCAAATTGAAAGTAAGATTAAGAAAATTCCAACAATTAATTTTGTAACTCTCATGTTATTCGCCTACTTCTTTAAATCAATTTTCAAACTAACTGGACAGTGATCTGAGCCCATGATATCAGTCAAAATATTAGCACTTTCCAAGTTGTTTTGTAAATCATCTGAAACTAAGAAGTAATCAAGACGCCAACCTTCATTCTTTGGACGAGCATCGCCACGATAACTCCAATAAGTATACATACCAGTCTTATTTGGATAATAGTAACGGTAGGTATCAATAAATCCAGCATCAAGTAATTCAGTGAAGTCATCTCGCTCTTGTTCAGTAAAACCAGCATGATGATGATTTTCTGATGGTTCAGCTAAATCTATTGCTTCGTGAGCAACACTCATATCACCACCAATTACTACTGGCTTATTTTCTTTTAACCTTTCAACATATTCTTTAAAGGCACGATCCCAAGCCTGTCTAAAGGCCAATCTTTGTAATTGCTCTCCAGAAAATGGTACATAAGTATTTACAAAATAATAATCTTCAAATTCTAAAGTAATTGTTCTTCCTTGTTGATCAAATTCCGGAACTCCAATTCCATAAGCTACAGTTTGTGGCTTTTCTTTAGTAAAAATTGCTGTACCATCATAACTCTTTTCTTCAGAATAATTCCAATATTGATAATATCCTGGAGTTTCCACTTCTATCTCATCAGGAGATAATCTAATATCTTGAATAGCCAAAATATCTGGATCCAATTCCTTAAAAGTTCTTAAGAAGCCATGTCTCAAAGCTGCTCTAAAACCATTTACGTTCCATGAAATAAACTTCATTTTTGCCACTTCTTTCTTTACTATCTAAATCTGATAAACATTCATCACTATTGTACAAAGGTTCGATCTAAGAATTAAATAAAATGTACTAATTATGTAAGTCATTAAAACGTTTTATTTGTTGATCAGAGTAATTAGGATAATCTGTATTTTGATAAGGATCAAAACGATTCATATTTGAAGCAAAGTGTTGCACATATTCTACTTTTTCATCCTCATTCCATCTAATAAGTGAAATACCTTCTAAATGCTCTACCTTTTTATTTTTCTTTTCTTCAACATCCCAATGAGCAATTGTAGCATTACCATCATGCATAAACCCATTTATATCCCACTTGATTATCGTAGCACGATCATTCTTTTCACTAAACCAGTATTGTAATTCAAGTAAACCATGATATTCTGGACCCCAACTTCTAATGTAGTGCACATCGGGTGCAAAAACTTTTTCAATTCCTAAATTATTTTTTTCAGTCCAACTTTTTGTCCACAACTTGATTAATTGTTCTCTTTTTCTTTTTTTCTTTCCTGTTGTAACCTCATAGTTATCCCCTCTTTTACACAGGATACAAAAAATCATTGCTTTCATCTTTATTGTACAAAGCAATGATTAATAATTTAAATATTATGAACTTTATTTATGTAATTTATCAAACCAATCAAGCTGTTGCTTGGTATAATTTGGAAATTCACTTGTTTTATAAGGATCAGAACGATGGGTATTAGATATAAAATCTTGGACATAAATTATTTTATTATTGTCATCCCACTTAATTAGTGAAACTCCTTCAATTAACTTGATAGTCTTATGTTGTGGTTGGTCCTTTAAAAACCAATGAGTTATTGTTTCGTTTTCCCCATGAAAGAAACAATCCACATCCCATTCAAGAATAGTACTACGATCATTTCTTTCATTGAACCAATATTTCAGTTCAAGTAACCCATAATACTCTGGGCCCCAACTTCTGATGTAATGAATATCTGATGCAAAGACAGTTTCAAAACCTTCAGCATTCTTTTCTTTCCAGCTACTGACCCACATCATAATTAACCGTTCTCTTTCTTTTTCTGTTGCAGTTCTTTCTTTTGTCATATCTCCCTCCATTAACTGTAATAGAAATTAAGTCCTAATTCATGTTATGATAATTAAAATAATATCTATATATAATAACTGATTATAGTTAATATATCAATACATCAATTATTATTTATATTTTGAGAGGTTTTAAAGTGAAAACTATCTATCTTGTTAGACATGGCCAAACTATCATTAATAAATACGATAAAATTCAGGGATGGTGTGACAGTCCTTTAACAGATAAAGGGATTACTGATGCAAAACATGCAGGTGAAGAATTAGCAAATATTCCATTCGATATTGCCCTTTCAAGTGACTTGAAACGAGCAGTTGACACATGTGACTACATCATTGAAAAAAATTGTAACCATCTTACTTTACAACATATTGCCAGTCCCTTTTTCCGCGAGCAATTCTTTGGATATTTTGAAGGAATGAACTCTGATGAAGCTTGGCAAATGATTGGTGGACCACATGGCCGCCCACGACGCCAAGAATTACTTCTAAAAGAAAAAATGAGTATCATCAAAGATTATATTCATGAAGCTGATCCTTATCATGATGCTGAAGATAATAAAGCTTACTGGGATCGTTTGGACAAAGGATTCAAACTTATCCAAGAACTTGATGGTGCTGAAAATATTTTACTTGTAAGTCACAGCATGACCATTCGTAGTATCGTTAGCCGTTATGCTCCAGAAATTCCATTAGTTCCTGGACCTGCTAATGGTTCAATTACTATCTTAAAAATGAATGGTGATGACATTAAAGTCACTGAATATAATAAAACTGAATTTTAAGTAACTAAAAAGATGCCTCGTAAAAGGCATCTTTTTTTATGAGAATTATTTTGCAACTTATTTAGTGACTATTTAATCTTCTTAAGCACAATACTTTGATATAACTTAACGGTAATTAAGTAATATACAAGATAAAAAATCAAGAAAATACCAAATGGTATCCAAATTTTATCATAGGGATGAGCTAATAAAGCTTTAAAGAATTGTAAGCCAAATAATACATCTAAGATTCCTAAGATAGCAGGCAGAATAAATAAAATACCAATTTCTAAATCAATTGATGTCTTTAATAAACTGGTCCTTGTTCCCATCTTCCATAACATAATATATCGTGGCCCATCACTTTTAGCCCCACTTAACACTTTAAACATCAAGGTAGAAGCAAGCATTGCTAGAAAGGCAATTCCTAAAAAGAAACCCATAAATTCAAATCCAGAAGCAAGATTCAAAATTAGTCGATAACTTGCTGCCTTTGATGAATTTAATTGTACTTCCACGTTTTTATTTTGAGGAAGAGCTAATTTTTGGAGCTTTTCAACATTGTTAAAGTTCTTTTGAAAATCCTTAACTCTTAATAAGATAGTTGTATTTGAAGGTTGTTTAATTTGATCAAATTCTGCTTGTGAAACTACCTTTATCTCTTTTTCATAAGGAATATATTCTGCAAATTCAGTATAAGTTCTACTCCCTGCTTTAATCTCATTGGGTTTAATAGTTTCAGTTCTATACTTAATTTCATCAGTTTTACCCACAAAAGCATTCCGTTTTAGATGAGCATTCTTAATCTGATTTGCTGAAACATAAGCATAATTTCCAGCAATTTTATATTTAACCTTGGTAGTAGATGTTACAGTAATTTTCTTTAATTGTTGGTCAGTC
Organism: Lactobacillus sp. PV034; assembly: GCF_014522305.1. Taxonomy (NCBI): domain Bacteria; kingdom Bacillati; phylum Bacillota; class Bacilli; order Lactobacillales; family Lactobacillaceae; genus Lactobacillus; species Lactobacillus sp. PV034. The sequence continues at coordinate 1,386,515 of NZ_CP041982.1, read as the reverse complement.
TTTTTATTTTGATTAAATAAAACCACATCATAGTAAGTTGACTCCATCTGTTGGTCGGTAAGCTGCTTAAAGTTTAGCCCGACTGTAATGGCACCTAAGGCCAATGCAAAAAGTAAAGAAGTAATTGAAAGTATCCTATTATAGCTGTTAATTCTAAATTTTAACTGACCTAAAGTAAAAGAATGTAATTTTGCATATTTAAATTTTTTATTTTTTCGCAATAAATCAATTAGAAGAGTAAATAAAGAATCAAAAATAAAGTATGAGCCTAAAACAATTGTCACAAATGCAATTGGAATTGAAGCAAGCACCAAGAGTGAAGCATGTGCCATGGCCCAATAACCAGTTGCTAGAAAACTCACCCCTAAGATTGCTTCAATTATCTTTATAGCAGTATTTCTTTTGGTTTTAATTGGCTTTTGATCCTCTTTAAGTAAATTAATCAGATTAGCTTTCACCAACTTATGTCTATTCCATAAGGCCGCTAAAAAGAATAAGGCAATAAAAAATGCTAATGTCCATAATAAAGCTGGTACATAAAAACCTACAAAATGGTTAATAGCCAAACCTAACTGGGTAATTATTAATTGTGAAATTAATTGTGTTAAACCGATACCAATTATTTCTCCAATAATTGTTGCTAAAGTTCCTACAATAAATGTTTCTACAAAAATTAAACGACCTATTTTACTTGAACGTGCTCCAAGCATCATATACATGGCATAATCTTTTTGCCGCATACTTAGCAAAAAGCTATTGGCATAAATAATATAAATAAAAGTAATTAATGCTAATAAAACAATCCCAAAGCCATACACAGCCTGCGTTGTTGAAAAAGCCAATGCAACATTTCCTTTAAGAAAAGATGGATTAGTTGCCAAAGTCATAAACATATAAAAAATTGCACTAGCCAAAGTTAGTCCGGAAAATAAAACTAAGTAATCTTTCCAGCGGCTTTTTATACTAGTCAAAGATAATTTCCACAACATTTTATCTTCTCCCTAATTCAGTAATAATTTCTTGATAAAATTCTTCACGATTTTTATCTTTTCTAACTACTTCTTTACCAATTTTTCCATCTTTAATAAAAAGAATTCTTTGGGCATAAGACGCTGAATAGGGATCATGAGTCACCATTAAGATTGAAACTTTATCCTTCTCATTTAAATCTTTCATAGTTTCTAATAATTCAGTAGCACTATCTGAATCTAATGCACCGGTAGGTTCATCCCCATACAAAATTGCTGGATCATGCACAAGCGCTCGTGCAGCTGCTACTCTTTGCTTTTGACCACCCGATACTTCTGCTGGATATTTTTCCAATATTTCTTTTATCCCTAATCTACTAGCAATTCTCTCAACCTTCGAATTAATCTCTTTACTTTTTACATTTTGCAAAGATAAAGGTAATGCAATATTCTCGCGATTAGTCAAATTGTCTAGCAGGTTAAAATCTTGAAAAATAAAGCCAATTTCCTGGCCTCTAAAATTAGCCATTTGGTTTTTATTCAAATTTGTAATATCACGACCATTAATTCGAACTTTTCCACTAGTTGGTTGATCAAGGGTAGAGAGAATATTTAAAAGGGTAGTCTTTCCTGATCCAGAAGCTCCCATAATTCCTACAAATTCCCCTCGTTTAACATCGAAGCCAATTCCTTTCAAAGCTTCGTATTTCTTTTCACCTTTTTTTCCATAAGTTTTAGTTATCTTGTCTACTTGTACAACTTTAGTCATATTTTTACTCCTATTTTAAAGATATAGTGTAATACTTAACTACTACACTAGATAATAATTAAAAAAGGAGTTTTTGTAAAGGCAAATAGTTAGTTTTAAATATTCTTAATTAATTTGATTAGGTAAGATATAATACACAAGTGACTATTAGAAAGGTAAAGTTTCTCATGTTGCAGCAAGAATTGAGAAATTTCTTTTCTGTGCTGTTTTCATTTTATAATTTCAATCCACCACCCTTTTATTAATGAAATTAAAAATTTAATAAAAAGGAGTATATTTTATGGATTCGTTTGATACAGCACGAAAAAGAAAACAACTAACTTGGCCAGTTATTGCCCTGATGGACTTTGTAACCGTAATTGGCTTCGATGACATCATTTATAATTTTCAAAATCAGGGACTAGCTGTTGTTAGTGATTGGATTTTATTATTAATTTTATTTGTTATTCCTTACGAATTAATCGTAGGACAACTTGGCTCTACTTTTTCCAATGATGGTGGTGGCTTATCTTCTTGGATTCGCCATACCTCTGGTGACAAAATGGGCTACATTACAGCATGGTGCTATTGGGTAGTTTCCTTACCTTACTTAGTAGACGTCGCAAATTCAACAGTTGTCTCATTTGCTTGGCTATTTAAAGGGCACGCTTTGAGTGATGCAGAGATGAGTAATTGGGCCTTTGCATTATTTACCGCTTTAATCTTTGTTATCTTTATTTTCTTCCAACATCGCTTTGCTAACACATTACAATGGCTAGGAATCATTGGTGGTGGAGCAATGTTTATTATGACTATCCTCTTCGTAATCATGACTGCCGTTTACTTAGGCGAAGGTCGTCATATTGCTACCCAGCCTTTCCAATTTAAAAACTTTCTTCCAACTTTTGATATGAAGTTCTTCATGTCACTTGGACTTCTAATTTTTGCCATGAATGGGGCTGAGTTCATCGCACCCTACGTTACTGAAATGAAAGATGGTCCTAAGAATTTCCCTAAGGCAATGTATATGTTGGCAATTATGACTGCATTTTTAACAATCTTTGGTTCATTTTCTCTTGGTGTATTCTTTAATGCCCATCACTTACCTGATGATTTAAAAATGAATGGCTCATACTATGCCTTTCAAGCAATGGGAAATAAATTTGGTTTAGGGAATTTCTTCCTTTATCTTTTTATCATTACCCAAGCTATATATATGATTGCGCAACTTGCTATTTTAGTTGACGGTGGAGCACGAATTTTCCTATCTGATACTGCTAAGCGTTACTTACCAAGACAATTAACTAAAACTGATAAGAATGGTTTACCAATTAACGGATATTGGCTAACTACTGGAATTTGTTCAGTACTACTTTTCTTAAGTGCTACTTTACCTTCAGTAAATGACATTTTTAATCAATTACTTAACTTAAACGGTATTGTTTCACCTTATGTAACTGGACTTTTATTCTGGGCCTTTATTAAAGTAAGAGCTAATCATGATAAGTTTAAATCTGAATATGTTTACATTAAAAATAGAACTTTAGCCTTAATTGTAGGTTGGTGGTGCTTAATTGTAACCGTTACTGGTGCAACCTTTGGTATTATCCCTATTGATGCTAAATTTGGTAGTCCTACTTGGATTCATATGTTAGTTTTAAACATTGTTGAACCATTAATTATGATTGGACTCGGAATTATATTGCCATTAATTGCCAAATGGCAAAGAAATCATGACAAACAAAACGCATAAGAAAAATCCCATCTTTTTAGATGGGATTTTTTTATAAATAATTGAGTTTAGTCAGCTGTATCTTCATTTGAAATCATTTTAGAATTTCCAAGTTCCTTGATTTGATAATTTGGATTATCGGTAGATCCATTATTTTGAATTATACATCCATCCCACTCGATAGTTTGCTTATTCGTTTTATCTTCAAAATCAAATTCATAAGAAACTTGAAAATTAATAGTAGACTCTCTATTGCTTGTAAGTTTAGTATTTAAGATTTTAACCTTACAATCTCCAATACTTTCAAAACCATCCATGTCACTTGTCTTCTTTAACGCATCAACAATTAAGTGATATGCACGACTATTGTTACCATCAACAAATGAATCCTCATCAGGATCATCAGTATCTAAAACTCTAGTTAACAGATCCTCAGCATCAGTTTTGGAAATTTGTCCTGCAAATTCAGGTTCTAATGTTGTAGTCTCATCATCATAAACTTGCGATTCAACATTTTTCATCACTTCAGATTTAACTTTTTTACCTTTAACAGTAGTTTCAACATAGAGGCTCATATTATCAGTAATTGGATAATCAGTAAACTTCTTCATTCCATTTTTACTTAATTTACCGGCCTTTTCACCATTAATATAAACCACGCCATTTGGTACACTCTTAACTTTAAAACTAGCAGTCTTAATATCCATACTAATATTAGCATTTGATTTTATTTCTTCATTAAGTTTAGCAGTTAAAGTCTTTCCATGAACTTTTGAACTAATCTTGATTGAATATGCTCCTTGAAGTAAAGGTCCAATTTTATGAGAATAGTTATCAGCACCATCGCTACTTACTTTACCTACATTCTTTCCATTTACATAAATTGTGGAATTAGCATGGCTAGTTGTAACAGTTGGATTATAAGTTGGTACTTCTAATTTATATTTTGGGAAGAAGAGAAGATTTTTTCCATCTTCAACTAATGTGTAATCGCCATAAGTGCCATTATTTACCAATGAATTTTCTGTCTCTGCTACATTAGCTAGATTCTTAAAGTATTCTCGCGTAGATTTACTGTTTTCTTTGGTTACTTTAACAGCAGTATCTTCAGGTTTTATTACTTTACTTACTTCTGTACTTGTCTGCAAAGTATTAACAATGCGGTTAACTTGATTTGCTTTTGGATAATACCAATTACCTATTCCAACAAATAAAATAATAATTATCAACACAATCGCTGCGATAACAATTTGTAACTTTGTCTTTTTAGACATTGGTGCTTTATTCTTCACCATAGCAACTCGTGATTGTGGCTCTTGTGAAACAGCTTGAGTTGAAGATGGTTCCTTATGAATTTCTTTAGTAGGATTTTCTTGTTTCTTATTTAATTTAGTGCCACAATTTGGACAAAAATCAGCATCATTTTTTATCGGATGTCCACAATTTGGACAAAATTTCTTATTCATCTCAGTCAGTCCTCCAAAATTAATCACTTATATAAATATACCTTAGAAATATTATGAATTAAACGCTTAATTTGAAATCGTTTGCTTTTTAAAGGCAGAACTTTTATAATTTTCTCATTAATCAAGCTAATAGTGAGGTGAAAAGATGATAGAGACAAAAGAAAAAATGGTTAAGGCTTACCTTGCTGGTGTTAATTTAAATGATCCTAATTTTGATTATTACATGGCAGAGCTGAGTGAATTAACTAAAGCTAATCATATGCAAGTAGTAGGACAAGCGAATCAAAAAACTGATAAAATTTCTGCTGGTACTTATTTTGGATTAGGTAAAGTAAACCAAATTAAAGCTTCTGCTCAAGGTTTAAAAGCAAAAGTTTTAATTATTAATGATGAACTAACACCCACACAAATTAGAAATTTAGAAAAAATGACTAAGTTACGTGTCCTTGACCGGACTGAATTGATTTTAGAAATTTTTTCAAACCGTGCTAAAACCAAACAAGCTAAGCTTCAAGTTCGCCTGGCACAATTACAGTATGAGTTTCCCCGCCTCCACCCTTCAGAAAATAATCTTGATCAACAACGTGGTTCAGGAGGAGCTAGTGGTGGATTTGCAAACCGTGGCTCAGGTGAAACTCAGCTTGAATTAAACCGACGGACATTAGGTAAACAGATTACAGCCATTAAAGAAGAACTTAAAAATATTTCTAAACAAGAAACAATAAAATCCGCTCGGAGAAATAATTCGCGCTTACCTCAGGTAGCTTTAGTTGGCTATACTAATGCTGGTAAATCAACCACCATGAACGAATTATTAAAAGTTTTTAGTGATCGTGCTAATCAAAAACAAGTTTTTGAAAAAGACATGCTTTTTGCTACGCTAGATACGAGCGTACGTCGAATTAATTTAGATGATAAATTGAGTTTTATTCTTTCTGATACAGTAGGATTTATTTCAAAGCTTCCTCATAACTTAATTGAATCTTTTAAGGCAACTCTTCAAGAGATAAGAGAAGCCGACTTACTGGTTAACATTGTTGATAGTTCTGATCAAAATATGATTCAAATGATTAAAACTACTCAAACTGTACTAAAAGAGTTGGGAATTACTGATATTCCAGTTATTACAGCATACAACAAAGCTGACCTTACAAAGAGAAATTATCCTCAAATTGAAGGTAATGATATACTTTATTCCGCTAAAGATCCTCAATCAATTAAAAAACTAGCTTCTTTAATTACAAACCGTATTTTCTCTAACTATGAGGTTGTTAATTTAAAACTTCCTCTCCAAGCTGGTAAGTTAGCTGCTTACCTTCACGAGAATGGGCAAGTACTTAATGAAGAATACAAAGAGAATGGAATTTATTTAACAGTTAGACTCAGTCCAAAAGATCTCAATAAATATATAAATTACCAAATTAAATAAAAAAAGAGAGTTTAAACTCTCTTTTTTTTAGGACTTAATAAACAATAACAGGTTCATATTGTTCTACTACGTCCCATACTTTCTTAATTTCACTTGGACGAATATTTACACAACCGTGAGAACCACCTGCAAGATAAGCAGTTTTACTCCAATCGGTTCTCCAGCTTGCATCATGAAAGCCACATCCACTTACAGTAAAAGGCATCCAATATTCAACAGGAGATGAATATGAACTCCCATCGTCATTTTGGCCTTCTAACACACTTGGAGATTCTTTATACTCAATATACCAAACGCCCTTAGGTGTAGCATTACTTACAGTATTCTTTTCATTACCAGTTTCTGTACCGGTAACGACGTCGTCAAGAACTAATACTTTTTTACCCTTCTTATAAAACCAAACTTTTTGTTGACTAATTGAAACAACAATATAAGTATCTCCTAAACCATGATTACTCATTCCATATCCAGTCCCATAAGTACTAAAGCCAAGTCCATAAATATAATTTTTACCATTTATTCGTTCAGTACCATCAGACAATGCCTTTTTAATCGCTGGAATTAAATATTTAGTATTAATTGCCCAACCATAACTTTCATTTTTAACAGTAATAGTTTTTCCGGTTGGTAATTTAAAGGGATATTTTTTGTGAAATGTCGTAACTTTTTTATTGATACTGCTTATCTTCTAACTTTTTTGTACTACCAAAATTGTAAGCCCCGTTATCGTAAGAAACTTTTTCGAAATATTCACTGCGCTTAAAATTATATTTTTTACCATCAATCTCATACTCAACGCTACGATCTTTTACTTCATTAAGCTTTTTTTGAGCAGTTACCAATGCTTGATTTTCAAAATTCCAGCTTTTATTAGTGGGATACTTAGTATACTGCTTATTAAAATAATCCTTTATTTGTTTTTTTGTAACTACTTGCTTATTAACATGCGAAAGAATTATTTTATTATCATCTAAAGTTGCTTTATTATCCGCTTTATTATTAATTTGCTTACTGGCTTGTGAAACTGTCATTTTACCAACTGCAATGCCATAAATTTTAACATTTTCATTAAAGTGAGTTCGATTAAATTCTTCAGCCCTTTTGGTATGAGCAGAAGATACATTCTTATAAATTAGCAAACCAATTAGAAATATAACGATTAAGCTAGCAATTATAATAATAAAATTTGTGTAGTCCTTATTTTTCTTTTTTTGAGAAAGCATCTTACCCTAACTTTCTATTACATCTCAAAATTTAATGTAATTTTTATTATAGCACAAAAAAGAGCCACTGCACTGCAGTGGCTCTTTCCATAAATTTCTTTAGTTAAATACACGCACACCATATGATGGGTAGAAGTAACTGCTAATAGTAGCAATCTTTACATTTTCACCTGGTTGAGGTGCATGGATGTATTGGTTATTACCAAGGTAAATACCTACATGATAGTTACCCCAGAATACTAAATCACCTGGTTGTAATTGGCTTACAGAAACACGTTTACCAGCATTTAATTGAACATAAGTAGTACGTCCAATATTTTTGCCAGCACCCTTAGAAAAGGCATATGAAGTTAAACCAGAACAATCAAAACTATTAGGACCAGAAGCACCCCATACGTAAGGCTTACCAACTTGCGCCTTAGCTACATTAATAACAGCTTGAACAGATGAAGTGTTAGCAGTAGATGCACTAGCAGCTTGGCTTACAGAGTTTTGATCAACAGTGTACTTAGCCATAATCCATTGATTTGCACCTAAATCATACCAAGTATTACCTTGTGAATCCTTAGTAGTCTTAATTACTTTATAACTATCACCATGTTTTAAATATTGACCAGTTGTATGACCACCTTCATAGTTGTTCCATACAGCAATACCATAACCAGGAATGTAATTAATAGTTACTACTTGTTGAGTGGCAGCTTTTACTTGAGTTGCGGGCTTAACAGAGTTAGTTGCAGCGATACCGGTCAGAGTTAAAGCAGCTGCAGCAGATAACTTAATAACGTTTGATTTAAAATTCAAAATAAATTCTCCTTCAAATAAATTGATAAATTTTATTTAGTAGCGAAAATGTTTATCAGTTGCTACGTTTTGTATCTCAATTGACAAGTGTTATTGTAGGATGCAATTATTACAGCACTGTTACAAAAATAAACCGAGCTAGTTACAATTATTTGTTTTCAAATTCATCTTTTGTAATGTAATAGCTTACATAGTTGATTTAACAACTTTTTTATTAATTACTATCTTTTAAAATTTTGACTATTTCATCCAATTCTTCCTTAGTTTTGTTTAAATCATCATTATTTAAGTAATGAACTTTGTCATTTAATTCTGGATTTAAGCTTAGGTCTCGTTTAAATTCCTTGCTATCTAATCTTTTGTTTATTTCTTCTATATTATCTCCACGCCCAATTAGTCTTTGCCTTAGAATATGAGGTTGACTCACAGTTAAATAAATAAAAAAAGCCTTTTCTTTCAATTCATCAAGATACGATTTGACACCATCCGTATCTACGATTAATGTAACCAGATCACTTTTCTTCCAAGCTTTATTAAGCGCTTCTCTACTTGAACCATACTGATAACTTCCATATTTTACGTGTTCAAAAAAATGCAGCTTATTAAAAGAAGTATCAGTTTCAAAATAATAAGACTCACCATCTTTTTCACCCTTGCGCATTGGACGAGTCGTATGGGTGATGACACGAGGAATATTATATTTTTGAGATAAATAATTGGTCACAGTTGTTTTTCCTACACCACTAGGTCCGGCTATAATGATAATTCTTTGCAAAATATTGTTCTCCTGCTTGAAATTTGTATGTATCTATAATAGTATTTCACTATTGTAGAATAAATTAGTCCAGATAGAAAAGGGAATTTATAATGAAAAAAGCTGATGTAAAATTAGGTGATATCCTCGGCGCAACTTCTGAAGAAGAGTTAAAGCATCCCTTCGAAGGAAAAGTTGAAAAAGTTTACGACAATTCTGCTCTTCTTGCTATTACTTCTTACGATCCGGAAGATGAAACCGCAGTTAGTGATTTAAATCATAAAATGGTAGTAAATTTCAAAAAATTAAAAAAGGTTAAAAAACCTGCTCAAACTAAAATTGCTTCCACGAATGATGTTAAAATTTCAAAGGTTTCACCAGACGGAAACAATAAGGAAAAAAATGATAAGAAGAGTTCAAAGTAGTTTTTATTCTTAAAAAGTGAATCCGAAGATTCACTTTTTTTGTTATCACTTTTTTATAGTATACTTTTTAAAGTATCCCAGATTTTATTAGTGGAGTTTTTAAATTGCAAAAAAAAGTAAATCGCGTTTTATTTTGGTTTATCTTAATCCAACCCTTTTTAGAGCTTGACTGGTTCTATAAGGGACCTTTATCTACCATTTTACCCTTTACCATTCCAACTATAATTCGTATTGTAGGAGTGTTTATTGTATTCTTAATGTATTTTAGCCAAAAGTATAATTGGCAGAGAATTCGTAAACAGTGGTGGGTATTATCTTACATCATCTTATTACTTATCTATATTATCCTTCATCTCTACCATGTACGACCAGCAAACTTTCACGCTGTAGATCCTAATGGATATGGTTATTCAACATTTGGAGAAATTTTTTACCTTTTAAGAATGTTACTTCCGATAATCATTCTTTACATTTCCAGATATACAAATTTTTCTGAAAAACAATTTGAGCACCTTATTCAAGCGCTATCAGGTCTTTTTTCACTCACTATTGTAATAACTAATCTTTTTGTAGTTTCTTTAACTGCATATGGTTCTTATGGCGTGCGCTGGATTCATGCCAATATTTTTTCTTGGTTTACTTCAAACAATTATGCTTACTTTGAATTAGCCTCTAAAGGATTCTTTTATTTAGCAAATACTATTTCTGCTATATTATTTTTCTTAATGCCGCTTATGCTTTATTTCCTTTATAAAGATTTCAAAGTGTTGAACATTATCTTAGTAATTGCCCAAGCATTGGCTATGTTAATGCTTGGTACTAAAGTTGGCGCATACGGATTATTTATTGACTTTATTGTATTTATTATCTTTTATTTGATTCATCTCTTTGTTCTTAAGAACATTAAAGTAAATAAGAAATTTTTAATAACAATTCTTCTGGTTATCGTGGGAAGTAGTATCATCGTGCCTCACAGTCCAATGTTTAGACGAAACACTTATGATATTGGCGTGGCAGATAACCGAGGTAAAAAAGCAAATATCAAGAAAAACGATGATGTACTAAAAAAGGACTTAAAGAAATATAAGGGAGCTAAAAGAGAAAAAGTTCTCAAACATTTTATCAAAAAACATTATTATGCTTATTCCTTAAAGAAGGGCTTTGTTATGAAGGGATATTCATATAAATATGATCCTGATTTTTGGCTAACAGTAATGCAAAGTCCGATTAATGAGCGACTTAACTATCGTCATCTTGAGATTAAAATGCTAAATAAGGTAGTAAACAACAACAATAATAAATATGATAAATTTTTAGGTATCTCTTATATCAGAGAAAATAATATTTTCCCTCTAGAACGAGATTTTCTTGCCCAATACTACTCACTTGGAATAGTTGGCGCTCTTCTATTCTTGGGAGTTTATATTTATGAATTATTTTACCTGCTTTATTACTGGTTTAAATCAAAAGAAAATCGCCAATTTATTAATACTATTATTTTAATTGCCTTAGGTTTTATCCTTGTTGCCGCATTTTACTCAGGAAATGTAATGGATTACCTCACAGCCACTTTGATAATGGCCTTCGTGTATGGCTATGGTCTACAGCTAGTTGATCATGCAAATAAATCTAAAAAACTAAATAAATCCTAAAAAAAGGAAGTGATTTATCACTTCCTTTTTTAATCTTTTACTCTTTTAACAAAAGTCTGATCCGGAATTCTAATTAAATAGTATCTTGTCGCCATTTTACCGGAATGAAGACCAATTCCGTTATACCAGTTCTTTTTATAAGTAGCAGTATAAATTGAAACATAAGCATTCTGATATTGTTTATCTGCCTTCTCTAATCCCTCTTTAGAATATGGAATAGCATTTGCTTCTATTGACATTGGATCTTTACCATCAGAGATAGAAGCATAATTGCTACTAACTGTAATCCGCTCCTTATTACTATAAAACTTATATCTTTGACGCGGAGCTGATTTGCTGCTAGATGTGGCCACTACATAATAAGATTGATTATTATCTGTACTCATAATTAAGGGCTCATATTCTATTTTACTAGAAATCACTTTCTTATTTTCTAAATCAGGGGTAGTAAAGAAAGTTATCATTACCATAAAGATAGTAGCTACAAAAAATACAATAACTTCAATAGCATCAATGAGTGTTGTTGTCCATCTAAACCTTTTACGATCACGGACAATCATTAACAAATGTCGTTTTCGGATATTTTGCACAATAAATACTAGATAAAGAATAATAACTAGCCAAGCAAAAATTCCTAAAATATTCCAGCCAATAGTCACAACGATTCCCTCCTATTCTATTAAGATAAGTATACGGTATGAGTGCAAGTTAAGCTAGATTTATATTTAATATATTAATTTGAATTTTCCAAAAAACAACATTAAAATAAAGATGTCAGTTTAATGTTTTATTATTTAGTTAGGCATGTAAATATGGTTGCAATAGCTTATTACACAATAACAGGACAAACTGAACAGTTTATCGATAAAACTGGTCTCGTTGCCCATAAAATTGATGATATGAAACCAGAATATCAAATGGGAGAAAAGTATATTTTAGTTCTTCCATCATATCAAGATTTTATGATGGATTCTGTTGTTGATTTCATAACATATAAAGATAATAAAAAAAATTTAATTGGATTAATCGGCTGTGGTAATCGTAACTTTAACGATTTATTTGCCCAAACAGCAAAAAAAATCTCAGCAACTCTCAACATTCCAATTTTGTATTTATTAGAATTAAGTGGTAATGCAACAGATGTAAAAAATGTTAGGGACATTGTCAAAAAATTATCTGATTCTACCGCTAATTCAAATAACAACGTTAAAAATGTTAACCCTCCTAAAGAAATAGGAAATATCAGTTTTTTAAGTGATTATAGGCAATAATAAATGACTAATACTAATTTTAAACCTTTCGATTGGAAGTCCGGTAAACAAAATGTTGTTGATAATTCGGCATGGTCTAGATTAAATGATATTATCTATGAATCTCGTAGAGTTCCAATCAAAAAAGATATCAAAGAATTTTTAAAATTACCTGTTGCTCAACAAGAAGTATTGCTTCATAGCTTTGCTTCACTTTCTTTAACATCAGCTTTGCAAATGAAAAAGGGCGTTCGAGCTGTTCAGGAGATTGCAACTTCCCCAAAAGAAATTGCTGTATTTAACGCCTTACAATACTTAGAGTCTCTAAACAACCGGGCATACAGCTATATTATTGAAGAACTTACTAGGGATAGCAGAACTGATCGCAGTAAAATCTTTGACTGGGCTATAAACAATCAGCACCTACAAGAAAAGAATTATCAATTAAATTCTATTTATGAATCTGGTAACCCTCTTCAAAGGCTAGCTGTGCTGGTTTTAGTTAACTCTGGCTTATACCATTCAGCATTTTTTGCACCTTTATATTTATTCGGTCAGGGACATTTATCCCGTACTGCTGAGTTAACTAAAGATGCATTACGAGTTACTTCCTTTAGCGGAATGTACCCTGGTATAAAATTTCGAGATCGTTTTAATAAGCTTTCGTCTAATAAACAAGAAGAAATAAAAATTTGGGTTGATAATTTGATAGACACTGCAATGGCTAATGAAAGTAAGCATATTGAATTACTTTATCAAGACACAGATTGGACGGACAACGCATTAAATTATGTAAAATATAGCATAAATAAGGGATTAATGAGTCTAGGCTTAGAAACCAAATATCCTCAAACTATTGATGATATAGATTCCACCATTAAGCAAGGGTTAGTCGAAAATGCAGATGGTGATGACTTCTTTTTCTATGCTAATAAACATGCTATTACTCACATGAATGAAATTTAATAACTAAAAAAGAGAGCTACAAATCAGCTCTCTTTTTTAGTCGTTTTTTTACTGGTCTTAGTTGCTGGTTTTTCATAACTCCTAACAACCTTAAGCTTCTCTTCAATATCATTCGCTAACGCTTTGCTATATTTATCAGGTTCAGCTTCAATTTCACTTACGGAACCTAAAATATCAATACGGAAGCCCGAAACATTGACATATTCAGAAATAGTCTCAAAATATATATTTACTTCGTAATCTTCTTCATTATTACCAAAATTACTAATTTTTTTGTAATTTGCAAAAGGCAAATTAATAATATTGCTTTCTAATGCAAAAGTAACTGGTCTTTGTCCAGCTACAGCTAATTGAGTTTGAATTAAAGAATCATGTTTCGCAGCCTGAACTACTTCTTGAATCATCTTTTCGGCAAAATTTTTGATTTTTGTTTTGTTTAGTTCACTATACTTTACAGTTTCAAGATCTTGTAAATAATCTTGTTCTTCAATTTTTTTTATAATTAATTCTTGCTTAATTTTCACAATCTAAAACCTTCATCAATGAAATGTATAATCACTAAATAAGATAACTAAAATTTTAACTTCTTGCAAATAATTTAAACAAAAAAGCCAGCTCATTAGAGCTGGCTTATGAAGAAAATGAAAAAATTCATCTCAGGGTCTTCGTTTCACAACCGAAGTAGCCCAACACCAGCACTTCCCGTGCTTTAACATTTAAGTTTAGGTGTCTTCAGTCAAAGAACGCACTTCGCGTTTTCCTCGACCCGTCGCATGTTAGATTATAACAAATTTTTCTTCTTTTTTCTATTGTTAATTATTCTAAAAAATACTTCTCCTACCATCTGGGCTAGCATAAATCCCATCGCAATTGCAATTGCTACAATCGCAACCTTTAACAATAAATCTTCAGCTTCTGCCATTTTCCCTTCAACCATGGCACGTACTGCTTGATATGCTGGAACCCCTGGCACTAGCGGGACAATACCCGGTATATTAAAAACCGTTACTGGACATTTTTTTATGCGTGCAAAAAATATTCCTAAAATTCCTACAACTAGAGCTCCAAGCAAATTTGAACCTAAACGCCCAAAATGAAATTGAATATCCCACCAATATGCCATCCAGCCCGCTGCTCCACTCAAACCACATAATAATAAAGCACGATGAGGCACATTAATTATCAAAGCAAAACCTACAGAAGCTACCCATGCAAATGAAAAATTAATAATTATTTCTAACCAATAAGGCATCCTTATACCCCCAAAAGTTTAATTGCAATACCAACACCACCGCCTAATGCAATAGCTGTAAATAAGGCCTCTATGCCTCGAGCAACTCCAGAAAGAATATCTCCACCAATTAAATCTCTTAAGGCATTCGTAAAAGCTACTCCAGGTACTAAGGTCATTAAAGCTCCAATTAAAATATTATCAACCAATAACTTTGGAAAAATTTTGCATAAAGCAATGGTTAAAAAACCCATTAATGCTGCTGTTACAAATTCTGCTAAAAAGCGTACTTTAGTATATTTTTTTATACCCAAAAATGTTCCGTATCCAACTCCACCAACAAAAGCAGCTGCTGGAAAATCTCCCCAATCATAATTAGACATAAAAAGTACCATTAATGTACAACTTAAGGCGATTGCACCAACAATTTGGAGCCAAATTGGATAATTAGGTGTGTCATTTGAAAGTTCACTAAGCTTCATTTTCAAATCTGCTAAAGTTATTTTCTTTTCAGCAAACTCACGCGATAATCTATTAACACGATCTACTAATTCTAAATTAATATCTCTTTTTTTAATCTGAGTAATTTGAGTATATGAATGTGGTCCTAAACTCATAAATATTCCGGTTGGAGTCGTAAAGCATCGGCTTCCTTCGATACCCGCATTTTTCGCAATTCGTAGCATAGTATCTTCAACACGATACATTTCACTACCGCCCTGAATCATTAATCTACCTGCTTTTAAGCAAGTATCTAACACTTCAGCCGCATAGGTAGAATCTATCGATTTTTCTTGCATTATTTTTGTACCCTTCTAGTTCATTGTTTCAATATCAATGGTTTTATCTACCCAATCTCCTTGGAAAAAGTCTCTTTCGTGACTAACAATAATTACCCCACCATTAAATTCAATTATTGCTTTCCGGAGTGAATCCTTAGTTGCCACATCTAAATGGTTAGTTGGTTCATCTAAGAAAAGTAAGTTGGCTGGTTCAAAGCTCATCTGTGCTAGTTTAACTTTTTCTTGTTCACCACCAGAAAGTTCTTTTAAAGCGCTCATTGCTTGCTGAGCAGTTAAACCCATTCTTGCAAGTGCTTGACGCAATTCTTTAGGTTTAATTCGAGGATAATTTTCTTGTAAATACTGTAATGGCGTCATATTTTTATTAGGCCAAGTTAAATCCTGCTTAAAATAAGCTAACTTAGCTGTTGCTGACAGTTCAAAATCGCCTTTAATCGGTTTTAGTTGTCCTAACAGAGTTTTCAACAAAGTAGTTTTACCAATTCCATTAAAACCAGTAACTGCTACTTTTTCACCATTACCCACAGAGAAATTAAAGGCTGCCTTAACTAAAGGATCATCATAGCCAATAATTAAATTCTGGGTTTGTAATAATAAATTAGACGCTGTAGCAACATATGGGAATTGAACATGAGCTCGTTTATTGCTTTGAGGGGGCGTCAAAATATCCATCTTTGAAAGTTGCTTTTCACGTGACTTGGCACTCTTAGAACGCGAACCAGCCTTATTCTTTCGAATATAAGCTTGCGTCTTTTTTATTTTGCGTTGTTGGTTAGCATATGCTTTCAAATAACTTTCTCGATCCGCTTCTTTTTGTCTCAAAGCATGTTTTAAGTCACCTGTATAACGCGTAATTGTTCCAAAATCAATATCAATAATACAATTAGTAATTCGACCAAGAAAATCATAGTCATGAGATACTACAATAAACGCACCTTCAAAATTATTAAGATATTCAACTAGCCAATCAATATGACCAACATCTAAATAATTAGTCGGTTCATCAAGCACCAAAACATCTGAACTTTGTAACAATAATTTCGCTAAAATCAGCTTTGATCGTTGTCCACCTGACATTTTTGATACATCATGATCATAGCCTAATTCTAGTAATCCTAAACCAGAAGCAACTTGATCGATTTTGGTATCAATATCATAAAAACCTTGCTCTTCAAGAAAAGTTTGAATTTTACCTGCTTTATCTAGCAGACTCTGCTCTCCATTTTCTCCATATTGAATGTAGAGATCATTGAGTTCTTTTTCCTTATTAAATAATTCTTCAAATGCAGTTTGCAAAAACTCTTTTAAAGTCATCCCTGGTTCAAGATGAGCATATTGATCTAAATAACCTACGTTTATTTTATTTTGCCATTTAACAGTCCCTTCATCCTGCACAACTTCACCAGTTAGGATTTTAATTAGAGTAGATTTACCTACACCATTTTGACCGGTGACACCCATGTGATCTTCTTTATTAAGCACAAAGGATGCATCTTGATACAAAGTTTTATCAATAAAAGACTGCCCTAAATCTTTGACGGTTAATAAACTCATTCTTTTTCCTCTTTATCTTTATGATTTTTTATCTTTTTTTGTTCGAAATTCTGTAATTTTTCTAATAACTGCGGCCATTTTCTTTTAGGTAAAATTAATTGTAGTTGTCCCTTTACAATTGGAAAATCTGAACTTTTCATCCCCGTAATTTTTGCCAAATCATCTGCACTTAGATGATACTGTTTAGTGATTCTTTTAATTTCAAATGAAGCATGACCCCGAAAATAGGAAATAATATAAAAAAATACCGCAAATAAGCCACTTACAATAACTGCACGTGACAACTGTAAATGGAAACGCTGGCAAATAATTAACACCGCCAAAAAGCTGATAATTGCTGATAAAATTGCATAAATTACTGGAAAATACTTTGCTTTTTTCATATTATCTCCTCTAATCTTGCTATTTTTTATTACAAATAAGTTACGATATTACATTTTCTAAAAAAACTGTAAATTTCAAGTTGAAGTCATGCAATACGCAGTCTTTATAATTTACTAGGTAAAATATCAATTTAGTTAAAGAATAACAGTTTTAGTCTTTAACCACAGTAATTTTTTATTATTTTGTTTAATTTTTGAAAGGTTTTTATTTTAATATGCGTAAGTTTTTAATGAGTGTAATTGGTGTAACTTTATTAATGCTTAGTTTTACAGCCAAAGATACTTTTGCTGTAAGTAACAGTGCTGATGATATTGTCTCTATGTCTTTAGTTAAAGAAACTATTAAACCACAACTTATGCTCCAGAAATTTCAAGACCAGCAAAGAGTTGCTTATCAAAACCAAAAATTAAAACAAATTCAAGCAGAACAAAGTAGAATGGATCAAGTAGCTGCCAAAGAAGCAGCAGCTAAGAAGGCCCAAGAAGAAAAGCAAAAGCAAGCGGTAGTATCACAAGCTCCTACTGCAACAAAAGCCGTTCAATCTACTACCTCTACTTCAAATAAGGGTACCTTTAAGCTTTCTTTTTATGATCCAGCTGCCATGGGATCAAATATGGGATACGGTGGTGTAGCTGCTAATTTATCTGTATTTCCAAAGGGTACCAAGTTAAAAATCACTCTCTCTGATGGTACCGTATGGTACAAAGTCGTCAATGATACTGGTAGTTTTGCTGCAAGTAATCCTCATCAATTAGATGTTGCGATGCCAAACAGTCAGGTACCTGCTGCTGGTATTTTATATGCTACAGTTGAAGTAATTGGATAACACTAAAAGAGACGATAGGTTATAAAACCTATCGTCTCTTTTTTCTACGTAAAGTCAAGCACAATACGATGTTTGACTATGTTTTTAGCTTGAATTTTAGTTTAAGTAGCTATTAATGTCGATATATTTTTGGAATTAAGCACGATAAATAAGCCCAAGTTTATATCTGATTTTTGGGCTTAGCGTTATAATGTAGTTGATCAATTAATTACGACTAAAGTCTTTTTTGGTTATGTGTGGCTACGTTGTAATCATATAGTTGATCATTAATAATCAGGGCATAAATTGTTCTGATTAGTTTATGTATTGAAGCAATAGCTATCTTTTTAAACCCTTTGGTTTGAGAAGATAGCTTTTTGCTTTCATAATAATCTGCTATGTGACACGGATTAGTCTTTACCTGGATCTATGCCAATAAAAGCATTAATTTTATTGGGATTGCTAAATCTGCGTACATCTCCCAATTCTGCTAAAACTCTAACTGCAGTAGTTTGGGCAAAACCTGGAATATTTTCTAGATTTTCTAAATCATGATTAGGTAAAGTCTTAGCGAGTTTAACCATTCTTGTAATTAATTGTTCTCTTTGCTTACTTAGATTAAGTAGTCTTTGGGTATAATATTGTACTTGTTGAACTTCTATACTAGTCTCGGAGACAACTGGATAAGCTTGATAAGCTAATTCAATAAGTTTATCAGCAGTTTTTTGAGCATGTTTAAATGCAATACCTTTTAAATTCATTAGCCAATTAATAATTTGATTTTTGTTCTCTTGTCTTACTAAATCGCAATGAGGGTAATGAGCAACTATTTGCCAGTAATTATTACCTTTAGCAGTAGAAAATAGATTTTCAATTTCGGGAAAAGTTGATTGTAAAGCCTGGTGAAGTCTATTTTTAGCTGTGACTAAATCATCTGTTAGCTGGTCATAGAAACGACTCAAAGCATTGAGTTGCTTATAAGACTGAGACTGATTTTGACTAACTGGATGATGATAAAGTCTTTGAATTAAGGCTAAATGATAAGCATCAGTTTTATCAGTCTTATTATGACGTAGTCCCAAATCCATTTCTTTTTTGCTTTAAGAGGATTAAGCACAACATATTCATAACCGTAATCTTCTAGAAAAGCTTGTAGTCTGCGTGAATAAACACCAGTAGCTTCTCTGGCTGTTTAGTAAAAGCAGCTAATTCGTGCAGTAATTTAATAAAACCAGGACGGTCGTTAGTAATGGTAAATTCATTTTTACTTTCACCAATTAGCTCACAAATAGTAGAAGTAGACTTACTTACATCAATTCCAAAAGTAATTTGCATTATATAACCCCCTAAGCTTAAGTAGTAAAACGTATTTACTTAAGAAATCAGATCTAATTTTCTAAACTCGACATCAACGTGTCCACATTCTTCGAAGAGATTATTGATAGCCTAAGTAAAACTGCCAGTTTTGTCTACGACATCAAGTGTCTAAAAAGGCTTTGACATATCGTTTTACTACTACTTAAATTCTACAAGAGAATAAAAAATAGTGAATTAATTATCCCGTCGGATAACTAATTCACTATTTAGCTTAGAATGTTTTATCTATTCTTTTTCAGTTTTACTCCAATCAAGTACACAGCCATCAGGGCCACAAATACCTGCACTAATACTTGAATCAGTTTCAACAATATGAAAATTTGGAGTCTTATTTTCTTTAGTTACTTTTTCTTCTTTTTTCATATTACTCATCTCCTTGAATTATGATGCTGCTTCTTCAGCTTGTACCTTTTTTAAAGCTTCTAAGAAAACTTCATATGGTTGCGCACCGCTTATTGCGTATTTATTGTTAATAACAAAGAATGGTGCTGCTTGTACACCAGATTGATGAGCTTCTATTTCATCTAATCTGACTTCATTTTCATATTTATCACTATCTAAAAGTTCAGTTACTTCTGCTTGGTCTAATCCAGCTTCGACTGCAGCTTTTAGTAAGACCTTACGATCAGCAATTGATTCACCATCAGTAAAGTAGACCTTATAGAAACGATTAATTACACGTTCTGCTAGTTCTGGATCATTTTTACTTTCAGCTAACTTAATCAAGCGGTGCGCATCCATTGTATTAGTTGGCACTACTTTATCTAAATGAAATTCTAAACCTTCACCTGCTGCCATTTGGCTGATATAAGCCATTTGTTGCTTAGCTTGAGCTGCCATAGCAGGATTACCACCAGTGAAGTGATTAATATAGTCGCCCTGGTGAGCATGCTTTGCTTCCATTGGGTTTAATTCAAATGACTTTAATTCTAATTTTGTATTATCATAAATTCCAATTTCTTTCATTACTCGCTTCATACGAGTAGAGCCAATGTAACAAAATGGACAAGCGATATCTGACCAGTATTTAATTTCCATTATTTTACTCCTTCAGCTTTTAAACTTTCTACATATTCAAATGCATTTTGTCCTGCTACGCCACCATCACCTACTGCAGTAATAATTTGACGAAGCTCTTTTTGACGTACATCACCAATTGCATAAACACCTGGAATTGATGTTTCCATTCGGTCATTAGTAATTACCCAACCATCCTTGTCAGTAATACCTAAATCTCTAAATGGTTGGGTATTTGGTTCATTTCCGATATAAATAAATGCTCCAGCTGCATCAACAACCTTGTCTTCATTAGTCTTATTATTATGTACTTTTACGCCAGTCATTTTTTGACCGTCACCAATAATTTCTTTTACTTCACTATCCCAAGTAAAATTCATCTTATCATTCTTAAAAGCACGATCTTGCAAAATCTTTTCTGCTCTTAATTGATCACGACGGTGAATTACATTTACATCATCAGTAACATTTGCTAAGTAGAGTCCTTCAGACACAGCTGAATCTCCTCCACCAACTACCACAACATTATCGTCTTTAAAGAAGGCACCATCACATACTGCGCAGTAAGAAACACCACGACCGCTATATTCTTCTTCACCAGGTATTTCAAGTTTCTTATTATTTGATCCAGTTGCAATAATTACTACTGTTGCTTGAATATCTTCTGGTTCCATTTGAACAATGCGTTTATGACCGTCCATTTTAAGTCCAGCTACATCACCATAAACAAATTCAACGTTTTGCTTAATCGTACTCTGGTACATTTTTTCACCAAGTTCAGGACCCATAATTGAAGGAAAACCAGGATAGTTTTCTACTTCAGCGGTATTATTCATTTGACCACCATAAACACCGCGATCAATCATTGCTACCTTGAGGTTAGCTCTTGCAGCATATAATGCTGCAGTCATTCCACCAGGACCTGCTCCAATAACTGCTACATCATACTTTTTCATTTGCTTTCTCCTAAATTATTTTATTTAATAACTATTCTACGTTTTCGTTGATTAATTTATATAATTATATTATTACTTACTAAAAATAAGTCAACACTTAAATCTTAAATCATTTTATTTTTGAATATCATTTTTCCATTCTGATACTGTATGGTTATAGGTGTAGACCTGATGGCCTAAATCTTGTAATCGTTGTCCAACTACATTTGCAATGCCACATAAACGGCCACGACAATAAACGATAATATCCTGATCATTTGGTAATTCATTGAGATGCTCATCAATATAGTGATAGTCAATATTATGAGCTTGAGGTAAATGATCATTATCAAATTCATCTTTAGGGCGTAAATCTAGCACATAAGCCCCATTAGAAGATAATTTATCATATAAAGTTTTTGAATCGACATGAGGTAAATCTGTTGTCTTAGCCACTAAGTTATCTTCTAATTCAGTAAAACTTGGTAAAGCTTCTTCACTCAAATCAATTAAAAGTGATAATAATTCATTTACTTTTTTTGAAGTGAGATGATAGATAACAAAATTTTTTTGTTTTTCTTCTTTTACCAAATTTACTTGCTTTAAGATTTGTAAATTTTTCGAGGTATTTGCAACACTCATATTTATTTGGCCTGCAAGTTCTTCTACTGATTTTGGACCTTGATCAAGCATAAATAATATTTTGATTCGCGTTAAATTGCTAAAGGTCTTTCCAATTTTTACTACCTGCTCAAATGCAGCATTTTGATATTTATCAGCTAATTTTTCCATTTTGTTTACTTCCATTAAAATAATATTTTACGATTGTTAATATTTGCACTTCATTTAAAAAACCATCAAATATTTCTTTAAGTTGTCCATCTTTGATAATTGCAAAGCTAGGTGTGCGTGTAATATTTAAATATCTACTCCATTTAACCGTTTCATCTTCATTAGGTAAAACTAAAGGATAATGCATTTGACCTAACTTAGATATTAATTTGCCTTCCGCATAGCCATGACCACAAGCCATAGTACCAAAGTATATTATTCCGTTTTTTGGTAACTTTTCCATTATTATCTCCTCTTTTTGCCCTTACTAAAAATAAGTAAACATATTATTTAAATCATTGTCAATAAAAAAATGACCTTTTACGATTAAAAAGTCATTTTTAATAAATATATTCTTAATTTGTACCATCCCATGCCTGAGTATCGGAATGTTGCGCATAAATGATATAATTTTCAAATTCAGCTGGATCTTTCCAATCAATCCCTTTTTGTAATCTATTCTGCCGTGTTTCTTCATTATGCAGTTTTTCTTTTGGTAAATCTAGATTACTTCGGTTTAGATCCGAAACTCGTTGTAATTCTTTGGTTGAGGCTACTTGCATTGAAGCGCCGCCGATTGTAGCATCGTGTCCATGTACGTATCCACTTTCGATATTTGAAGCGACTCCACGATAATTCATAGCAATCGTCATCATATCATTAAACGTTAAATTAGTTTCCACATATTTTGAAATAATCTTCAGAATTTTACGATAATTACTTACTGAGTTGATTGACAGACCCTTATTTACTATTTGATTAATTATTTGTCTTTGCCTCATCTGGCGGCCATAGTCTCCTCTAGGATCGTCTTTTCTCATACGTGCATAATCAAGTGCTTGTTTTCCATTTAAATGCATCTTTCCCTTTTTAAAGTGCGTGTGGTATGTAAAGGTAAAGGGAACATTGACATCAACTCCACCAACTGCATCAACCATGCTTTCCAGAGCCTGCATATTTACTTCCATATAATAATTAATCGGAACATTAAATGCCTTAGAGACAGTTTTGCTTGATGCGCGATAACCTCCTACTTCATAGGCTGAATTAATACGGGACATGTAATACTTACCGCCGTCTTTTCCATCTCCTAAAACATCAACCAGTAAATCTCGAGGAATAGATGTCATCGTAGCTTTTTTCTTCTGTGGGTTCAATGTAATCAAAATCATGGTATCTGAATTTCCTTGATCATGACGACCTTCAATTCCCTGATCTACTCCTAAAAGTAAAATTGAAATTGGTTTATTTTCAGAAATTCTCTTCGAAGTAGTTCCATTACCATGATAAGCTTGTTGGACAGTTTCTAATGCATTAAAGTATACTCCTGCTCCATAAGCAACCCCAATTCCAATAACCAAAAGAGCAATTAATCCAGTAACTTTAGCTCCAAAATGAGATTTTTTTTGTTTACTTTGATCTGCAGCTAAATACTTATTTCGTGATAATTTTATTTTTGATGTCGAATTATGTGGGTTAGAAGATTGATCATGATTTTCTGGATTCATTAAGCCAATTTCCCTTCTATATTTCTTAACTACTTTTTACCACAATTTTTTGTTATTGAATCACTTGAATTATATTATTAATAAACTTTTATTTTTTCGCAAGGAGTTATTAACTATAATTAATAGTAAATTTAAGATAAAGAAAGAAGGATGATTATGGCTATTCCAACTAGAGATGAAGTAGCACAAGATCTAAAATGGGATTTGAGCGGTGTTTTTGAAAATGATGCAG
Source organism: Lactobacillus sp. PV034 (assembly GCF_014522305.1). Taxonomy (NCBI): domain Bacteria; kingdom Bacillati; phylum Bacillota; class Bacilli; order Lactobacillales; family Lactobacillaceae; genus Lactobacillus; species Lactobacillus sp. PV034. The sequence continues at coordinate 1,362,421 of NZ_CP041982.1, read as the reverse complement.
CTTGGGAGAAAGAATACCAGGCTATTAATGAAGCTATTCCTAACTTAGCAAAGTTAAAAGGTAGCCTAGTACAATCTGGGCAAAAGTTATATGAAGGCATAACAAAAATTTTAAATATTGAGCGCAAATTAGAAAGGGTATACGTTTATGCCACTATGTCTAGCGACGTAGATACTAGTAACACCAAATATTTAGGATATGTGGCTAAGGCTCAAGCTTTGCTTAGTAATTTCTCAGCGGCTACTTCATTCGTAGATCCTGAAATTTTGAGTATTCCAGCTGCCGAATTAGACAAATATATGGTAGACGAACCTAGACTAAAAGATTATGCACATCGCATTGAAACAGTAACCAATAAGCGATCACATACCTTGCCTGCAGCCCAAGAAAAAATTATTGCAGCTGCTCAAAATGCTTTAGAAAGTTCAGCTAATACTTTTAATGTTTTAACCAACTCAGATATTCAATTTGGTTTTACTCAAGATGACAATGGGGAAATGGTTCAACTTTCCGATGGACTTTACTCACTTTTAATTCAATCACAAGATCGCAACGTACGAAAAAATGCTTTTGAGACAATGTATGATGCTTACGGTCAATTTCAGAATTCCCTTGCTTCTACCTTAGCCGGTACAACTAAACAACATAATTTTGATGCAAAAATGCATAAATATCACTCTGCTCGTGAAGACGCACTAAGTAATAATAATATTCCAACTGAGGTTTATGATAATTTAATTGAAGAAGTTAACAAACATTTAGATTTACTTCATCGCTATGTTGCTTTACGAAAAAAGATTTTAAATTTACCTGATCTCCAAATGTACGACATGTATGTACCTCTCACTGGAGAACCAGCTTTATCTTACAATTTTGAAGAAGCAAAAATTGAAGCTAAAAAAGCTCTTCTTCCTTTGGGGGAAGATTACCTAAAACATGTAGATTATATTTTCAATAATCGGGTAATCGATGTAGTTGAATCACAAAACAAAGTTACCGGTGCATATTCAGGTGGCTCTTATGATACTGATCCTTACGAACTATTAAACTGGGAAAACAATTTAGACTCCCTCTTTACTTTAGTTCATGAAACAGGTCACTCAGTTCATTCTTGGTACACTCGTCATACTCAACCTTTTATTTATGGTGATTATCCAATTTTTGTAGCAGAAATTGCTTCAACCACAAATGAAAATATTCTAACTGAATATTTCTTAGATAAAATCACTGAACCTAAAACAAGAGCATTCATTTTGAATCACTACTTAGATTCGTTTAAGGGTACTTTATTCCGCCAAACTCAATTTGCTGAATTTGAACAATTTATTCATGAAACTGATGCTCAAGGTGCTCCTTTAACTGCAGAAGTTTTAAGCGATTATTATAGCCGACTAAATCAAAAATATTATGGCGATAGCGTCGAACCAGGTGGAGATATTGCCTTGGAATGGGCTCGTATCCCTCACTTTTATTACAACTTTTATGTTTACCAATACGCTACTGGTTTTGCTGCAGCTACTGCCCTAGCAAATAAAATTGTTCATGGAACTCCTGAACAAACGCAAGCTTACATTGATTTTCTAAAAGCTGGATCTAGTGACTACCCAATTGAAATTATGAAAAAAGCAGGGGTAGACATGACCCAAAAGAATTACTTAGAAGACGCCTTTACCACCTTTGAAAAGCGTTTAAATGAATTCGAAAATTTGATTAATCAACTTTAAAATTAAAACAAAAAAATGGAAGGGATTTTGTATCCCTTCCATTTTTTAATTAAAAGAATTTCTAAACAAATTAAAGAAGTAGGTTCCTAAATAAATTGCCACTTCAATAATTGCAATAAAAAAGGTAACTGGCCAATTAGTTAAAAAACCTAAATATAATCCAGCCCAAACTCCAACTAGCGCTATCATTATTGACCAAATCATCATTGAGCCAATTGTTCTACCTAAGTATTTAGCAGTTGAGGCAGGCAAAGTAAGTAAGATAAATACCAGTAATGAGCCCACAATTTGTGATCCAATCGAAACTGACATAGCTAGTGCTACAAGAAATACTACTCCTACAATCCCACTTTTAACACCATGAGCTTGTGCACCAATATGATCAAAAGAATCAAAATTTAAAGGACGTTGTACTAAAAAAATAAGCAATAAAACTATAATTGATAGCACGACTAATTGCACTACACCAGTATAATCCACCCCAATAATACTACCGAATAAGATATTCGTTGCATAACGACTATTAGAGCCAGAAATTGCTAAAAATAATACCCCTAAGCCAATAAATAAGGCAGAAATTGCACTAATTGAAGACTCTTTTTGATCACTTCGGGTCGTTAGTTCACCTACACTAACTGAGCCAAGTAAGGTAAATAACAACATCCCCCAAAGAGGCGCTATTCCCATAAATACTGCAAAAGCAGCCCCGGCAAAACCAATTTCGGATAAGGTATGGGCTAAGAAACTAAAGTTTCTTGAAACTACATAAATTCCTACGACACCACATGTGATTGCAATGAAGGTAGACGCTAAAAAGGCAAAACGCATAAATTCAAATTGAAACATTATTCGTAATCCCCCTCAAAGTCACTCATTACTCCCTGTTGAGCTGTTTGATGATTTAAATACAAGTATTCTTTCATGTATTTTTTAGCCAGTACCAAATCGTGTGTCACAAATAACACAGTCATTTGATGCTTTTCATTCAAGTGTTTAATGAGTTCCATCAGTTCTTCTTTTGCTCTCGGATCTAAACTAGCAGTTGCTTCGTCTAAAATAATCATATTTGGACTATCCAATAAGGCTTGCGCCAAATACGCCCTTTGTTTTTGACCCCCAGAAGCCTTACCCATTCTAGTATTTTGAATTTCTAGTAAGTTGGTTTCTTCTAGTTCACGTTCAATTTTTTGTTTTATTTTACTTGTTTTAAAAGTTGACGCATTTAGACCCACAAAAGCTTTAATTGATAAAGGATAATCTTCCTCAATATTTCTAAACTGTGGCACATATCCTAACCGCACAGACTTATCAAATCGAAATATACCAGCCGTCGGTTCCAATAAATTCATTAAAATTCTAATTAAAGTAGTTTTTCCTGCTCCATTTGGTCCTAATAGTGCAGTCATTGAACCTTCTTTTAGCTTAAAATTAAGATCTTTAAAGATCACTTTATTATCAAATTTCATTGATAAATCTTTTACTTCTAAAATATCTTTCAAGTTGCACCTCTCATAACTATATCTTCTATTTTTTAGAAATATTAGCTAAGTTTGTATAATTTTGTTTCATCCAATTAAGATAAGAAACATGAGTTGGCATTGTTTCTCTCACATTCAATATTGGAATATCTTTTGCTTTAGCTTTTCTTATAAATCCATTCACAGTTGAACTAGTTGCTTGTGTATTATTAACAAAAAAGGCAATTTTCTTTTGATTAATCGCATTTGTCATTTGATTAATTAACTTAGGACTGGGATCAGTATCATTTTCAATTGCTTCCTCAAAGCCCTTATCACCAATTTTATAACCAGCTTCTTCTAAAGCGTAATCAAATACTGGCTCACTAACAAATACTGGTTTACTATCTTGTCCTTTAATTCCCTGTGCTATCTTTTTGATTTTACTTATTTTAGCAATATAAGCTTCGCCATTTTCTTGATAATAAGCCTTATGCTTAGGATCAATCTGCGAAAGTTTTTTTACCAAATAGTTTACATACTTCACTGGCATATTCAAATCATACCAAATATGAGGATTATCTCCCTTTTTTAACTTCATTAAATCCTCACCTACAAGCACTACTTTTTTATTAGAAGCACTTGCTAAATTATTCATCCAGCTATCATAACCTAAGCCATTAGCCACAACAATATTAGCACTATCTACTACCTTCGCATCAGCCGTTGTTGGTTCAAAATCATGAGGATCAACTGTACTCTTTTGAATAATAGCTTCAGCCTTCCCATACTTACCTACTATATTCTGTGCAATATTTGCATAAACATTAGTAGAAGTAACAATATTAATTTTATCATTCTTTTTAGTTTGCTTAGTGCAGCCACTGACTACTAGTAACATTGTTACTAATATTGCCAATATACTAATTCTTTTTTTATTATTCATACTATTTAAAATTCCTTTTACTATTTTAATAGTCTCAAAACAAAAATCAGTTAACTAAAATAGTTAACTGGTCATTTTAAAATATTTAATCCTAATTTTCAAGTAATTTTATAATTTCTTTTTGAACACTACTATCCTGACTAGACCCTATTATATGGTCTGCCACCTTTTTAGTGCTTGTCATTCCAGTATTGGTCACAAAACTCTTGCCTACATATTTAAGCATGGCAATATCATTACCACTGTCACCAAAAGCCACCATTTCATCAGACATAATATTTAATTTTTTACTCAAAAATTCTAACCCCGACGCCTTAGTAACATGAGGCGCTGAGAAATCAATTGAATCATATCCTCCTGCAACAATACCAATTTGAGGATATTGTCGTTCTAATTCATGCAATATTTTAGGCATCTTATCTTCTGGCACAACTAGACTAACTTTAAATATTTGATCTTTAATATCGTTTAAATTATCAATTAACTTGATTTTTCGATAAAATCTGGTCATTGAATTATAAAAATCTGATCCAGCTGACTTTAGAATATAAGCACTTTTTATTCCAGCAATAATTATTGGATATGGATAAGTTTGGCAAATTCTGATAATTAAATCATATAAATCCCTACTTAAACTATCAATTTTCAAAATATTATTGCCTTCAGCCACAAGAGCTCCATTTTCAGCAATAAAATACATTTGCTTACGCGCATTTTCTGGAAAATATGCTAAGAGATTTTCATATTGATTTCCGCTGGCAATTACAAACTTAATGTTTTTTTCTTGCATTAACTTAAAATCTTTTTGAAATAATTCATGATTATAAGTTTTTTCTGCATTAAGCCAAGTTCCATCCATATCAGTAGCAATCAGTTTTATCATTTTGATCCCTCAATTCTAATTGCAACTTTCTTATCTCCACTATACTAAAAAAATTTATAAAAACCTAATTATTACACAAAAAAAGTGCTTTATTACAAAGCACTTTTTAAATATTCTAACGGATCTCTTCAACTTTAATTTGTGGTAATACTGTATCAATTTGACTCTTAATTGCAATATCTTCAGTAAAGGCGGTAGCACCACCACAAGCCATCCCAACTCTGAAGGCTTCAACAGGATCTTGCGTCTTGTAGTAAGTTCCCACAAAACCTGCAATCATTGAATCACCGGCACCCACAGAGTTTACAGCAATTCCATTAGCAGCACTAGCATAATAAATATGATCCTTAGTAATTAAATATCCTCCTTCACTTGCCAGCGAAATCATTACATTTTGAGCACCCATTTTACGTAACTTTTCTCCGGCAGCAAATAATTCTTCTTTATTATTAAAGCTAGTATCAAATAAATCAGCTAATTCCTGAAGATTTGGTTTAATCACCAAAGGCTTGTATTCTAAAGTATCAAGCAATGCTTGTCCAGTAGTATCGATAGCAAATTCAGCACCATTTTCTTTAATAGCTGGTAACAAATCTTTATAAAAATCAGTTGGTAAACTTGGAGCAAGACTACCACTTAAAACTACAATATCACCAGCGTTTACATCATCTAAACGAGCTTTAAAAGCTGCAATTTCTTGGGCATCAATCTTTGGACCAGCTGCATTAATTTCTGTTTCTTTTTGGGCGTGGATTTTGATATTAACTCGTGTGTCATCACTAATTGTCACAAAGTCACTAACAATCTTCTTTACGTTTAATTGACGCACTAATTCTTTACCAGTAAATCCTCCAATAAATCCCCATGCAGTATTATCAACATTAAGTTGGTTAAGAATTTGAGAAACATTAATACCCTTTCCACCAACTAAAAATTGAGCTTTATCAGTACGATTTATTTCGCCTGGATTTATTGCCTTTAACTGTATTACATAATCCAATGCTGGATTAACTGTAACTGTATAAATCATTTTATAGCCTCCTCAGTTAGCAACCTTCCATATCTATCAATATGATAAACGCTTACATTTTAAAAAGCAATTACTCTCTTAGTTTTTCATTAAAATAATTTATCTTAACAAAAAAGATTTGATCTCTAAGATCAAATCTTTTTATTATTCATATAAATATTTCTTTGTAGCTTCTTTTGGATCCATACCATTTCTAATTTTTAGAGCTAATTCAATTGAAACATCTGCAATAATTGACTGGGGATCAATGACGTTATAAGGATGATCAGGAGCTTTTTCTTGTGCCAAAGATAATTCTGTACATCCTAGTAAAATCACGTTACAGTCATATTTATCATGCATAGTTTGCAAAATTTTATGATAAAGTTCTTTATCTACAACACCTTTTTCCTTAATGTTGTCATAAATCAACTTATTTACCATTGGTTGGATCTCTGGCCCACCTAACTCAACTTTTTTACCCACTTTTTCAAGTTCGTCAGCATAAAGATGATCATAAATCGATCCTTCTGTAGCAATTAAACCAATTTTTTCTTCTTTTGGATAATTTTCTACAAAATTGTGGACTGCAATTCTCATCATATGCAAGAAAGGAACATTAGTTAAGGCAGCCAAATCGTCATAAAAATAATGGGCCGTATTGCAGACCATTACAATAAAATCAGGATTTAGTTTAGATTGTCCTTCAATATCATCTTTTAAATCATAAAAGAAGTTGGGTTTAGAATGATCTTTAATATAAGCCGTACGATCTGGTACTTGCGCGTCATTTACTAAACTATAATTCAGATAATCTTGGTCTTTAGAAATTTTTACACGATGATTAATTAAACGAACATAGCTTTCAGTAGCTATTGTTCCCATACCACCAATAATCGAGAAAAAATGTTTCATGTTTATCCCTTACTAAACTTAATCTTGGTCACCTTCAAGATCTTTAATTACCTTTTCAGCAACCTTAATATCTGTTGGATAAGGAGTGTCAACACCACGAATCTTTTGATATGGATCAGCACCCTTACCACAAATTAACACAATATCATTTTTACCAGCCATGGCAATAGCATCATGAATTGCTTTTTCACGATCTAATTCAATAGTTACATCAACTTTTGAATGATCAATTCCGGCATTAATTTCATCAGCAATATCTTTTGGATCTTCAAATCCAGGATCATCAGTTGTTAAAAATGCCTTATCTGCATAAGCACTTAAACTTTCACTAAAGCCAGGACGACGAGATACTCCTTTATCTCCTGGAGCCCCTACTACTACAATAATCTTAGGATTATTAAATTCTTTTTTCATAAAGCCCATTAATGCCATCATTGATGCTTTATTATGGGCATAATCAACTACTACAGTACCATGATTATCAGAAGGTAGAGTCTCCATTCTACCAGGAATTGTGACATGACGAATCCCTTTAGCAGCTTCTTGATAGTCTTCACCTGCAAGCCCTGCTCCAATAATAGCAGCTGTACCATTAATTTCATTAAAGTCCCCAATCATTTGAAGAGTATATTCCCCAGCGATTGGCAACTTTTTAGCCATTTCTGATTCACAATATAGCTTAAACTTAGTTTCTGCCATATCTGTTTCGATAGATTCAAAACGGAAGTCAATTGTCTTTTCTAAGTTTGGATTTTCAAATTTATTATCTGCAAATAAGTAAATACTATCTGGGTTAGTGGTAGTAGTAGCGGCTGCATAAACTTTATCAAAGTGATCAGTCATGGCATTAATAATACATTTACGCGAATTTACCATTAGTTGTAATTTACAGTGCAAATAATCCGCAAAGTTTGGGTGTTCATTTGGTCCAATGTGATCTGGAGTAATATTTAAAAAGAAACCTAAATCATAAGTTAAACCAAAGACACGATTCTTTTTGTAAGCTTGAGAAGAAACTTCCATTACTAAGTGAGTCATACCATTATCTACAGCAGTACGCATATCACGGAATAAGTCCAATGACTCTGGCGTAGTTAAGCTAGACTTAAAACGATCTTCTGGGTTAGGACCGACAACATCATCTACTGATGAAATTAGAGCCGTACGTCCTCCATTAACCTCATCTAGCATCCCTTTCAAGAAGTAAGCAGATGTAGTTTTTCCTTTAGTACCAGTAAAGGCCACCACATACAAATCATCTTGAGGAAAATTGTAAAAGGCAGCAGATAACAAAGCCATTGCTTTTGAAACATCTCTAACAATGAGAGCATGCATTCCTTTGCCTTCAGGATAAGGCTGTTCAGCTACGTAACATACCGCTCCATTATCTTTTGCCATAGAAAGATATGTAGGTCTAAATGCTTGTCCCTTACAAAAGAACAAAGTATTGGTTTTGATATCACGCGAATCATAAGAAATATAATCCAATTTTGTTGGTACAGCATCTTGAACAGCACTAGATTTTAGCAAATGGTGCTCTTTCAAAATTAAAATACAAGTATTTAGTGAAATGCTAGATTCAGTCATTTTTTCTCCTATAATCAAATCAATTCAGCCTAAATTATAGCACACCCCTTTATTCCTGGGGAGAATTGAGTGGTAATCTAATAATGAAACTTGTCCAATTATCATCTGACTTACAAGTAATAGTTCCACCATGGAGTTCAACAATATTTTGAGAGATTGCTAATCCTAAACCTGCTCCACCTGTTTGCAGGTTGCGGGATGATTCAACTCGATAAAAACGCTCAAAAATTGATTTAAGAGCTTCTTCAGGTATTTTTTTACCATTATTTTCAACTCTTAATTCAACATACTTATTATTTACTTTATTAGCAATTAAATTAATTTGTGTCGCGCCTTCTCCATACTTAAGCGCATTGGTAATCAAGTTATTCAAGACCCGAACTAATTTTTTGGCATCAGCCTGAATTGTCAAATCATGTGGCCTTGTTTCTACATTAAATTCTATCTTTTTATTTTTTGCTTCTAATTCAAATCCAGCCGCTACCTGTTCTAACATTGAATTAACATGTAGTGGTGCTAATACTAATTTGCTCTTATTACTTGCTTTTAAGGTTGTATATTCAAACAAATCATCTGCTAACGACTTCATTTGTAAGGATTTATCATAAGCAATAGTGATATATTTTTTATTTTCTTTACTTAAATCATCTTGATACTTAAGCAACCCCAAATATCCAATAATAGAAGTTAATGGTGTGCGAATATCATGCGAGACATTAGTAATCAAATCATCTTTTGACTTTTCAATCTGCCTTTCCTCTTCCATTGCTGCCACAGTACTATCAACTAAGGCATTAATTGAATCAATTACTTTTTGAAGATCTGTTTTTACGGTAAAAGGAATACGATGATCAAAGTGTCCATCCGCAATATAATGCAATTCATCAATCACATGACGCAATTGCATTTGGCGGTAACGTCTAATTAATCTCCACCACAAAATAATAACATCAAAAATCACTAAAATAATGATGAACCCACGTTGCCAAGACCAAAGATGCGATCCATTCCATAAAGTAATATTCTTTTTTAGAAAGAAAATATTATTCTCTAAATGCGGATCATTTATTACTGCTAGATTAAGTAGAATTACAACTGATAAATTTAGCAGTAGTAACAATACAATTGTAACTACTGCTTCACCAAATAGTTCACTTTTTTCTCGTGCAGTGAGTTTAACTTTTTGTTTTTTCATTGCTTCCTTAAGCTTCTATTTTATAACCAACGCCCCAAACAGTTTGGATGACTTCTTCACCATTAGTAGCTTTTTGGATCTTATCACGTAAGTGAGATACGTGAACCATAACAGTTTTTGCAGACACTACTGACTCTTGTTGCCAAACACGTTCAAAAATTTCATCGGCTGAAAATACACGGTTAGGATGACTAGCAAGCATATAAAGAATTCCAAATTCTAACGCAGTTAATTGAATTGGCGTGCCATCCACCGTTTTTACTTCATGAGAATCTTTATTAATAATTAATGGGCCCACTTCCAAAATATCAGGTTCATCACTTTTAACTTCCTTTTGACTACGACGTAATAAAGAACGTACACGAGCCATTACTTCAAGTGGATTGAAAGGCTTTACTACATAGTCATCAGCACCAGTAATCAAACCTTGAATTTTGTCCATATCGCCTGATTTAGCAGATACAACTAAAATTGGGATTTCTGAATCTTTTCTGACTTCCTTGATTACATCAATTCCTGACATTTGAGGCATCATAATATCCAAAATCATACAAGCAATATCAGGATTAGTAGAAAGCTTAGTAAGAGCTTCTTTACCAGAATAAGCACTTACTGGTTCATATCCTTCATTTTTTAGATAGATATTTAAAAGTTCAACAATTTCTTTATCGTCATCAACAACTAAGACTTTCATAGAGAATTCCTCTCCTATAATTTTTTATATTTACAATTTATATTATACATTTTATATTTAGAACTATTTTACCCTTAATTTCATAAAAGTTTTACTTATAACTCTATCCTTAATAAAGTCATAAAAAAGCACTAAACTTTTTTCAAAAGCTTAGCACCTTTAATTAATTATTGAATTTCTTTCTTACCAGTATAAAGTTCGTAATAATAGCCCTTTTCCTTAAGTAATTCTTCATGAGAACCACGTTCAATAATATGACCATGATCAAGAACAAGAATTAAATCAGAGTTAACAATAGTTGATAAACGGTGGGCAATAACAAAACTTGTTCGCCCTTTTAATAAATTATCCATTCCTGCTTGAACCATTCGTTCAGTTCTAGTATCAATGCTTGAAGTTGCTTCATCTAAGATCATAACAGGTTCATCAGCAATCATCGCCCGGGCAATACTAATTAATTGCATTTGGCCTTGTGATAGGTCACCCCCATCACCATCAATCACTGTATCATAACCATCTGCCAAATTCTCAATAAACTCGCTCGCATGAGATAGACGTGCTGCTTCACGTACTTCTTCATCAGTAGCATCAGGTTTACTAAAACGGATATTATCTCTAATTGTTCCACTAAATAAATGTGTTTCTTGTAAAACAATAGCCAAAGAATGACGTAAGTCATTTAGTTTGATTTGTGAAATTGGTACACCATCATAAGTGATTTTACCAGACTGAATTTGGTAAAAACGGTTCAACATATTCGAAATGGTAGTTTTTCCTGCTCCTGTTTCTCCTACCAGAGCAACTTTCATTCCTGGTTTAGCATCAATATTGATATCATACAAGATTTGATGTCCAGGAACGTAGGAGAAATTTACCTTATCAAAAATAATATGACCTTTAATTGGCACCTTCTTATTTTGACCATCCTTTTCTGGCACTACCCAATCAAATTCATGCTTTTTATCAGGATTCTTCCAAATAGTTACATCTCCATCATCAACTTCTGAAGGTTCATCCTCTAATTCAAAAATTCGATCTGCCCCAGCTAATGCCATAACAATTGAATTTAATTGTTGAGAAATCTGTGAAATCGGCATACTAAACTGACGTGATAATTGCAGGAACGATGCAATCGCACCTAATGTAATTGGAACCCAACCATTAATTGCTGCTGCTCCACCTACAAATGCAACTAATACATAAAGTAAATTTCCAATACTTCCCATGATTGGGAACAAGACATTGGCATAGGCATTTGCATTTCCTGAAGCAATTCGTAATTGATCATTATACTTTTGAAAACCCTCTTTAGCTTCTGGCTCATGAGAAAAAATCTTAATAACTTTTAGACCGTTAAGCATTTCTTCATCATAACCGTTTAATTCACCCATTTTTTCTTGTTGAATTTTGAAGTAGCGGCTAGATCTAGTAGTCAAAAATTTTACTACTCCAAAAGATAAGGCAAAAATTATAAAGGATAAAATTGTTAACTGCCAGCTTAAAGTTAACATTGCGACTACTACGAAAATTAATGTTAGGAGTGAATTCATGAATTGAGGAATTGATTGAGAGATCATTTGTTGCAAAGTATCAATATCATTAGTATATCTACTCATGATATCCCCATATTCATTACGATCGAAATAAGGAATTGGTAAAGACTCCATATGGGTGAACATTTTATTTCGAACATTATATTGAACTTTTTGTGCTAAAACAGCCATTAAAACTGTAAATAAGTAATTAGCAATCCACCCAATAACAAAGATACCTAACATTACACAGACAGCATAAAGCAAAGGCTGATAATTAGGTACTTTTTCATGCAGTAAAGGAGTAATGTAAGAATCGATTAATTTTTCAATAAATAAAGATCCAATAACTCCAGAAGCTGCTGATAAAATAATCCCGACGATGGAGACAACCAGCATCCAAGGACTAGTAGTAAAAACTAGTTTTAATAAGCGGCCTAAAACTTTACCTCTCTTACCTTTTAATTGAGATTTCTTTTCTGCTTGATCCAAACTATTTCACCTACTTTTCTTCTTGGAATTTAGCAATTGAACTATAGAGTTCATTTGTTTTCATTAATTCATCATTAGTACCAATAGCTTGAATTCTACCCTTATCCATTACGATAATGTGGTCAGCATCTTTAATAGAAACAATACGCTGAGAAATAATAATTTTTGTGGTATTTGGCATATCATTAACTAAAGCATGACGAATTTCACGTTCGGTACTAGTATCAACAGCAGACATTGAATCATCAAGAATCAAAATCTTTGGATTCTTCAATAAGGCACGTGCGATAGTCAAACGTTGCTTTTGACCACCAGAAACGTTATTACCACCCTGACTTATTTGAGTATCATAACCATCTGGTAATTCTCTAATAAAACCATCTGCATGGGCAATTTTTGCTGCACGAACAATTTCTTCATCTGTCGCATTCTCATTACCCCACATCAAGTTTTCTTTAATAGTTCCCGTGAAAAGAACATTCTTTTGTAAAACCATCGATACTTTGTCACGTAGAACATTTAAGTCATAATCTTTTACATTATGACCTGCCACCTCTACTTCACCAGAAGTTGCATCATATAAACGAGGAATCAAAGAAACTAAAGTAGATTTAGAAGAACCAGTCTCACCAATAATCCCAATGGTTTCACCAGACTTAATATGCAAATTGATATCCTTTAATGCATAATTTTTATCGTCAGGTGCATATTTAAAATCTACATTCTTAAAATTAATTTCTCCATTTTGAATTTCTTCAATTGGATCCTTAGGATTAGTAATTGTTGGTTGCTCTTGTAAAACCTTAGTAATTCTTTGCGCACTAGCACCAGAAATAACTAATTGGGTAATGATCATTGCTATCATATTCAAAGCAAATAAAATTGAGTTTGAATAAGTAAACATTGATACCAATTGACCTGTTTGTAAGGTATGACCAACGATTTCTTTAGCACCAAACCATGCAATCGCTAGAGTGGAAATATTTAAAACAGCCATTACCGTAACTGCGTTTAAAGACATAATTTTTTGAGCAGTTGAGAACAATCTGTAAATTAATCCAGTAGATTTTTCAAAGTTCTTGATTTGTGGTTGTTCTTGCACATAAGTCTTTACTTCACGAATTCCACGTACATTTTCGCGTACGTCTTGATTTAATTTGTCATATCCCTTAAAAATCTTAGGGAAGTATGGATAAGCACTTCTTATCAACAAAACCAGTATAATCGCAAAAATTGGTGCAATAATCACAAATATTAATGATAAACGTGGACTAATGATAACCGACATTACAACTGCAACAACTAACATCATTGGTGCACGTACTGCAAATCTAATGATCATTTGATATGCCATTTGAACATTTGTAACATCGGTAGTCAAACGAGTAACCAAACTTGAGCTTGAAAACTTATCAATATTCGAAAATGAAAATTCCTGAATATTATCAAACATATCTTGTCGAACATTAGCAGCAAATCCTGCAGCTGCATGTGTAGCACAATAACTACTACCAATCCCACAAGCTACAGCAAAAATCGTCAAGCAAAAAAGAACAATTCCCCATTTTACAATGGCCTTCATATTCCCTGTCATAATTCCCTGGTCAATTAAAATACCTACCAAATAAGGAATAAGCATTTCAACAATAACTTCACCAGAAACTAGAATGGGAGCTGCTATTGACAAATTCTTATATTGTCGGATTGATTTTCGTAATGTGGAAATCATTAAATTCTCCCCTTTTATTAAATTTTCTAATAAATATAAAATAAAAAGACGCCGAAGCGTCAATTTATTAAATCAATATCTTATATAAGCGCTCTTAAATTATAATTTTAGACCACTTTAGATAAAATATCTATGTACTTATTGCTTTTTACCGTCTTGTAAATGGGCTTGTTTAACTGGATCAATAATATTATATCTACGTCTTAAGTAATAACGTACTCCAAAAGCGATCACAGCAATAATAATTTCAGCCCATGGGTTCAATGGCGGGTTAAGTTGTCTCATTCCCGGTAAACTCGTAGCCGTTACCCATAAAAACATGACAATCAACACACCTATTCCAATAAGAACGATCTTTCCTGTACCCATTCTCTTATCTTTAGGCGTAACCATCCAACGGGTATAGTAAGCCATCATCCAACCTAAACCGATGACTAAAACGAATAATGTAACTGCTCCTAATTCTGCACCACTTGGAGTTTTAGAAAATACTTGTACTACACCGTATACACCAGCAAAAAGAGCTAAGTACAAAAGAATATTATCTAGTACTAGTAATCCAAACTTTTGCTCTACTTTTTTAGGTTTAGGATGAGTTAACTCAATTGCCTTTTCTGTTGGGGACATTTTATATAAAGTACTTGCTGGAATACCCTTTTGTTGTGCAATAATCATCTCTGGCAAAATTGAATCAATTGCTGGCTCAACTTGATCATTAGCTATATTTTCATTTTCAAGTAATGCTTTTTGTAATCTGAAAACATAATCTGAGTTTTTATTTGTCAATTTCTTGCGCAACTCTTCTGGGGCAGTATGTTTTATTTCTTCTTCATAAGCTGCTCTTTTTGATTGCTTTTTTAACTCTTCTTGTCCCTGTGCCTTATTTGCCTCTTCCACAGGTTTAGTTTGATCCTTTTTATCTTCACTCATAAAAGCTTTAACTCCTAAACATTGAATCTAAATTCAATAATATCGCCATCTTCAACCACATAATCTTTACCTTCGAGGCGAAGTTTACCTGCTTCTTTAACTTTTTGCATGGTTTCTAATTCATTTAAGTCATCAAATGATACTACTTCGGCACGAATAAAACCACGTTCAAAGTCTGAGTGGATGACACCTGCAACTTGAGGTGCCTTCATCCCTTGACGGAAAGTCCAGGCACGAGTTTCTGGACCACCAGCTGTAAAGAAAGTTCTTAATCCTAGAATATGGTAAGCAGCTTTAATTAAACGATCTAAACCAGATTCCTCTACACCTTCCATTTCAAGGAATTCTTTTCTTTCATCATCATCCATTGCCGCAATTTCTTCTTCAGTTGCAGCCGAAATTCCTAAAGCTTCAGCATTTTCACTTTCTGCATGCTTTTTGACAATTTGGAAATACTTATCACTTTCGGGATCAGCCATTGAACTTTCAGCAATATTTGCAACATAAATCACTGGCTTTGAAGTTAATAAGAATAGCCCTTTAACTATCTTTTGTTCATCTTCATTAAAATCAATAGAACGCGCTGCCTTACCTTCTTCAAGCACTGGCTTTAATTTTTCTAAAACTGCCATTTCAGCTTTAGCTTCTTTATCACCTTGTTGAGCAACCTTTTGAACTTTACTGATACGGCGATTAACAGCATCTAAGTCTGCAATTGCAAGCTCTAAGTTAATAGTATTAATATCTTCTTCCGGATCAACCTTACCAGTGACAGAGGTAATATTGTCATCATCAAAAGCACGCACAACGTGAACAATTGCATCAGTTTGACGAATATTTTCTAAGAATTTATTACCTAAACCTTCACCTTTTGAAGCACCTTTTACTAATCCAGCAATATCTGTAAATTCAAAAGTAGTATGAACAATCTTTTTAGCAGGAACTAATTCCTGAATTCTTGCTAAACGTTGATCTGGCACTTCCACCATCCCAACATTTGGTTCAATAGTTGCAAACGGATAGTTCGCCATTTCAGCTCCAGCTTTAGTGATTGCGTTAAACAAAGTAGATTTACCAACATTTGGTAAACCAACAATACCAGCAGTTAATGCCATTTTATTCTCCTTAACTAATTACTTTTCAAAACGGGGTACCATTATTTTATCCTTAGGGATATAATATTCGTATTTTTGGGTTGTGGGATCATTTGCCATTGTAATAACTTTCTTTAATCGCTTATTAAAATCACCACGTGACATCATTACAATATGACCGCATCCCATACACTTAATTCTAATATCTGCTCCCATTCTTAGAATTTCCCATTTGTTTTCACCACAAGCATGCGGTTTTTTCATTTGCACGATATCTGCTAAATGATACATGAAAAATCACCTCATATAGTTATTATTAGTAGTAAACTTACTTATCTAAGTCAACACCCAATAAGTCTAATATTCTATTTAATTCTTCTGCAGAAGAAAAATCAATTGCTAAGTGACCTTTACCCTTTTTATTTTCAGTAATATTTACACTAGTACCAAATTTACCCTTAAGTTCATCTTCACTAGCTTTAATAAATGCAGATTTTTTGATACGCTTTTGTTTTGGATGCGCAATACTTTTTTCATTAATACGATTTACCAAAGATTCAAGTTGACGGACAGTAATGCCCTCTTTAACAACTTTTTTGGCCAAAGTATCAATTTCATCCTTATTCTTTAATCCTAAAAGCGTTCTAGCTTGTCCCATTGAAAGTTCACCATGTTGCAAGAGACGTTTTGTCTTTTGTGGTAAAGTCAATAAACGCAAGTAATTAGCAATATAAGGTCGTGATTTACCTAACCGTTTAGAAACCTCTTCTTGAGTTAAACCAAGATTTTTTTGAAGTGTTTCATAGGCTTGCGCTTCTTCTAATGGTGTTAAATCTTCACGCTGTAAGTTTTCAAGAACCGCTACTTCCATCATCTGTGCTTCATCAAAGTCACGAATAATTGCTGGAATAGTAGCTTTTTTTGCTAATTTAGAAGCACGAAAACGTCTTTCACCAGCAATTATTTCATAGCCATTAATTGACTTACGTACAATAATCGGCTGAAAAACACCATTTTCTTTGATAGATTCAGCTAGCTCTTTTAAACTCTTTTCTTCAAATGTTTTTCTAGGTTGATAAGGATTAGGACGAATCTCTTCTAATGAAAGTTCACTTACCTCTTCGGCATCTTCAATTTTTGGACCTTCATCAAATAAAGCTTCTAAACCTTTACCTAGGCCTTTGCCCAAACCTTTTTTCTTAGTATCATCGTTTGACTTTCTTGCCATGAGCCTTTAACACCTCTTTTGCTAGTGAATCATAAACTTCTGCCCCACGAGATCTGGGAGCATATTCAGTTATTGCTTGTCCATAACTTGGAGCTTCTGCTAATTTTGTAATTCTAGGAATAATTGTTTTGTAAACCTTTTTACTGAAATAGGATTGTACTTCTTTTACAACATCAGCCCCTAGATTAGTTCTGGCATCCAACATTGTTAATAAAACACCTTCTACATCAAGATTTTTATTGAAATGTTTTTGCACTAATCTAATAGTATTTAGTAATTGACTCAACCCTTCCATTGCATAATATTCACTTTGTACTGGAATTAGAATTGAATCAGATGCAGTAAAGGCATTAATAGATAATTGACCTAAGGAAGGAGGACAATCAATAAAAATAAAATCATATTGATCACTAACTTCATCAATTCCCTGCTTCAGTCTTGTCTCTCGTGCCATTAAAGACGTTAATTCCATTTCCGCGCCGGCTAACTGAATCGTAGCAGGTACAATATCCAAGCCATTTGTTGAGCTACGGTGAATTGTCTTAGAAATTGGAACTTCATCGATAATGACATTATAAACATCTTGATCAACAGAAGATTTTTCTACTCCTAGTCCTGAAGTTGCATTTCCCTGTGGATCAATATCTACAATTAAGACTTTATAACCATGTTTAGCAATACTTGCGCCTAAATTAATCGTAGTTGTGGTTTTTCCAACGCCACCTTTTTGATTAGCGACAGAAATAATTTGAACCATTATTACTCCTTAATTTTTATTGAATAATTCGATTGTAATTTTATATGAGTCTTCTTCTTTATCTTCTTTATACTTAACTTTTAATCCTGATTTTTTAGCCATTTTAATTGCTTGCTTGATAGTATTAACTTGAACTTTAAAATCATTACCAGTTTTAATAATTTGCTTTTTAGTATTCTTGCTCTTTGCTTTAGTATTGGCTTGCTTTTCAGCCTCAGCTAAGGCAGTAAAATAGCCATCCAAATCATCAACCATTGTTTCGGTTTCTTTAACAGTAAGTCCCTTTTTAATGATTTCGCTGACGGCACGGTCTTGATCTTCTTCACTCAAATTCAAAAGGGCTCGACCATGACGCTGGGTAATTTTTTTAGATACTAAAAAGCTCTGGACTTTAGGAGTTAAACGCAATAAGCGAATTTTATTTGCAACATAAGATTGTGTTTTTCCAACTTGTTTAGCTAATTCAGTTTGCGTTAAATTATTGACCTTCATCAATTGTAAGTAAGCTTGTGCTTCATCAATCGGATTAAGATCCTCACGTTGTAAATTCTCAATTAAGGCTAATGAGGCAACTTTTGCATCATCCATATCTTCAACAATTGCAGGAATTTTAGCCCAGTCTAAAGAGCGGGCAGCACGAAAACGTCTTTCACCGGCAATAATTTCGTATCTACCTTCTTCAGTTTCATCTTTTCGTAAAATAATTGGTTGAAGTAGTCCTTGTTCTTTCAACGTTTGAGCTAATTCGGCAATTGATTCATCACTAAATGTCCGTCTTGGTTGAAAACGATTAGGTACAATTCGATCTATTTCAATCTCTTGAACTTGTTTATTTTCTTCATTTTTATTTTTATGTCCAAAAAATAATGGCATCTAAAATTCCTCCCAGTTAAACTCTCTAAAGTGGTTTTTTATTCGGAGTTCCAGCTTGGCGTGGATACTTTTTCGGTGTTTTACTTAGTTTTTTAACTAAAATTAAGGTTCGTTCATCATCACTATTAGGTAGAGTTAGTTCTACTACTTTTTGTGTTTTACCACCTAAGAGTTTTATTGCTTTTTTAGCATTAGTCAATTCATCTTCTGCTTTAGGTCCTTTAAGAGCAATAAAGTAACCATTAGGTTTTACCAAAGGTAAGCAATACTCACCTAAAACAGACATTCTAGCTACTGCTCTAGCCGTTACAAGATCAAATTGTTCCCGTAGAGAAGGATTTTGTCCCGCATCCTCTGCTCGCGCATGGACCAAAGTTACATTATCTAAATTTAGTTTTTGAACTAAAGACTCGAGAAATTTTAATCTTTTCCCCAAGGAATCGATAATTGTTACCTTTAAATTAGGGCAAAGAATTTTAATGGGCAATGACGGAAAACCTGCACCGGCTCCTACATCACACAAAGTTTTATCTCCCTGAAATAAATCAGGAAATTCTAATACTGGTGTAATACTGTCATAAAAATGTTTTTGATAAACATCTTTTTCATCGGTAATTCTAGTTAAATTAACCTTCTCATTAGTTTTTACTAGATCTCGATAATATATTGCAAACTGTTCTTTTTGTTGAGAACTAAGGTTAAAACCTTGTTCTGTTAAAGTTGTTATAAAATTTTCTGGATTCATATTTCACCCGTGAAACCATGTTTCACATACTATTAATTTACCGCAAATATGGAAAGTAAACAATCCCAATTATTGAGCTTAACGTATTAATTATGAATTATTTTTTTAAAATCGTCAAAAGTTCACAGCTTAAGACTCAAACTAATCCTCTAATCAGCTATAATTAATGCCAAAGGAGAATTATTATGCTTGTTACCATCTTAGTTTTATTATATTTAGGCTACCAAGTTTATAAAGGTTATCAAATTGGTTTTTCACGTCGAATAATTAATTTAATTTTTGGCGCCATTGTTTTTGCAGTTGCAATTTTAGGACAAAATAGCTTAGGAAATTGGCTGTATTCACATTTTGCCAATACTAATACTTCTACAGCAAACTCTGCGCTTGATTTAATGATTTATCGTTTCATTGCTTTCTTTATTATTTGGTTTGTTGGTCGGCAAATTGTAAAAATTTTTAAACGTTGGTTACCCAAAAAAGATCCTAACAAACATGGTTTTACCACCTTATTAGATCATGTCTTAGGTGCTCTAATTTCTTTATTTGCAGCCTACTTTGTTGTCTATGTTGTTTTATCAATGTGTGATGCCTTCCAAAACCAGTGGTTCATCCAACAAACTGTTGATTCACCATTTCTAAGAGCAATTATTTATGATACTCCAGGTCTTTCAAACGGCGTCTTCAAGACCGTGTTCGGTATTAGTCGAACTTTAGGATAAAAAATAGCGTCATGTTTAAAATACATGACGCTTATTTTTATACATTCACACGTTCAATTTGATCATTATTATAAACGAAAATCGCACCATAACGACCAGCTTCATCATCTTGCCAGCCTTCGATTGGCTTTCCAGCAAAAAATAGACGTTTACATTCAATTTCTGCTTGAACTGAATCTCTAGTAAACAGCGTTACCCCTGCAACATTAGTTTTAACAGGATAGCCAGTTTTTGGATCAATAATATGATGATATTGCTTACCATTAATTTTCAATACTCGTTCATACGTACCAGAAGTAACTGCAGAACATTCAGAAACTGTTGCAGTAGTTAGATTTTCTCCCCGTTTTAATTTTGGATCTTGAACGCCTAATACCCATTTTCCACTCTCTCTTCGTGGACTTGGTCCTACAAATAAAACATTTCCGCCTAAGTTAATAATTCCGGCACGTACATCATAAGCGTGCCAAAGATCACGAATTCGATCAGCAATATAACCCTTGGCAATCCCACCTAAATCTAACTCCATTCCTGGCTTAGTCAGAAAAACAGTCTGATTTACATCATCTAAAATAACGTCTTCTGGATGAGTTAAAGCCATCTTTTCTTTTATCGCTTCATCAGTAGGCACATGCGCATCTTTAAAACCAATATGCCATAATTTTACTACTGGCCCAATTAAAGCATTGAAGCCAAAATTTTCTCGACTTTTTTCAACTGCTAATTTTATCAACTTATAAGTACTTGAAGAAACCTGAACTGGATTTTTCCCTGCTGCATGATTAATATCCATTACTTCAGATTTATCACGGTTAACAGTTAACCGATCCTCATAACCAGCAATTAGAGCAAAGGATTCGTCTAGAATATATTCATCGGTTGAGCCAAATAATTGCAAGGTAATAATAGTTCCTAAACCACGGCCTGATTTTGAAATTTGCTTTTTAGTAAAATCTTCTATCATATTCTTACCCTCTTTAAATTTTCGGTTCTAAATATAGTTCTCTCAAGCGTTCTATCATCGCCTGATCAATTCCAATACTTTCTTTAAGATAATTATCTAATCCACCATATTCATTATTAATTAAAATTAAGGCACTATCCAAGTATTCATTAGCTACACTGGCAAGTGAACGTAAATTAGCGCGCACATATTGATTAGAACCATTTGTTAATGCCAGTGTATCTACTTTTTTTCGATAACTATCAAGTTCATAATTAGAAAATAAATAATCGTCCCTTATCACATATCCATCTACACCTAAAATATGTAATAAATAATACGTAGCAATACCAGTTCGATCCTTTCCTTCAGAACAATGATAAAGAACTGCGCCATCTTCATTATTAGCCAAGATCTCAAAAAATTTTCGGTAGACAGCCTGCGAATATGTTGAACGAACAGTTTTACGATATTGATGACACATCACTTTGAAACCAGCATATTGATCAAAACTATAGGTCTTTTTTAGTTTTTCCTTATCTTGATCTGGTACACCTAATTTTTTCTCTTCATGTACTGCTAAATGAATATACTCTACTCCTGCAGGGACTGAATCTGGTTCCTTTTCACATTCTAATGAAGTTCTAAAATCAATAATTTTTTTGAGACCATAATTTTCAAAGAAAGTCATGTCATCTTGTGGTAGCCTGAATAATTTTCCACTTCTCAATAATTTGTGTCTTTTGATTGCTCGTCCATTAAAGCCATAATATGCACCTAAATCACGTACATTAGCCACCTTATTTAAAGGTAAAACAAGAGGTTCAAACATACTTTACTCCTATATCTACTCTTCTTGGCTTTATTTTAAACTACTTTGGATTTAATTCACAATAAAAGACCATACCCTAGGTATGGTCTGTATCATAGCCAAACTACTTAATTATTTTGTTGCTTGATTTACAAAAGTGACAAAATTCTTAAATGTTGTATCAATAAGCTTTTCAGTTGCTTCATCCAACAAATCACCAGATTCTTTGTCAAACTTACTTGGTGCGCGTCCAATTAAAACTTCGTTTCCTGGTAAAACATTAGCGCTTTGATCAGGAGAAAGTAAGATTTCACGTAATTCTTCTTGAGCACGTGAAGCACCTTGCATCCCCAAAGAAGCACCTAAAACCATTACCGGCTTACCCTTCATTACATTGCCATCACCTAAAGCATGGCTACCGGTCCATTCTAATGCACTCTTCAATGATGAAGGAATACTGTGGTCATATTCTGGAGTAGAGATAATAATCCCATCGGCTTTAAGAATCTTTTTTCTAAATTCTTTAACCTTTTTATCTGGTTCGCCTTCTTTTTTGAAGCGAGGTAAATCGGCAATTTCAAAAACTTCAATATCAGCTTGATCCTTATAACGCTTTGCTATAAATTCTTCTACAAGACGGTTATAAGAAAAATCTGCGTTAGTACCAACAATAGCAAGTAATTTCATTATTTTAACCCTCTCTATCAAATATTTGTGCTAAAACACTCTTCGTATTCTTACCAGTTACTTGAGCATACCAAGCATCAAATTCATCAAAGAAATGATCCATGAATTTTACTGTGCCCTCTGATAAATTACCATCTTTATCAAATTGTTCTGGTGCACTACCTAACATAAATTCATCACCATCAAATACGATGCCACCAAATCCAGGAGAATTAAGTACTAACTTCAAGTGACTTTGTCCACGTGCTGAACCTTGAGGCAAAACTGAAGTCCCAACAATTAAAATAGGCTTATTTTTGAAGGGATGTGCAGCTGAAGATAACCATTCAAGCGCACTCTTTAGTGATGATGGAACAGAGTGTTGTTGTTCAGGGGTTGCAATTAAAACTGCATCTGCTGCTTCTACCTTTTCACTTAATGTTTTTACACTATCAGGTATATCTGTAAATCCTTCCTTAAACATTGGAAGATCACGGACCTCTGCAAGTTCAATATCATATTTACCAGTAAAATGCTTTTTAATAAATTTTAGCAAGTCTCTATTATATGAATGATCTGCGTTACTACCTACAATAGCAAGTATTTTCATCTTACTCACCTTTCTTTAAATACAATTCTATTCACTATCAATTATACGGTTTACACCATAAAACACCAAATTTAATTTTATAAATAAAAAACTACCCCCAGAGGAGTAGTTTTTCATCATCTAATAAGTGTCTTAATTAGCTTAATTTTTCAGCTAAAGAAGCGGCATCGTCTGCTGCAAATAATGGACTTTCTTCAGTATTAGTAAGACGATCATTAAGCATAGCATCATGAACTTGTGCTTCTAAAACATTAATCATTTGATCTTGACTAAAGTCAACAGTTTGATTAATTTGCAAAGCTGCAATACCAGTTGCTGAAACCCAAGTAGTAATTACAATATGACGAATTCTTTCATTTGAAAATTCGCTTGCATCAAATTGTTGTTTAAACTTCTCAGTACCTAAGTCCATCAAAGTGTCTGAAATGAGCTTACTACCAAACTTACCATCAACAAACATTGCACGGAAAAGGCCAACATGGTCTTTAGCAAAGTAAATGTATGATAAGGCTAAATCAATTAATGGTTCAGCAGTAAAGTTTTGCTGCAAGGTGTTAGTCTTTAATTCATTACTAATTCTGCCTAAAACTTGATTACGCAAATCAGTCATATTTTCAAATTCTAAATAAATAGGTTGAGTTGAACAGTGAACCGCCTTGGCAATATTTCTTGCGGTTAAACTTTCAATTCCGTCTTTAACTGCCAGCTTATAGGCACCATCTAATATTTTTTCTTTATCAATTTCTTTTCTTCTAGCCAATTTTTATACCCTCTGTCATAAAATAAACTTAACTTATAGCAATGAAATAACAAAATACTCAAAATTAACAAACACGTGTTATTTCTTATATGATTATAATATAACAAAAAATAACAAAAGTACACAATCTTCTTTAAAAATTACAATTTTTTTATAATCGTTTAAACAAGCTAGCACCATCATCTCCAGTAAATTCATCATAATGAGAATTTACCATTTCAATAACTTCTTGTTTATCTAAGCCTTGATTTGCAGCAAATGCAAAAAAGGCAGCTGATAAAATATATCCCTTTTCACGATCATCCACTAAATTATCTGAAAAATTCATATTAATACTATGATTTTTGTAGTCAGTAGATAAAATAACTTCTTTATCTTCAGGAAATTCTGCCATATTTGTACCTCACAATTGTATTTTTATTTTATTCTCACAGTAATACAATATTAATTATATTATATTCTTAGAAAGAGTGAAATTATGATAAATAAAATTGGGCGCTCCTCTTGTACTTCCATTTTAATTGGCAAAAATGCTAGTATTGATGGAAGTGTCATTATTGGGCGTAACGAAGACGCAAAAACAGCCTGGCCTAAACACCTAGCATTCAATGCCCATCGCAGTATTAAAAACAATAAATTTAGTTCAAAGGATAATAAATTCTCTATTTCTTTACCAGAGGTTGCTTACGCATATTCTTCTACTCCAGAATGGACAGATAAATATGGTGTCTTTGAAGAAGATGGCATCAATGAATACCATGTTGCCATGAGTGCTACAGAAAGTGCTTATGCTAACGATCGTGTTCAAGCTCTAGATCCTTTTAATACTAAAGATGGAATTTTAGAAGAAGCAATGGTTACTGTAGTTCTTCCTTATGTAAAAACGGCTCGTGCCGGTGTAGAACGTTTAGGAAAAATTGTTCAAAAACACGGCTCCGCAGAAGCAAACGGTATTTTATTTGCTGATCGTGATGAAGCATGGTACATGGAGATTGGCTCAGGGCACCACTATGTAGCTCAACGAATCCCAGATGATTCTTATGCAGTAGTTGCTAACCAATTAGCAATTGAATTAATAGACTTTGATGATCCGGATAACTTTATTACTTCTCCAGGAATTAGAGAATTTGTATATCAAAACCATCTTTGGCCAGAAGATCAGCCATTTAATTTTAGAAAAATTTTTGGTACTCATGACGATTCAGACTTAGCATATAACACTCCACGTGTCTGGTCTGGTCAAAAATTACTAACCCCTTCAATTGCACAAAATCCTGAAAGTTTTGAACTACCATTTTTACAAAAGCCAGATTATCCAATTGCCATTGAAGAAGCTCAACGAGTGCTTAGCGATCATTTCAACGGAACTGAATATGATTTAACTAAAAGTAAAAATAAGAATAATGCTACTTTTAGACCGATTAGTGTTGCTACTACGCAAGAATCTCACTTACTTCAACTACGCAATGATGAAATGATTCACTGGCTTGCAATGGGAATTGCTGCTCAAAGTGTTTATATTCCCTTTTACCCTCAAGGAACTGAAGTTCCAACCATGTTTAAATATGGCAAAAAAGAATTCACTTCTAATTCAGCTTACTGGGTCTTTAAAGAGGCAAGTGTGCTAGTTGACCGAAATTGGAGTAAATATTCCACTTATTTAAGAAATACCCAAAGTGAAACTAATGCAGCTCTCATTAAAACTCGGGTAGACTATGATAATAAGTTGCACCAAACTAATGACAAAGATGCGCAATTGCAGTTAATAAATGAAGCTAATAAAAAATTAGCAAACATTGCTATTAAAAATTATCAAGCTTTGATTGCTAAGCTTATTACCCTTCAAACTGAGGATTCACCACTTCGTTTTCAAATGGATCCTAACTTATAACAAAAAAATCACATTTCCAAACGGAAATGTGATTTTTTATTTCTCTTCATGTAATTGACCATCAAGCATTTGATAAGTCTTATTAGCATATTTGTGTAAGCGCATATCATGAGTAACAATAATTAAAGCTTTATTTTGCTTTTGCGCTAAATCTTTGAACAATTGACCAACTTCTTCTACTTTTTTACTATCCAGTGCAGCAGTTGGTTCATCCGCTAAAATAATTGCTGGATTAGCATAAAGCGCACGAGCAATTGCCACTCTTTGCTTTTGTCCACCAGAAATTTCATTAGGATATTTGTTTACCAACATATCAATTCCCAACTGCTTGATCAAATCCGTCAAAGCTTCATGAGACATATTATTTTGCTTTTTTACTTTATCAACTAAGAGAAACTGTTCCTTTACAGTAAGATAAGGCACTAAATTATAAGCTTGAAGCACAAAGCCAATTTTTTCTAATCGTAAGTTATTAGCTTCTTTATCACTAAGATGACTAACATCTTTATTATCAATCATTACAGTTCCAGTTGTTGGTTTTTGTAGCGCTCCGGCAATTGTTAAAAAAGTGCTTTTTCCTGCTCCAGAAGGTCCAACGATAAGAACCACTTCCCCCTTATCAGCAGTAAAATTAATATCTTTTAAAGCTGTAACTTGAGCAATTCCTTTACCATAAATCTTACTTACACCCTTTAATGATATTGCCGCCATTTTATTTTACCTCCCTTTTAACCTATTGCTTTTGCAGGATCAATTTTTACAATGGAGCGAATTGGAATTAAACCACCAATTATGCCCATTACTAACATTCCTACGAAACCAGAGATCATAATCCAAGGAGCAAAATCAAGCGGTACTACCGGAGGAATTATCAATGTCATTAGGTACATTATTATCCACGCAATTAAAGTTCCGGCAAATGTCAAAATTACCGATTGACTGATAGTTGCGCTGATTAAAGTCCGAGTTGGGATTCCTTGGGCACGTAATACTGCATAGTTAGGTAACTTTTGAATTGTCAAAATATATAGGAAAACCGCAATTACAATTAAAGAAATGACAAATAAAAATCCTATCATTAATTCAAAAGTCATATTTTGTGCCGAATATCCTGGTAACTTATTGATAAAAGTTTTTACACCATAGCTAGCAATATTGTCGGTTTTCTCATTAAGTTTCTTTTGTGACATTATTCCTGAAGCTACTACATTGTGTGCCAAAGGGCGCAGCTTCTTCCAAGTAGCTATATTTCCATAAATAATTGGAGCAATATTAATCTTGGCATCATTTACAAAGCCAACAATCTTATATTTATCTTTTCCACCATTCAGAGTAATTTTGTCGCCTAATTTATAACCATCATCTTTAAAACTTGTATCCACAGCGACTTCTTGATTAGTCTTTGCTCTTCTACCACTTTCTAAAGATAAATTTTTGTAAATATATTGGCTTTTATCTAACCCGATAAATTGTGCAGATTGTGTTTCTTGCTTCGGCATTTTTACTACTACTGGAACCAAACCCACATAAGCACTATCATTGCCTAGTTTTATATTTTTTACATCATCTTTAGTTAACAAAGACTGCGTTAAGTTAATATTTGAATTTGAATTAAGTACCACTGATTGAACGTGCCAACTTTTAAGCGCTTGAGTATTTTCAGAGGCTAATCCAACTGATAGTGAAGATAACATAAAAATTAAATAAGCAATTAAGAATATCATAAAGGTAATTAAGCCATACCTAAACTTCTCATATTTAATCTCTTTCAATGCTAAAAACATTTATTAGTCACCACTTTTTAACAAATTCAAACTTGTTTTATATCGTTCTAGGTATTTTTCTTTATTTTCCGGATCAAATAAAACAAGATTCACAACTTCATGGCTTAAAATCATTGCACTCCATATTTGCGCATTTAGTGGCAGTGTTTTTCTACTTTTTTCCATTCGATTAGAGTGAATTAGCTGGTCATTACATGATAAATGTAACTTAATTAATTCGTAATACTTACTATTACTAGTCTCCTCTATAAAACTCACTGTCATTTGGTAAAATGCCTGCTCATCAAATTTATGCATCATTTTACCAACTCCTAAATGAATACTTTGCATAGCCTGTCCATAAATATAGGTATAGGCATCTTCTAAATCATCAAAGTATTTATAAAAAGCTCCACGTGCAATTTGCGCATCTTTTACAATTCGTGCCACTTGCGCTTGTGCTAATGGATACTCACTAAATTCCCGCAACAACGCCTCAGATACACGTTTTTTCTTTTCATCTGACAAATTATGAAATGTACTTTTAACCATTTTTCTTTTAAAAGTGACACTGTGTCACTTTTTTTCACTTTCTTATCCTAAACTCATTTTTACTTACTGTCAATCTATAATAAATTGTATACCAAAAAAGAAGCGGTCTCCCACTTCTTTTTTCTTTATCAATATTTCCTTATGCTAATACTCTATTCCAAAATACTAAACTAGTCTGATCGTTACTAATATGCAGTTTTGCTAAACCACAATTTTCCATTTGGTCAAAATAGCTGATATCACCATTGGTTAAATAATGGGCAACAATCATACGGCTTACTACCCCATGACAAACAACTAAGATCTTTTTATCAGGATTTTTTTTATATAATTCATCGAAGAAATCAGCTAGTCGCTCTTCAAATTGCTTTCTCGTCTCGGCATTTTTATTATACTTGTACATATTGTCTGTTAATAAACCACGATGATCAAAAGCATCTGGATAAAGTTTTTTAAACTCCTGAGAAGACTTTCCATCCCAATCACCATAATCTAATTCTTCTAAGCGTTTATCAGTTTTAATAGGAATGTCAGGGCCAACAAAAATTCTTGCTGTTTCTTGAGCTCGTTTTAGTGGACTAACGTAAACCGCATCAAACTTAGAGGCATCAAAATTTTTAGCTGCTTTTTCAGCATAAGCACGACCATCCTCGCTTAAACTAGGATCTACACGTGATCCCTGAATTTTTCTTGCTTTATTCAATTCAGTGGTTCCATGCCGCAAGAGTACAACTTCCATTTGTATCCTCCTTCTATTAAATTATGTAATGTATATGTATATTTTATAAGTTATAGTATAAAAACACAAAGTTAAGCTACAATACACTATAGAATATATTAAAAATGAGTTATAAGGAGCCACTATATGAGCAATCTAAAGAAAAGCTGGATCATTTTTATTCTCGGAACTCTTTCTGCCTTTGGCCCACTTTCCTTAGACATGTATGCTTCCGCCTTACCCGACTTACAAAAAGATTTATCTACCACTGCTTCACTAACCCAATTATCTATTACAACTTGCTTATTTGGATTAGCCTTTGGACAAATTATGTTTGGTCCCTTAACAGATCGAATTGGTCGCAAAAAGCCAACGCTTATTAGTCTTTTAGTATTCACACTTTCATCATTAGCTTTAGCCCTTAGTCCTAATATTTACTTTTTTGTTGGATTTCGTTTAATACAAGGACTAGCTGGCTCTGTGGGAATTGTTACCTCAAAAGCAATGTGTTCTGATATCTTTAAGGGAAAAGAATTTGCCCACTACTTTTATCTTTTAATGGCCGTTAATAGTATTTTCCCCGTTATTGCGCCAACAATTGGAGGATTCTTTCTCTTGTTTAGTGACTGGCGTCTAATCTTTATTACCCTGGCAATAATCGGTTTATTACTATTCTTTAGTGTATTGGGTTTTAAAGAAACTCTTACACAAACTAATTCACATAGAGATAAGTTAGGCTCTCAATTTAAGCAAATCCTTAAAAATCCTATTTTTATTTCTTTTACTCTAGTAAGCACGCTAATGACTGGTGCCCTCTATGCTTACATTGCAGGTTCCAGTTTTATGCTACAAGATCTATTCAAGATATCTGCTTTTTCTTTTAGCCTTTTATATGCAGTTAACGGAATTGGTCAAGTTGTCTTCACTTGGCTAGGATCAAAACTAGTCCAAAAATTTAAACAAGAAAAAGTTCTCTTTGGTGGAATAATTATTGCAATATTAGCAGCCATAAGTTTACTTATTACCCTGCTCTTACCACATCGCTTAGATTACGTAGTCTTGCCATTGTTCTTAATAGTTTCAATAGTAGGAGTTGGAAATCCTCTTGGATCTGCTCTAGCGCTAGAGCAAGAACGTGACTTAGCAGGTACGGCATCAGCTATTATTGGGCTTACGCAAAATCTACTAGGTGGCTTTATCTCACCTTTAGTTGGGATGGCTGGTACTACTACTTATGCTCCCATGAGCTGGATAATTTTAATTTGTGAAGTTAGTGCTCTAATTTTCTGGTACATTGGGAATTATCCTTTAACTCATAAAAAAGATAATTAATTAACTTCTACCTCCTTTTTAAAAACATATTTATTAGAAGTGCTACTTTCCTCATCAAAATGGTAACCAAAATCATTAAATGCCTGAAGTTCGTGTATATTTGTTACTTGATTTTGTGCCATAAAGCGAACCATTGCACCACGTGCCATTTTTGCATGAGTTGCTGACTGTCGCCATTTTCCATGCTTTTCTTCTAAAAATTCAATCGTAATAAATTGCTGATTCTCTTTAATATAAGGGGTAAAAAGTCGAGAATATTCTTTTGAAGCTAAATTAATGACTACTTCGTCTTCTTGATAGATTGCCTGATATAGCCTGTCATTCCAAAAATGATAAAGACTATAATCTCGAAATCCAACTAACTTATTTTGCATCTCTAGTCTATAAGGTATAATCCCATCAAAAGGGCGCAAAAGCCCGTAAAGGCCTGATACGACACGTAAATTTTCTTGCAGATAATCTAACCCTTCTTGTTCTAAAACACCCGCTCCAATATATTGATATTGCAAGCCTGAATAAGCAAATATTGCTGGCGTTAACTGCTTTTTAAGATCTTCATTTTGTAAGCGCAATTGATTTTCTTTGACAATTTTGTCATTTGCTCGCCAAATGTCTTTTAACTGAGCATAGTCTCGACTTTTTAAGAAATCCCATAGTATTTGAGTTTTATCTAAAAAATCTGGCATTGATCTTATCGGAAAGCTGTCTTGATCAATTACCATCTTTTTAGCTGGCGCAATTATAATTTTCATATCTTTCTCTCCCTTATATTTTTAATTAATTATATAATTAAGTTAAATAATTACAGAAGGTGTGAACCACATGGATGAAATAAAAGAAGATTTAAATATTGGAATTGTTCTTCAATATACAATTGATGGAAATGATGGCAGTATTGACGCTGATCTTTTAGTACGTCAAGCACGTGATGCTGGCTTTCGCGGTGTAAGTATTAAAGATGCCGATGCTATGCAAGAAAAACTATTAAAAGAATCTTGTCAAAAGTATTCTATTAAGTTTTGTCAGCCTCGACCTGCCCTTCCTCTTGCAGGCCCTGATATCTTAGCAAAATTAATGGCTGCTCGCTTAGATGATTACAATATCTATTTTGAAATCAAGTTAAATAAAAGTGGTGAAATAGACTCCAAAGAATATAAACAATTAGATCTTTTACGCCAATGGATTGATCGCTTTGGCCATGCTTATTACGAAGCACGTCCGGATAAAGATATTACTACCGATAGTAACGCCACTATCTTCAGAAATAGTGTTGCTAATTATCAAATCTATGTCTTTATTCATCAACCACTCTCACAAAAAATTACCCTTCATAATGTACCTGAGATTAAAACAGTGATGTGGATTGATACACGTAAAGACCTTAACTTTACACAAGATGGTTCTGAAATAACCATTGATCTAAAACGTGATCCTGATGATGCTGACTTTACAATTTATGGTCTACGTCTACAAGAACATCGTCCTGAGGATGATATTAAAGAAACAAAATATTAAAACTTAAGCTATGATTAAATATCAGAGCTTTTTTAGTAGTTACTAATTCCAAGGATTAGGCAGAACAATGATGTAGTTTAGCAACTGACTAACTGTCGAATGATTTCCCTCAAAATTTTTAATATTTCTTCGTAACAAACTAACATTATCAGTAATAATTCCATCTACACCCTCAATCATCATCTGCTTCATTACCCCAGAATTATTTACAGTCCACGCATAAACTGGTTTGTGCTGCAAATGTGCTTGCGTGATAAAATCACTATTTAAAGTAGAATATTCCATAGCATATCCATCAGCTAAGCTGTAAGGATAAGTAAAATTATAGGGCTGAATATAAAGCACAAAGATTTGATCATCTAACTTATGCAAGCGTTCAATTACACTATAATCTAATGACTGAACTTGATAATGACGGTGCTTAATCAAAGAACCATATTTTTGATTAAAACGAGATAGCATTAATTTTGAATCTTGAGGAGTTGTTTTTATTTCAATTAATAACTTCTGGTGAAAACGATTTGCAGCTTTTAAATAATTATCTAAGCTAGCAATTTTAGCTTGATGACCATCTTCTCTAAGCCTTATTTTTTCTAATTGCTTAAGTGTTAACTCTTTTGGCTTTTTATTCACTTTTGCAAGTTGCTTAAGATTTTCATCATGCATTACCACAAACTGATTGTCTTTAGTTTCATGAACATCAATTTCAACATAATCAGGATGTAATTTCGCTGTCTTTTTCAAAGCTGTAATAGTATTCTGGACGCCATTTTTTGCACTTACTCCTCGATGTGAAATGATCAAAGGTTGATGATGAGTGAATTGCTGAAGGTAAAATACGTTATCACAAGTGGCACTGCTAATTGCAACTAAATAGACAACTAAGCTGATAATACAAAAGCGCCAATTTATTTTTAAAGATTTTTTATTAGAATATTCAAGTTGTAAATGCAATGGCTGGAAGATAATAAAAAATGAGACCACCCCTGACCAAGTTAATACAAGTACGGAGCCGAACTGTACCAATAATAAGTTTAAATAAATAAAAATTTGATCCCAACTTTTACCCCAAGTATTCCACAGAAATTGACATAAAAGTAAGCTTCCATCATAAGCTGCTAAAATTCCTATACTTAAAACCGATACTGCAATGAGTCTACTTATAATAGCCCACCATGTCTTTTTAGAAGTTAGCTTCCAACTTTTTTTCATGGCTGACCAACTTGACTGTCCTTTAAATGCCATTATTGGCAACGTTAATAATAACCTAGCACCTAAAATCAAGATAATACTATAAATTATTAACATACTGACGCAAAATACCGGCTTACGCATCATGTAATCTAATATAAATTCCGGAATTTGAATTTTTGCAAGAAGCGGAGTCCGAAATACTAAATCAGCAAAAGGAACGATTAGAACAAAATACGCCATTAGTAATAAAAGTGAACCTAAGCGTATTCTTTTCACCGCAATCCAAGTTTGCAGTAATACTTTGTTAAAGCTAAGAGAAATATTTTTTACCGCAACCATTAAGAAAGTAAATTGACCATAAATTATTAAAATTAAACAGATTAATTCTAACAATAGGGCAAGTGCAACTAAACTGTGAGTTGTTAAAATAGTAATAATATTCTGATAGGAGATAAATGGAATTGCACTTGCTTGAAGCGTAATAGTAGCAAGAGCTCGAAAAATCGGGATTATGAGTAATACATCAAAAAGCTCTAAGCCAATAAAAAGTAATAAATAGCGCCAAATATAGTTTCTAAAATATTCTGAATATACTTTGATATCTTGAAAAAATTTTTTCATTTTATTTCTATCACCGTTAATTATTTTTTCATATCGATGATACAAAAAAGACTGTTTCTTTTCAAAACAGTCTTTTAAAAATTATTTTTTATTATCAGTTAACCCAGTCTTTGGTAATTGCGGAATTGAAACTTTTGCATAGAGAGTTTTACCAAAATTCTGCAAAAATTTGATATCTTCACTCTTATTATCTTTAAATTTAGTTAGGACTACCACACTTAAAGGGCCCTTTTGAGTTCTTAAGGCACTAGCTTCA
This sequence comes from Lactobacillus sp. PV034, assembly GCF_014522305.1. Taxonomy (NCBI): domain Bacteria; kingdom Bacillati; phylum Bacillota; class Bacilli; order Lactobacillales; family Lactobacillaceae; genus Lactobacillus; species Lactobacillus sp. PV034. Next base: position 1,328,280 of record NZ_CP041982.1, on the reverse strand, counting down.
TGAATCAAATGTGAAAATTGACTCATTTTATTAAAAGTAGGTAATTCAGTATTTTCTAAAGCTAATAAGTTAAACAAGGTTGAGTGGTTTTCTAATCCTGATCTAACAATTTCACTAAATGGATTTTTACTAATCATAAAGTGGTCGAGTAACTTCATCACACTTTCTGCCGTTACTTCATTATCTTGACCAGTTGGAGAATAACGCATAAATTCTCTTCCCAAACGCATCCCCGGATGATTTTTCTTCAACCATTCATCAATTTCGTAGATATCAAAACGCTCAATTAATAGGTTACTTGCAGCATTATCTCCTATTGCCATCATCAAGTAAAGCAAATCTCTAATTGACCATTTACTTTGACCTAATTTACTAATTATTCCGGTTCCTCTAACCCTGGATAAATCGGTTACTTCGAGCGTTTCATCTAAAATTTCAGGATTTTGTTTCCATTGGTCTTCTATATATGCAGCAATTCCTAAATCAATAAAACCAGCAGCAGAAAAGCTTTTATCTGCATTATGCTTAAAAAGGATATCCTTTCCATAGCATAACAATACACCTACATCTACTTCTTTAGCTGGGATTAAATCTTCTAATTCATCTTTTAGCATTGGTATCAAGTCCTTAATATGGCTGAATCTATCAATCAATAATATTATAACACGTGATATTATATTTTATTTACTTTGCATCAAATTAAAATTAAATAATTTTTTACCTTCTTCTTCTAAGCTAATTTTATCATTTCTTTGTGATAATTTGTATCCTACAAAATAAGGAGGAGCATAAAATCTTGGAATTAATTTTGCACAAATGCGTTTCTTACCGTTACTTTCATAAGGATAAAAAAATAAATTATAAGAAGTGCAGCGACTGTGATACATTTCTTGTAAGGTATATTGCGTAGCTATTTGAATCCAATCAGCCCAATTATCTATAGCAACATCATTTTGTGAATCATTTAGATTTATATTAATTTCCTGATAGCCTTGAACTGGATGAAGCGCCATATTTACTTCTACTCGTTCATTTTCAAATACTGAGATTCCAGTAAAGTTATTTTTGTGAATATATTTATAACCATCTTCATGTTCTAAGCCAACAATTTGCATATGAGGATGTACTAGGGATCCACGAGATAAAGGGCCAAAATTTTTATACCACAGTACTGACTGGTATTTATTAGTGCTAATAACTTCATTAAAACACTGTAGAGCAAATTTCATTAATTTTCGGTTATGAGCCTTAGTATAATTACTAATATCACCATTATGATCGGCAGATTCAATTAATACGGTTTGTAAAGTATCTTTTAAAGTTGGAAAACGATTGTGTAACCACATCAAGTCGCCTTCTTTTTGATAAATATTATCCAGGCTAGCTACATCACAGAAGGGACAACTATGACTTTTATCTTTTCTAAAACTAGAGGGTTTATTCTTAGCTGTAGCTAACTTGAAGACTAAAGGATCATTATTCATAATTATCACTCCTTACAACACTTTATAATTGACATTACAATAATATCGGCTAGAATATGATTTAGAAAGTGATTAAACCGCTTTCATAAAATTTTTGTAGCTTTCCTTAACTTTAGCTCCTTCATTTATATGAAGGAGCTTTTTTATTAACAAAAAAGGCCGCTAATAAGCAGCTTTTATATTTCAGATTTTATAAAAATTAACAATCAATATCAATGAAAGTTATCTCTTTTAATACTGCGATATAAAGCAATAATAAAAACTAAAACTGCACACAAGATAGCGGGATAAGCCATGTAACCAATACTAAACATTTGGTGAATTTGTTCTTGATTCATTTGATGGTTAATTCCATATAAGGTGCCCCAATGAATAATTAATGAAGGAGTTAAAATGAATAATACTACAGATAACCCTGAACAAACCAGCATTGTCCGCCGTGAATATGGTTCTCTAAAGAATTGCCCAATTACACAAAATGCTGGTGCCAGCATTAACAGGAATGTCCAAATCATAATCCATTTTCCGTTGGGATCACTCATAAACTGAGCACTATTAGTTGCATAGCGATAAGTTCCCCAAAGTGACCCATTCATTAAATTATCCAAAATCCCAAGTGCATTAGCTCCCTGCGTTGCATACGTATTATTAGTTTGAGCAGCTGCGCCTTGGATGACTTTTAAGCTATCTTGCGCACCTGTGATCTGAAAATTAATGACGACCACTTGTCGCATATACGTAGCTAAAAACATTATCATTGCTGCTCCAAATTGAAGAGCTTTTAAGGCATTTAATTTTCGAGACCCGCCTAATTTAAATTCAATACTTAGAGTTTTTGACGGTGTCTTACTATAAGAAATTATTACTATACCTATGATCACTAATAAAAATAAAATACCTAAGCCAAGCCACCATTTGGTCATAATAAAAAGTAAGCCTAAAACCACAACAGCTACCGCTATATAAGGACGATCAATGGCTAAATCCCAAACATTAGTCTTATTCTCTTGCTCTGCTTGCTTACGATATTGCTTTCGGGTTAAATTTTGACTCTTGGCAGAGTTTTTATTTGTCTGATTCTGTTTTGGTGTAAAATTTGAATCATTCATAATTCCATCCCTTACTTACTTTCAATTTCAATGATAATCTATTATCTACGATAAACATCTCTGATCCACATATTTTGCTGTAATTTAAATTAATTTTAAAATTCAAAGTGTTAAAACAAGATATGCTAGAATTATGGCAGAGCTTATCAAGATGATAATAAAAAAGGAGAGCTGATTTAATGAAAAAAATCGCTATCACAGCAGCTATTAAAAATAATCAACTGACAATTGACCGTTCAATAATTGACCTCGTAACTAAAAATGGATTTTTACCTATTATCTTAGCTCCAGCAAGTTTAAAAGCCATGCCAGAGCCTCAAACTGATTTTGATGCTTTAATTTTAACTGATGGAGATGATATTACTCCGATTTTTTATAATGAAGAACCTTTACCTGAATTAAGAAAAACCGATCCTGAACGCGATCAATACGAACTTAATTTAATCAAGGCTAGTCACGAAGCAAATCTTCCCATTCTAGGAATTAGTCGCGGAATGCAAATCTTAAACGTTGCCTTTGGAGGCTCACTTTTTCAAGATATTTATGGTCAAAACTCTGGTGCTGGTATTCAGCATCTTCAAGCAAGCAATTTATCACAACCTAGCCACCATGTAAATGTCACTCCAGAAAGTCACCTAGCCCAAATTATCGGTAACCATCCATATGTAAACAGTTATCATCATCAAGCAATTAAAAATATTGCTGACAACTTCAATATTATTGCTACTGCCCCTGATGGCATTATCGAAGCAATTGCTTCAAATGACGGTTTAATGCAAGGCGTTCAATGGCGTCCTGATCTTTTAACCAATAATCCTGAACAAGAAGAAATCTTTACCGCATTTTTTAGTCAAATTAAATAGAACAAAAAATCTTAGTTAGAATAATTCTAACTAAGATTTTTGTTTATTAAGCCTTGATATATCTCTTTATTTTCATGATCAAAAACACAAAATATAATATTTATCTGATATTTTGTTTCTATTAACCAACTTTTCACTGTCCTCACCGCTATTTCTGCTGCCTCTTTTTTAGGATAACCATAAACTCCGGTTGAAATGCTAGAAAAAGCCAAACTTTTTAATTGGTATTTTTGTGCTAATTTTAAACTATTTCTGTAGCAATCAGCTAATAGCTTACTATTTTCTGTTGAGGTATGAAACCGATAAATTGGTCCTACAGTATGAATAACAAACTTTGCTGGTAAGTTATAGCCTTTAGTAATTTTAGCTTCACCAGTGTTGCAACCATGAAGTTTGCGGCACTCTTCTAATAATAGCGGACCAGCTGCTGCATGAATTGCTCCATCAACGCCACCACCACCTAATAGACTTTTATTAGCTGCATTTACAATGGCATCTACTTTTAATTTGGTTATATCTGCTTGTTTTACTTCTAACATCTTAATCTTCTTTGATAACTACTCCTTTAGGAAGAAGCTGTCCAACTAAGTAGTTTTGAATCCAACTACTAGTCGAATTAAAACCAAGTGCTGTTGCGCTTGTATTAAAGTATCCTGTCAACTTTCCCTTTTGAATTTCAATTAGATCATTTTCAGTAATATGAATAATACTAGACCCAGCAGTTTGTGATTTTTTTAAATTAATTAATTTTTTAATTTGTCGTCGTTCTTGAGAATCCTTTTCTCCAATTAAATTTGCCGGAACTACTAATTGGTCAGCTAATAGTGCCAGCATTGCTAATGCTTGCATTTGTAATAACTTATCATCATCACCTAAGTTTAACAAACCGCTTGCATATTCAGACTTAAGGAGCTGATTTACTTTTCCAAGAAAATCAAGTTTAGGCTTAGCTGGCGCTCTAAGTTCATTTAAAATCATATTTGTTAAATCTTGATTAATTGGTAAATTCTTTTGCTCAATAATATCTAGTCCCGCTTCTTGAGCCTGCTTCATTATTTCATCTTTATCAGTTAATACATCAGTTAAATAAACTCCATCAACACCCAAATCTTTTAAATCTTCAATTGAAAGTTTATCGTTTGCTGAAATCTGATACAAAACCTTGGCTGTCACTTTTATTCCATCCCTTCTTTATTCCTTCTTTTTAGCACTAAAATCTAGATGATTAATTAACTTAGTATTTTCTTTCCTAACTTTTAAACTTACTACATCTATTCTAGTTCAGTTAGTTAAAAGAAAACAAAATTATGTAATTTTTATCAAAAAAAGACTCGTCTCTGCGAGTCTTTCTTGATTTTAACGAGCTGTAGTTGCGATCAAATCATCACCATGTTGCTTGTTTTCGCCATCAATTCTTTGTACATTAGCGTAATTAGGAGTGTTAGTAACAACGACCATTACAGTTGGATCATAACCATCTGAAACAATTGCTGAAATATCAGCGGTTCCAAGTTTTTGACCCTTTTCAACATGTTCGCCTTGTTTTACATCACTGGTGAAATGCTTACCTTTAAGGTTTACTGTATCAATACCTATGTGAATTAATACTTCTTTTTAGGTCTCAGTTCACTTAGTACTAGCTTTTTATTCTAGATATAATGATCTTAATTTTTTTAAGTCTTCCTGAGTAAAACCTAAAATCTTGGTAAAGTAAATATCAAAGCCTCCAAAGCCATCACGTAAAGTCTGCGTAATCCCTTTAATAGCCCGGCCTTCACCGGCAGTCACATTCATGCGATTAACTAATTTAATCATATCAGAATCACTAGGAATTTGTTTTCTTAAACCATAAGGAAAAAGCTCATTAGTCAACAAATAATCTTGTGCAATCGTTTTGTCGTCTACTCCCAATCCCGTTAAAATTAAAGCAGTTACCATTCCAGTCCGATCTTTACCAGCGCTACAATGATAGACTAAAGCTTTATCTGGAGCCAAATTAAGTAATTGTACAAAAACTTGTCTGAATGCCGCTTGCCCTTCTTTACTTAAAAGGACATTTTGATAAATTTGCCCTAGATATCCTTCTACTTTAGGTATTTGATGTAAAAATTCATCTAGTTGATGATCATCTTCGATTAAATCACCCTGCGAATTTTCAGCATAGACATGACAATCTAAATATTTAGCACCTTCCCACAATTTATCAGGAGCTATCGTCTGTTCATGAGTTGATCGCAAATCACAATCAATTACTACACCCATCTCAGTCAATCTAACTTGATCATTATCACTTAATGAGCTCAAAGAGTCGGCCCGATAAATTTTATGCCATTTTGTTTTCTTACCGCTAGCTCCTTGATAACCACCAATATCCCTAAAATTAACTGTTCCGTCAAAAGTAATTAATCGCTTATTATCAGTCATTTTTCTTTTCCTTTTAGCTTAATTTTTAAACATTTGGGTTGCTTTTACAGCACATTTCCAACCTTTATATAAATGTTCACGTTCAGTAGCAGACATTTGTGGAGAAAAACTTTTACCTACATGAAATATTTTTTCAATTTCGGCTTGATCTTTCCAAAAACCAGTTGCTAAACCTGCTAAAAATGCTACACCTAAGCCTGTAGTCTCGGAAGTTTTTGCACGTTCAATTTTTGTATTTAAAATATCTGACTGAAATTGTAAGAGATAATTATTCCTACTTGCTCCACCATCTACTCTTAAGGTTTTGATATTAATTTTTGAATCTTCCTGCATTGTATCAACTACATCCCTAGTTTGATATGCAAGTGACTGTAACGTAGCCTTAATCAAGTCAGCACGATTGGTGCCCCGTGTTATGCCAAAAATTGCTCCGCGTGCATCTGCATCCCAATAAGGCGCACCTAAGCCCGTAAAAGCAGGAACAACATAAACTTCATTATGAGATTTAGAGCTTTCGGCTGCTTTTTCTGAATCTTCAGCCGTATCTATTAATTGCAGTGAATCACGCAACCACTGGATGGCACTGCCAGCTACAAAAATTGATCCTTCTAAAGCATAAGTTACCTTGCCATCTAAATAATAAGCTATTGTCGTAAGTAAATTGTGGTTTGAATTGGTAGGTTCAGCACCAGTATTCATCACGATAAAAGAACCAGTACCATAGGTATTTTTTACAGTTCCAGGTTCTAATCCCATTTGTCCAATTAAGGCAGCTTGCTGATCACCCGCAACTCCAGCAATTGGAATTTTGCCACCGAAAAAGTGATATGGCAAAGTATAACCATAAATCTCAGAATTTGATTTAACTTGGGGCAGGAGTTTTTTAGGGATATTAAGCAGCTTTAAAATATCTTCATCCCACTTTAGTTGATGAATATTAAACAACATTGTGCGTGAAGCATTAGTATAGTCAGTTGCATGAACTTTTCCACCTGTTAATTTCCAAATCAACCAACTATCAATTGTGCCAAAGAGCAGTTCACCATTTTCTGCACGCTGCTGGCTTCCAGGCACATGATCAAGAATCCATCTTATTTTTGTTGCAGAAAAATACGGATCAATAATTAATCCAGTTTTTTCTCTAATTAGATCTTTATACCCTTCATCAATTAACTTATTTGCTAATTCATTAGTTTGGCGAGATTGCCAGACAATTGCATTATAAATTGGCTTTCCAGTTTTCTTATCCCAAATAATAGTGGTTTCACGCTGATTAGAAATACCAAGAGAAACAATCTGATCTGGGCGCAAATTAGAATTAATAAAAGCTTGCGCAATAGTTGACTGCACTGCCTGCCAAATTTCTTCAGGATTATGTTCTACCCAGCCTGGATGAGGAAAATATTGCTTAAATTCTTGTTGTGCTTCAGTAATTTTTTGCCCTTGATGGTCAAAAATTAGTGCTCTAGTAGAGGTGGTTCCTTCGTCTAAGGCCATGACATATGACTGCATTTTTTATCTCTTTTCTTATTCTTTTACTTTTATTATGCCTGAAGAGTAAAAGAATTTAAATTAAGACCACTAAATAGCATTTTAGTTTCCTAGTAAAGTTTAATGCTTTATAATTGTTTTAGTATAAAGTCACTACGAGGAGATGTTTATATGACTGAATTAGAAGAACATGCTGAAGCATTAACAATTGCAGGAAACGATAGTGATGGTAGTGCTGGGATGCCAGCTGACCTTCATACTTTTTATGCTCTTGGTGTTTATGGCTTAGGCTTACTAACTTCAGCTGTTGCCGGTAATTCTAAAGGCATCTTTGCCCAACAATTAATGCCAGTTGATTTTATTAATCGTCAATTTCAAGTTTTAAATGATGATTATGTGATCAAAGCCAGTAAAACTGGAATGTTAGGTAGTAAAGAAGTTATTCATGCAGTTGCAGAAAACCTTAAAAAATTTAAGATGCAAAATATTGTAGTTGATCCCGTAATTACTACTAAACATGGCGCAACCTTATTAGAGGATGAAGCATACCAAACTTTTTTAGATGAATTAATTCCTCTTGCAACCATCATTACTCCTAATTTTTATGAAGCTCAAAAATTAGCAGAAATTGAGTTAAATAATGATGATGACATCCGTAAGGCAGCTCAAATCCTACAAAATATGGGCGCCAAAAATGTCCTAATTAAGGGGAAACATACTGGTGATGAAAGTGAAGTCCGGGATTATCTGCTTTTAGAAGATAGCAGTGAAATATGGTTGAGCAAGCCTTATTTTGAAACTAATCGAGTTAATGGTACTGGTGATACATTGTCTGCTACAATTGCTGCTGAACTTGCTAAGGGTAATGATATCAAGAATGCAGTTGAAATAGCTAAAGACTTTACCTACTATGCTCTTTCTCATCCAATCAAAGTTGGTACCTTATATGGACCAATTAACCATGGAGCAGCTCAGAAGGATTATGAAAACAAGCAATAATAAATAAGTTAAATAATACTAAAGATTTTGAGCTAAACAATCTTTTTGAGTTATACTTCATACTAAGAATAAATTTAAGGATTGATCAAGCAATGTCTAATAATACAATTAAAATCGCCTATTTATATGAAGACTTAATGAACACTTATGGTGACTCGGGCGACGTTAAGGTATTAAAATACTTACTCAAAAAGAAGAACTATGATACACAAGTGGATAATATTTCACTTGATCATGACTTCAATGCAGATGACTATGATTTTATCTTTTTTGGCGGTGGCCAAGACTTTGAACAGACTGTCGTGGCAAAAGACCTAGTTCGTCACAAAGATACCCTTGACAACTATGTTAACAGTGGTAATCCAATGCTCTGTATTTGTGGTGGTTATCAATTAATGGGTGATTATTATAAAACTAACTCAGGTGTAACTATTAAAGGATTAGGTATTCTTCCTCTTCATACTATCTTTAAATCTGATAAGCGTATGATTGGTGATACCAAATATATGACCGAATGGGGCGAAGTAACTGCCTTTGAAAATCACTCAGGGCAAACTTATTTCGATGATACAAATAAATTACATCCCTTCGGTCAAATGATTGAGGGCTATGGTAACAATCCTCAAGACAAAGAAGAAGGATTACGCTATAAGAACCTAATTGGCTCTTATTCACACGGACCATTATTAACTAATGTTAATATTGCAAATGCGATTGTAGATATGATTCTTCAAAGACATGAAGAACGGGTAAGTGCATAAATATAAAATACCTAAAAGTCAACGAATACTTTTAGGTCTTTTATTTTTGCTAACCTAATCCCGGTGTCTTAAAGATCAGATTAAGATAATTTCTAGCTAGCTTTTTTCAAAAACAAGTTTTGCAGCAACTTCCACGTCAATAACTTGGCCAGCTTCAGCTGTAATTTCTTCAGTTGAGATAGCACTTACGCCACTTGCTAACATTGCACTTTTATTATAAAAGTAGCTAAGACTATTATGTTTAACCAAAGTTGGAATTATTGTTTCGCCACCATTTGGTAAGAAAGCATTAGTAAGTGCTCCATTTAACATTGGCATTATATTTACAGCTAAACCAACAATTTTTTTCTTGCGTCTAATGTGAAGGAAAGCTGGCTTTGCAAGCACTTCATCTTGATCCGCCTCTTGCGTACCAAGATCAGGAATCCATTTTTTCTTACAATGTTCACACTGCAGCACGTTAACAGGAATTGGATTGTCCAATATCTGTTTTAAAGTAACGGGAGGCGTGAATGTTATGTCTTTTTCACTTAACACTTGTTGTACATCATCCTCCCATTCTGGACGATAAACTTCATTTACATTTACTTTACCAGAAATTTTCATATCTGCTGAAAAAGTTTTAGTTTTTAGTTTAGTAACTGATGCGCCCTGCTTTTGACACTTGGGACAAACAATTCCAACTAAAGATGGATATTTAATCAACTCTGTCATATTTATTTTACCCTTTCATTATCTACTTCAATTAGTATACTTTTTTAAAAGTGTACATTAGTAAAATAAAAAAACTCCAAAATTGAATTTTTGTACAACTTCGGAGGTTAACTTCAAAAATTATAATGATAATTTAATTGTTATTTATCATTATTAACATTATGATTTATATGGATAGTGCGGGCTTCAGGTGGCAGGTAAATGAGCTTACTTGCTCCTACTCCCATCATATCTCGCCACAATTGTAATCCTAATATACTAATTAAACAAATACTAATTAATTTTGATTTTTTCATATGGAAAGGATCCTTTCTTATATATGTTTGGTGAAAAATTTAAAGAAATTCATAAAGAGCAAAATATTTCTTTAGCCACAGCTGCAGAAAATGTAACTACCGTATCTACACTCTCTCGTTGGGAAAACGGTCAAACTAATATAAAATTCGAACAAATGATTGAGCTTTTAAATAATATTCATTTTTCTTTGCTTGAATTTATATCTATTACTATCATTACTCCTCACACTCCCTTTGTTAACCAAATAAATAGTGCTCTCAATTTCAATAGCGATCTTGAATTGCGACAGTTAAGTTTAAAATGGATAAAAATTTATCAAGCTTCTCATCAAACTACTGATCTTTTAAATGCGGCAACTGCTTGTTCCTTTTATTTAAATTTGACTTCTAAGAACATATTTCCTCATCACTATCTCAATGATTTAATTGAGGTATTTTCAAATGTAAACTATTGGAGTCATTATTATATTATTAATTTTGGAAATTCACTTATGTTGCTACCACCTAAGAATATCTATGGTTTTGCACTATTAATTATTAATAATCTCTCAGAAATTAAAAAGGGCGGCTTTGAATATTTTATAGATACTATGGATACTTTATTAAATGCAGCTCAAATGCTTATTTATTTTGCTCCTGATTATGCAATAAAATTATTTAATAAACTCAATAATATTCAACTTACCAATTATTCCATGTATATAAAAGTTCGTAGACAATTTTTAAATCAACTCCTCCACTATAAATTAACTAAAGATTCAACTTCTCTTTCAAAACTATTATCCGCATTAACTACGTTAGGAATGAATTCTATGGTTCAAATGTTTAATGAAGCTTATACTAGAATTAAATCAGAGAAGTAGATCTTTGTTCATATTATTATCTATTTATTTAGTTAGATAATTATTTTTTGCATTTTTGCAATAAAAAATATTATTTTTACAAAAAAAGAAGAAAATTCGCGCTTTTTCAGCCTTATTTTCTTCTTTTTTTATTTTCTTATTTCACTTTTGCAATAAACCATAATATTTGTTTAATAATCTGGCATAATCTTTCCAGTAATACTAATTACCACGGAGGATAACACATCATGAAATTTACAACTGTTTTAAGTGCTGGTTTAGTTGCTACAAGTATTGGCGCAGTTACTTCTACTGCAACTGCACAAGCCACTAGTCCAGCCACTACCATTACCCAAACTTATCAATTACAAGGTACTGCAACTATTACTTACCATACCCCAGTCGTTGTCTGGTCAAAACCAGGTATGCACCCGATTCATAAATATTTACCATCTCATAGCTCATGGCGTTACTTTAAAGTGGTTCAAACTGCTGACGGTCAAAGCTGGTACAATCTTGGCGGTAATCAATGGATTATGGGTAAATACGTTAACTTCAATCAAGATCCTGCTATTGGTCGTCAAGTTCCAATTGTCAGCAACCATTCTGTTGCAACTGTAACTGCCACACGTGGAGCTAGAATCTATAAGAATGTTAGTCTTGCTGGTGGAACAAAATCTGTTGCTACTGGTCGTGTATTACGCCATGGTTCAAGATGGAAGATATTTGCTACTATTAACAATGGTGTGCCTGCTTATAACTTAGGTGGTAATCAATGGGTTTATGCAACTGACGTTTCTGTAAATTAGACACGCATGTTTGGCTACTCTGACCAAGATAAGTTTAAAGATTTAATAATTTCACCTATTTTTAACAAAAAAACATATCATTTTTTATCATTAGCATGTACACTATGTATGTAAAAAATCTTAATTAATTATTGGAGAAGGTATAATATTATGAAAATTCAAAAATCATTAGCCTTAAGTGCCGGTATTTGTGCATTAGCACTAACTGCAGTATCAACAAGTACTGCTCATGCAGCTGATACCACTACTACCAGTGCAACTACTACTCAACAACAAACAAACGTATTCCAAGCCAAAGCTGAAACTGTGAAAATTAACTACAATGCCAACTTCGGTATTGCTGTTTGGTCAAGTCCAACAGGTTCTACTACTGGTAAATTTGTATCTGGTCAAACTACTGTTAAAGTAAGCGGTAGCCAAGTAGTTAATGGTAAAACTTGGTACCTCTTAGCTGACAACTCTGGTTGGATTGACGGTCAATACGCTAGTCCTGTTACTACTTCAGCTACTACAACTTCTGAAACTAAGACTAGCCAAAAAGAAACTACTAGTTCTACTACTAGTAAAACTGATACCAAAAAAACTACTTCTGAAAAGGCTACTACAAAATCAGAAGCTGCTAAAGTTACTTCAGTTAGTGAAGTAGTCACTGTTGGTGACAATGGTGCCCCAATTTATTCAGATACTAATACAGCTGCTAAGACTGCTCGTACTTTAACTAAGGGTTCTCGTTGGCAAGCATTTAGCCGTATTGAAGCTAACAACCAAGTTTGGTACAACCTAGGTGGAAAGCAATATGTTTTAGCTAGTGACCTTGTTGGTAAAACAAGTTCTACTTCAACTCCAGCAACTACTACCACTAAAAAAGATACTAAGAAGTCAGACACTGAAACTTCAACTAAAGTAATTAATACTACTGTAAAAATTACTAGTCAAAAGGGTGCAGTTGTTTACACTAAACCTGATAGTGCAGCTAAAACTAGTCGTATTTTAGCTGATAACTCACAATGGAAAGCTTTCAAGACTGCTGATAACAATGCTTTATGGATTAACTTGGGTGGTAATCAATGGATTTTAGCTAGTGATACTAACTACTCCACTAGTTCTACTACTAATACCAAACCAGCTAAGACTACTACCACTTCTTCTACAACTACAAGCAATGTAACTGGTACTCTTCGTATTAACTACCGCCCTGGTTATGGTATTGCTGTTTGGTCACAACCAGCAAACAATATTATTAGTGGTAAGTACTTAAAGACTGGTTCTGCTTGGAAGTTCTTTGGTACCACCAATGTTAATGGACACACTTGGTACAACTTAGGTGGTAACCAATGGATTGATGGCCAATATGCTAAAGTAACCGCTGCTACTAAACCAGCAAATGATGATATTACCCAAATGGCCTTCTCATTTGCCACAGTAAATTACAAGCCTGGTTATGGCATTGCTAGCTGGTCTGCTCCTAATGGTCATGTAACTGGTAAATACTTTAAGACTGGAACTTTCTTAAATGTCCTTGCTATTACAGATGACCACCAATGGACTAAGGTAACTGATGTTGTAAGCGACCAAACAGGTTGGGTACAAACTAAATACCTTAAGGCACAATTCATTAACCAATAAACTATAATTTGACTTAAACAAAAACCTGAAAGCTAAGCTTTCAGGTTTTTTATTTTCCAGATTTTATTATTCTTTCTCTTCTTCTTTTAATTGTTTGGCTTCATTAGGTTGCCAGCTTAAGGCAAGAACTGCCAAAATAATCATTACTGAACCTAGCCAATCAATTGGTGCCATTACTAACCCAAAAATAATTACTGATCCAATTGTAGCTGATACTGGTTCAAAAGCATCTAATAAAGTTGCAGTAGAAGGTTGAATATAACGAAGGGCACCCATCATCCACTGGAATGGAATTAAAGTTCCAATAACAATTACTCCCAACATCAACCAAAAGATAGTCATATTTGCTGGTAATTTTGGCCAAACTGGATGAGCAATAAAAAGTGCAATTCCAGCCGCTAACAACCCCCAACCTGTAACGACAATGCTTGAGGTATGATCTAGTAATCTTCGCGGAATAAGTGTATTAGTAGCAACTCCAATGGCTGATAAAAATCCCCAAAATAAAATACTTGGCGATAAAGACAATTCATTAAAGTGACCATGAGTAGCTAAAAAGAAAACCCCAACAAAGGCAAAAATAGCTGCTAACAGATCAATTTTACGTAAAATTTGATGTTCAAAGAAAACCATGTAAAACATAACAAAAAATGGACCAACAAATTGCAAAATTGTCGCAATTGAAGCATTAGCTTCTTGCACTACCATAAAGTAACAAAATTGTACTGGTACTAAACCCAATAAACCATACGAAAAGACAGTAATTGCATCTTTTCTATTAGTTACCGTCTTCAGTGGTTTTTTCCCTGTAACTTGGGCAAAGATTAAAAGTAAAATTCCACTTACAATCATCCTTACTTGCGTAACCCAGATTGGTGTAATTTCAGAACTAATATTAAAAAGTCCTTTTGCAAAAAGACCAGATATTCCCCAAAACACACAGGCAAGCGCAGCTAAAAAAGTCCATAATCTTTTTTTATTCTTCATTATTTTCAGTCCTTTAAAATCATTACTCCTAATCTTAACAAAAAAAAATCGTTAAACTCAACCAAGATTTTTAAATAATTTATTATATTAACTGTTGATTTTTTTATTTAAATGAGCTTTAATATAAACAATAATAATTCAATTTCTAAATGCAATAAAGAAGACGAGTAAATAAGTTATTCTTGCAGTGAACTAGTGGTAGTGAAAAACTAGTAGACCCTAACTTATCGAAAAACACTTCTCTAGCAGCTCACCGAAATATTTTTAAAGTAAGTGAAGTCGTCACCGGTACGTTACCTAGCCGGTAGAATATGATTGTATTCTATTAAGTCGGTCTAGTTTATACTAGGCAATTTAGGTGGTACCGCGGAAAAAGCCTTTCGTCCTGAACTATTCAGGAGTGAAGGGCTTTTCTTTTCTCCTAAATTTTAACTGAGGGAGAAAAATATGAGTTTAATTTTACCAAAAGATTATCAACCTACTTTAACTATTCGTGATACTGAAGCAGCAATTGTCTGCATTAGAGATACTTTTCAAGCCGAATTAGCTTCACAGCTAAATGTACAAAGAATGTCAGCTCCTTTATTCGTTGATAAGGCTACTGGACTTAATGATAACTTAAATGGTGTAGAACGGCCTGTTGGCTTTGACATGAAAGCTATCCCTGATGCTGAAATTGAAATTGTTCATTCACTTGCTAAATGGAAACGCCTCGCTCTTAAAAAGTACGGTTTTAGAGTTCATGAGGGCCTTTATACTAATATGAATGCTATTCGTCGTGATGAAGACTTAGATAACTTCCATTCCATTTACGTAGATCAATGGGACTGGGAAAAAATCATTAGAAAAAGTGAAAGAAATATTAGTACTCTTGAAGTAACAGTTAACCAAATTTTTAAAGCAATCAAGAAGACTGAAAAAGTTGTTGCTAGTCGTTACCCTAGCTCAACTTATCACTTACCTGGACATGTATCTTTTGTAACTACACAAGAATTAGAGGATCGCTGGCCAGAATTAAGTCCTGAGGAACGTGAAGATCGAATTGCTCAAGAAGAAAAAGCTGTCTTTTTGATGAAAATTGGTGATAAATTAAAACGTAGCAATCAACCACATGATGGTCGTGCACCCGACTATGATGATTGGGAACTAAATGGTGACTTAATTTTCTGGTATGAGCCATTACAACGTAAACTAGAAATTTCATCTATGGGTATTCGCGTCAGTGAAGATAGTTTACGCAGCCAGTTAAAGAAAGCCGATGCAGAAGAAAGATTATCTCTTCCTTTCCACCAAATGCTCTTAAATGGTGAACTACCATATACAATTGGTGGAGGAATCGGTCAGTCTCGCTTATGTATGTTACTTTTAGGAAAAGCACATATTGGCGAAGTGCAGGCAAGTATTTGGCCAAAGGACATGGTAGAAGCTTGTGAAGCTAACAATATTCAATTACTTTAATTGCAATAAAAAATCACGTACTTTTGTAGTACGTGATTTTCTTTTTATCTTGATTTCTTTGTTTGAATTTTATTAAAAATCAAAGCTACTAAATACCAGGCTAATAACTTCCAAATAATGACTAACAATTCTTGATTAAAACAATACTCTGATTGAATCCAATTTAAAATGTTACTCATTGGAAATAAGTCAGCTACTACTTTTAACCACAAAGGATATTGCGTTACCGGAATAATTACACCTGACAAAATTATAATGACACCAATTAAAAAGTTAGAAAGCCAATAAGGATTTTCCTTTCCTCTCCCAGCAATTGCCGAAATATACCCTAAAATAATTGCTATTACTCCAAAAAAGAGTAAAGAAATTAATACCTTTGGCAGTAAATTTAACTGATGTAAAAATGATAAGCCAATTAACATTAACACAATAACTTCAACTACCATTACTCCAAAGGCAATCAATATTTTAGGAAGCCAATAATTCCCAAATTTAGGTTTAATCGAAATTATTTCTTCACTTACTCCTAAATTTTGGTCCATTACAAAGCTACCAACAATTACCCCAATGATAGTTGCCATTCCCGTATCCATTAAACTTCCAAGCAAGATACGAGTATAATCTTGGTTCCCACTAAACGCAATCAACAATAACATGATTAACGAAACGATAGGTAAAATTAAATAAGTTACCACTACAGTAGGAACACTATCAAAATTTCCGATTGATTTAAAAGTTATACGATAATTTTTCATTAGAAGATCTCCAACCTATTTTCTTTTATTGCTCTTTGAATTATTACATTAGTCATTTTCAATGCACTTAAAATAAACAAGATAATAATCAAAAAATAAAAAATTATCGTTATCGGTTTAACTGCCTGATGATAAATAATCTGAATCGGCAAAGTCAAAGGACTTAGCAGCTGAAACGGTTCCAGATAAGGCAGTAAAACTGGCGGAATAGTTAAAAATCCTGATAATAGTAAGATTGGCAATAACAATAACTCTTCATATTGCATCGCATGCTTTGATAAAACAAAAATCAAACTGACTACATAACTAAGAACTGTCGCTGTAAACCACAAGACTACAATACCTAGTAAAAGTTGCCAGCTTAAATAGTTTACTGGAATCCCTAAAATAAATGCCTCTAAAGCCGACAAAGGGAAGGCAACCAAACCATAAATAGCAGCTGGTGCTAGAGTAGCTAGTAAAATTTCAAATGGTGGTAATGCCCCATTTAAAAGATGAGGCAAGGTTCCTTGGAATCTTTGAAAACCTAGTGCTCCGCCACTGGTAGTACAAGAAGCCCATAATCCAATTACTCCAGCTATCAACCACTCTTGTCCTGAATAATCATGATGAACATAATGAGCTAAGTATTCATAAAGCATCATCATGCTGGTCTGAATTAAGACTAAATTTACAAAATATGTATTTTTTACATATTCTTTGACTTGAAAACCAATTAAATGAAGAAATCTTTGCATATTAATCTCTCCTTTTTAATTGATCTGCCACTTGCAAATAAGTTTTTTCCAGACTTTCATTTTGGTTTACTTTTGCAAATTCCTTTAGTGCGCCTATATCTCCGCTAAAATGAATTTCTCCTCCACCAATCAGAAAAATCCTATCCGCTAAGTTCTCAATATCTGCCATATCATGACTAGTTAATATAATTCCATGACCTTGTTCTTTTAACTTTTTAACAAGTGCTCGAATCTCATAAACTGCTTCAACATCTAATCCTGCAGTCGGCTCATCGAGCATTAATATTTTGGGATTATTAACTAAACCACGAGCAATATGTAATCTTTGGAGCATCCCTTTAGAAAAAGTACCGGCTTTTTTATCACCAACATTAGCCAATTCTACAGTTTCTAACGCCTCTTCTACATTTTGGTTTAATTCTTTTTCTTTAACGTCTAGTAATCTTCCAAAAAATCGTAAATTTTCTCTGGCAGTCGCATTATTATAAAAACCACGATCTCCACCAAAAACGACACCCATTTTTCTCCTTGCCTTGCGTGGCTCTTTAAGAAGATTAATTCCCATAACTTCGATAGCTCCTGCTGTTGGAACTAAATAATTAGAAATAGATTTTAAAAGTGTAGTTTTTCCTGCTCCATTAGGTCCAATAAAGGAAATAACTTCACTTTCATGTAAATCAAAACTGATATCTTTTACTGCGTGAAAAACTTTATCTTTTTCCTTAAAGTCACGCTTAATATGATTAGCTTCTAATAATATATTTGTCATTCTTTATCCTGTACATATTCTTTCTATTAACATAATTTCTAACTTTTGTTTTTACTAATTCAATTGCACTCATATGCTTCTCCATTCATATTATTAAAATTAAATTTATTTTTATTAAAATATATTAATTTTATTTTTAAATTATGTCAATATTTCTTAGTTTTATTTTATTCAAAATAAAAGGCGTTAATTTTAATTAACGTCTTTTAGAATAATTATTCTGTTTGTTCAAACATCGGTGCAACTATTCGTTTCGCATTTTCTTCTAATACTTGCTGTCGCTTACCAAACATCATCCAAATGTAAACAATCACTGGTGCAACTACAGAAACCAGCAAAATTGTCCAAGTAACAGGGTCATTTGTCCATTTACTAGGCAAATCTCCACCTTCTTGCACAAAAACAAAAAAATCTAAACAAAAATGTTCAATCATTGGTAACCATAACTTACCACTATAAAGGTATAAAATCCCCAAATATAATCCTGCTGCAAAAGTAGTAGCAATTTGATCAAGCGTAGAGCCAAGATCTTGCCAACCCAGATTACTTAA
Source organism: Lactobacillus sp. PV034 (assembly GCF_014522305.1). Taxonomy (NCBI): domain Bacteria; kingdom Bacillati; phylum Bacillota; class Bacilli; order Lactobacillales; family Lactobacillaceae; genus Lactobacillus; species Lactobacillus sp. PV034. The sequence continues at coordinate 1,309,605 of NZ_CP041982.1, read as the reverse complement.
GTGAGATAAGCCAAATAAGCCTGCACTAATCAAAATAGTTAGATTAACACGATTTTTATAATTTCGTAACCCATATAGCAAGATAATGATATTCAAATAGCGCATCATTTCTTCTAAAATTCCTGCTTCTAGTGCAGATGCAAAACTGTTATAAGTAAACTTCATAGGAGCTGCACCATAAGATAGGAATACAGAGGCTACTGTATTCCCATTAGCACCAAAGTCATTCCAAATAATGTCCCAAATTCCATAAACTATTAGGGCAATTAATACAAGATACGAAAAATTTTGACTCTTAATAAATTTTAAATCTGGATTAAACTTGAACCCCCAAGCTTGTGCCAAATAGCATCCCGTGATCACAAATGCGATTGCAGCTAATAATCCATTTGACATCGTCTGATGAATTATTTTATCCGTTCCTTTAATAGTCGGTGTTGCAAAAATTATTTCCATTAACCAACCCACTGCAATTAGTCGTGGAATTGTCCATTTTACTTTACTTACTACACCAACTACAAAGGGAATATCTAACACAAGATAAATTACAAAAAAGATAATAGAAATTAAAATCTCAGCATTAGAGAAGTGTTTTACCAAAAATTGATATGCTAACTTCCATGCTCCTTGTAAAACAATTGGAACAGTAAAAATTAAAATCCATCGTAACAAGATTGCTAATTTTGCCGGAATATTTCGGACATAGAGGGCTACTAGGTCGACAATGATTGTTACTAATAAAATAATCTTTGTTGAATTTTGTTTATTACCAAGTAATTCTCCCAATGAAATAATAATTGCTCCAATAACTATTTCAGCGATTAGGTAATTTTTCCAATACTTTTTCATTAGTAATTTCGTCTCCCATATTTGAGGTGACTTTGAGTATATAAAATTTTCACTTTTAAATAAAGACCCAATAGTGTTATTTATTGGCCAAAATTATTTTTTACTACAAAAAAAGGCTCTTGCACTAGCAAGAGCCCAAGCTTATTAAATTATTAGACACCATAAAACGGCATCCAGTAATAGATTAAATCTATTACATTTTATTATACTCAATTTTCTTAAAAATAAACTAATAAATTACTGTTTTATATTTCAGTATTCTTATCAAACTTAGAGATAATAAACATAATAATTGGTAAAATAACAAAGCCAAAGACAATCATCGCAATTGCATACCAGTTAATTCCAGTAACTACCCCATTAGCATTGACTATACCAAACTGGGTTTTCCAATTATATTCAACCAATAAGAAAATAACCAATAAAATAGAAATAACTGGTGCTACTACGTCAGTCCAAACATTCTTTGAAGCTTTTAAGACTGTCTCTGAGGTCTTTCCTCTGAAGAACTGAATTACGGCTAAGGGCACAACAATGAAACCAAAGAATCTTACCATCGCACTTAAAGTAATAATATTGGTCATATTATATTCAAATGCTAAAGGAATTAAGATTGCCAATGCTACTGAAACAAAGAAAGTCCTTACTGGGAAATTGTTCTTAGTTCTCTTAGTTAAACTTGCTGATAATTGTTTCTCTCTTGCCATCGCTTCTAAAATACGAGGAGCATTAAAACTTGAAGCTACATTAATTCCAAACATTGAAATTAAGGCACCAACTAAGATAATATCACGCAAAATTTCGTTCTTAAAAATTGCAGCAATAGCAACTACTTGTGTAGTTGTCATCAAAGCAGCCGGATTAAGAACCATTGCAACCGCTACTACCCCAATATAAACAACGGCAATTACCAAAATGGCTAATGGAATAGCGCGTGGTAAGTTCTTTTGTGGTTCTTTCATATCCTCTGAACCTGAAGCTACTGATTCAAATCCTGTAAAGGCATAGAAAGCAGAAACAACTGCCATTACAAATCCGGTAGTGGTCAAAGTTGGAACAATTTGCTTACCATCTCTAGTAATATGATCGACATAGTCTAAATTATGAGAAGCACCAGTCATAATTAGTAAAACTACTCCAGCTACAATAATCAAAACTAAAGCAGCTAATTTACCAATTGTGGCCAAGTTCATTACATATTTCAAAACTTTTTGTCCAAACAAATTGATAATCGTAATAATTGCCATTAAAATCAAAAATCCCCAGGTAACGCCCCACTTATTATTAGGATCACCACCAAAGATAGAAATAGTTGATTTAACAACACCAACTGCCATTACTCCCCAAGCAACACTAGCTGAAAAGTAACGTAAAATTCCCATGTAGAATCCAACATTTTTACCAAATGCAGCCTTGGCATAAGCATAAGCTGCGCCAGACTTAGTCACGTACTTTGCTGCTGCCGCAAATGAAATGGCTAAAACAGATGCAATTAAAGCAGCGATGAAATAAACCCACAAGGTCTTAGAACCAGCTTGTTGAACAACGCTTTGTGGCGTCAAGAAAATACCAGAACCAATAATAGCGTTAATGGCCAAGAATACTATCGACCAAAAACCTAATTTATCATTTTCACTTTTACTCATTTATTATTCTCTTTCTTAATTATCTTTTTTCAGCGTGATCAATAATGTATTTAAATAAGTTATTTTGGAATGGAACAACACGATGCAACATTTCAGGATGCCATTGAACACCAATTACTGATGCATCTTTATTTTCAATTGCTTCCACTACTCCATCAACACATTTGGCAGCTACTGTGAAATCAGGAGCCACTTTTTTTACAATTTGATGGTGGAATGAATTAGTTAAAAATTCATCTTTACCAAGAATATTGGCAATCTTAGAATTAGGATCTGCCTTAACAGTATGGGTAACCAACGTTGGAGTTTGATTTTGTGAGTGTTTTAATGTCTTTTCTTTACGATAACTCAAATCTTGATAAAGACTGCCACCGTGGGCCACGTTAATAATTTGCATCCCCCGACAAATGCCTAAGACAGGAATATTATTCTCTTCCGCTAATTTTAATAAGCGCATATCAAAGACATCTCGCTCCGGCCAGACATCACCAATCTTCTGTTCTAATTCTTCACCATAATTATGAGGATCAACATCATGTCCACCCGATAGCACAAGTCCCTGTACATTCAAAAGTTGTGCTTTAACTACTTCTTCATCTTCATTAAATGGAATGATATAAGGAATTCCACCATTTTGTACAATTGAATCTACATAATCTTCATTTACATAACTACGACGATAACCGGGAAACATCCCTCCATCATCGATTATCACTGAACCTGAAATACCAATAATCGGTTTAGTCATGTTTTATTCCTCCCTTTTAGTATACTTTTAAATTACTATACAAAAGAAATCCACTTACTACAAGTAAGATAAAAATTATTTAGCATCTTTTGGTGAACGATGACGAATTAAATAGCTTAATACCGCAGCTACTAAGACTGCTAATCCCACAGTTACAGAAATTCTAGTATCAGGATTGATAAACATGAAAATCACAATCACGATTAGCATAAATGATGCAAAATAATTTGAATAAGGATAAAATGGCAATTTAAAAGGATGTTTTTTCATCAATTCAGCATTCTGTTTTCTAAACTTAAGTTCTGCAAAGAGAATCACAAACCATGCCACCATTCCTGGTAAAACTGATGAACTATAAACTACCACAAAAAGATTTCCGATTGATTTATTTAAAGTTGAAACAAGACAATTTAAAATAAAACCAATTAAAATTCCACTAGTAATTCCAATTATTGCTCGATTAGGAACTATTCTCTTTGAAATATTAGCAAATGTCTTAGGGGCATCTCCCTCTTGTCCAAGCTTGAAAAGCATTCGACTAGATGAATAAATTCCAGAATTGGCTCCTGAAAGTGCAGCAGTCAAGACGACAAAGTTAATAATTCCTGCAGCAGCTGTAATTCCTACTTTTGTAAATGTTTCCACAAATGGTGAACCAATGGCTTTTAATTGATCCCAAGGATAAATTGTAATAATTACAAAAATTGCTCCTACATAGAAGATTAAAATACGCCAGAGGACTGATTTTACACTTTTGACAACAGCTTTTTGTGGATTAGCAACTTCTCCTGCAGAAATTCCAATCAATTCAATTCCTTGATAAGAACCAACAATAACGGCCATAGAAAAGAAGAAACCTTTAATTCCATTAGGGAAAAATCCACCATGCCTCCAAAGATTACTAAAACCAATAGCATGACCATGATTACCAAAACCAAATAAGATTACTAGTAATCCTAAAATAATCATTAAGACAATAGTTACTACTTTAATCATAGCAAACCAAAATTCTAAAGCACCATATGCCTTGGCACTAGCTAAATTTGCCAGTAGTAATAAGAAAATAATAATTATACCCGACCAAAAGATATTAATATTTGGCCACCAAAATTCCAAATACTCAGTAGCCGCAACAACTTCTGAAATTCCTACTACTACATATTGAAAAACAGCCGCCCATTCAGCCAAATATCCTGCTAGGGGTGACACATATTCGGTCGCATAATCCGCAAAAGAACCTGTACTTGGATTAACATACAGCATTTCTCCAAGTGCTCTCATAACGATATAGAGAATTACACCAACAAAGATGTAGGCTAGCAATACTGATGGACCTGCCCACTTGATTGTTGAAGTTGATCCCATAAAAAGACCAACACCAATTGCTCCACCAAGTGAAATCATTTCCATCTGTCCTGCAGTCATCGAACGTTTTAGTTGCGGTGAGTGGGGCTTTTTATTTGCCATTATCTACTTCTCCCTTATTGTTTTTAAGTCCATGACGAATAATATAAATTAATGCTGCTACTATTAAAACAACAGCTCCAACAATCACAGAAACTCGTGTTTCTGAATTAATTAACATAAAAATTACAATTACAATAAGCATGACAAATGCAAAGTAATTTGAAAACGGATATAGAGGTAATTTAAAAAGGTGATTTTCTAATAAGTCAGGGTTATTTTTTCTAAAACGTAATTCAGCCAGTAAAATCACAAACCACGGAATCATACCTGGTAACACTGAGGATGAGAAGACGACAACAAATAAGTCGGACATTGACTTATTTGCCATCGCAGCGAGTACATTAACTACAAAACCAATAAAAATTCCCCCGGAAATACCTAAAATTGCTCGACTAGGAACTATTCTTTTTGAAATATGACCAAAGGTTTTGGGAGCATCTCCATCATGTGCTAATTTAAAAAGCATTCGACTAGATGAATAAATACCCGAGTTAGCACTAGAGAGAGCAGCTGTTAAAACTACAAAGTTAATAATACTTGCTGCTGCAGTAATTCCAACCTTGGCAAATGTAGTAACAAATGGTGAACCCAAATTACTTAACTTATCCCATGGATAAATGGTTACAATTACAAAGATTGCTCCTACATAGAAAATTAAAATACGCCAAAGTACTGATTTTACACTTTTTACGATGGCTTTTTGGGGATGAGCAACTTCTCCAGCAGAAATTCCCAACAGCTCAATTCCTTCGTAAGAACCTACAATAATCGACATTGAGAATAAGAAGCCTTTAAATCCACCGGTAAAGAAACCGCCGTGACTCCATAGATTACTAAAACCAATTGGATGACCATGATTACCAAAACCAAATAAAATAATTGAGAAGCCAAGAATAATCATCAAAATAATCGTAATTACCTTGATCATAGCAAACCAAAATTCTAAAGTTCCATAAGCCTTAGCACTAACTAAATTAGCAAATACTAAAAAGGCAATAATAATTACCCCTGACCAAAAGGCACTTACATTGGGCCACCAGAATTTTAAATATTCTGTTGCCGCAACTACTTCAGACATCCCAACGACAATGTATTCAAATACATTTGCCCATTCAGCCATGTATCCTGCTATCGGATGCACATATTCTGTTGCATAATCTGCAAATGAGCCTGTACCAGGATTAATATAAAGCATCTCACCAAGAGCACGCATAACTATGTATAAAATTAATCCAACAAAGATATAAGCTAATAAGACTGATGGCCCTGTCCATTTAATAGTTGAAGTTGATCCCATAAACAGACCAACACCAATTGCTCCACCAAGAGAAATCATTTCCATCTGTCCAGCAGTCATTGACCGCTTCAATTGTGGACTGGATGTTTTTTTACTCATAAATCTTAAACTCCCCGTTTTAAGTTTATTGCAATATTAATATTATTTTAATACAAGAAGAGAACCTTGCATAGAGGCATAAAAAAAGACTTTAGAGGAAAACTCCTCTAAAGTCTTTTTACTTTTTATGAAAAATATTTCTTTTTACTTTTTGCCATGCACTTAATGCACGCCTCATTCTCTCTGCTGGAATGTGCTGATTAATTGCTTTTAGTGTTTGTCGCGCATGACGGGAAGCAAAAATAAAATCTCCATTTAATCTTGTGCAAATTTTAAATCGTGGAATATATTTTCCGCCAAAATACACATCAGCTATCACATAGGTGATTTCTTCCCAAGGAATTTGAACATAATCATTAACATTGTTGTCACGATAAAATTCAAAACCCTTGTCGCCTATCATCAATTTACCATAGCTTGGACCACCGCGGAACCAAGTTGCTGGATCAATATATTCTGCTTTCGTATTTAAAGACTGAACCATAAATTCCTCTTCACAATTATAATAATCCGATTACGTGGCCAGCAATACCTAAAACAAAGATACCAATGATAATAATAATTGGAGAAACTTTCTTCTTTAAAAGCCACATACATAAGAATGTAAGAAGCAAAGCTGCTAAACCAGGAATTAATTTATCCAAGTTTTCTTGCAAGGTAGTAAGCTTGTAAGGTTCCAAAGATTTACCAGTTCCTAAGTTATATTGAACTAATGCTTCTTTTACACCATTAATACCCTTTGGTAATTTATCCCAGTGAATATAATCACCGCTTTGTAACTTAGCCTTTGAAATAACTGGCGTAAACTTAATTACAACCCAACGTTGAATTAAAGCACCAATAACGAACATACCCATCATTGAAGCACCACGGGTTACTTTTTGTAGTAAACCACCTGAGACATCTTCAGTGATCTTAGTACCAGTTCTATATCCGAATTCTTGAGTGTACCATTTTACAGCCCAAGCCATAATATTCCAAATTACGTAGAATAATATAGGACCTAATACATTTCCAGTTACAGCTAGGGCAGCACCCATTGCTGCTAAAATAGGTCTGATAGTAAACCAGAATACTGGATCACCAACACCAGCCAAAGGTCCCATCATTCCGACTTTTACACCAGAGATAGCCGCATTATCAACTTCAGCACCATTTGCACGATCTTCTTCCAAAGCCAAGGTAACACCAAAAATTGGGTTTGCCATAAATGGGTGAGTGTTAAAGAACTCTAAGTGACGTTTTAGAGCTGCAGCACGATCTTCCTTATTTTTATATAATTTTTTAATTGCAGGAATCATTGAGAAGACGAAACCGCCATTTTGCATTCTTTCATAGTTAAATGAAGCTAAAAGGAAGTAAGAACGCAAGAAAACTTTTCGTCTATCATTTTTTGATAAAGTAACTTTTTTATCAGCCATCTTTTACTACTCCTTATCTATTTTTTCTTTAATAGTCATCTAAAATATCTCCAAGTGGATCTCCACTATTGTTAGAACCTCCACCATTTGAGCTATTTTCATTTTTACCTTCAAGAGTTAGATAAAGAAGAGCTAAGACAACTCCGATAATACCTAAACTGATCAAAGTTAATTCGTTCAAAGCTGCAAGAGCAAAACCAAGGAAGAAGAATGGCCATACTTCTTTACTTGCCATCATGTTAATAACCATTGCATAACCAACGGCAACAACCATGTTACCACCAATAGTCATACCTTGTGTAAACCATGCTGGCATTGATTCCAAACCTTGACGAACTACATCAGCTGGAATAGCCAATAATAAGGCAGCTGGAATAGCAACACGTAATCCTTGTAATGCTAAACCAATAAATTGCCATACTTCGATAGATTTGTAATTTGCTTCTTCAGCTTTTCTATCCATGATATGTGCAATACCAACGGTGATAGTACGTACAAGCATAGTTAAGAATAATCCAGCTACAGCAAGTGGTACAGCAAGACCTACGGCTGTACCGATACCGGCAGGTCCGGTCCCACCTTCAATTAAAATAATAGCAGCTGCAATTCCGGCAAGAGATGCATCAGGTGCCATGGCAGCACCAACATTAGCCCATCCCATTGCGATAAATTGTAATTGTCCACCTAGCATTACTCCTAATTCAAGATGGCCAGTTACCAATCCAATTAATGTACATGCTACTAAAGGTTGGTATGTTTCCATTTGATCCATAACACTGGAACAACCAACAATAAAAGCTATTAATACTACTAGGATCATTTGAATCCCATTCATTGCTTAATCCTCCTATTTTTTGTTTTCGGCTAAAAGTTTTTCTGCCTTATCAACTAATTCATTGATATTCAATGGCTTATCCCCAGGTACTCCGCGAACATCAAACTTAACGCCTAATTTTTCTAATTCTTTAATTGTGTCGATATCTTTTTGATCAAAAGATAAAGCTTTTGTTACATTAACCTTACCTTCTTTATAAGCTGAAGAACCTAAATTAATTTCTTTAATTGGAACACCGGCTTTGATTGCAGCTAAGGCATCTTCAACATTTTCAAAAAGCAATAAAGCACGAGTATCACCAAAACGTGGATCTTTTTCGACCTCAGCCATCTTTTTGATTGGAACTACGTGAGCATGTACTCCAGAAGGAGCAGCTTGCTTAATCATATTCTTTCTCAAATTATCCTTAGAAACATTGTCAGAAACTACAATAATTCTATTCGGTTGAGTCTGTTTAGTCCATCCAGTCGCAACTTGACCATGCAATAATCTTGTATCAACACGCGCCAAAACATGCTTAATGTGGCCATCTCCAAGAACAGTACCTTCAGGTATGGTTCCATTCTTAACTACATCAGCAACTTCATCATCTTTACTTTGAGAAGAAGCAGCCTTTTCTTCTTTAGGCATTAAGGATTCAGGTTGGGTTTTGATCCCCTCTCTACCTGGTTCCACGATTGCACTGGCAATGTCATGAGCATTATCACTAGCAAGCCTTTGACCTAATGCTTCGATTACCATTGGCAAATTCATTCCAGACACTATTGCCCAAGTATCTTCATGTTCTTTAACTAAGTTATTTGCTTGATTAAATGGTGTTCCACCCCATAAATCAACAATAAAAAGTACTTGTTCTTGATTATCGAAAGATGTAACAGCCTCTTCCATCTTTTTTCTAATGTCATCCGGTCCTTCATCAGGCTTTAAAATGACATGTGCTAGATTTTCTTGCTTACCAAAAATCATTTGAGCAGATTGAAAAATTCCATCTGCAAAACCACCATGACTGGCAAGTATAATTCCAACCATATGAATCCTCCCTACAATATGATAGCGTTTTCTTGTATTTTCAAAAGAAAAACCTGATTCCTCAATCAGGTATAAGAATGCTGCTTTTAGCCTTGTTGTTAGATACAAAGTTTAGCTAAGTAGAGTATAACAAAAAGATAATTACAAAAAAGCGTTTTCTTAAAATAATTTTATAAAATAAAAAAAGAGGAAGAACAAAATGTTCTTCCTCTTTTACTCTCACCACTTACTCCGGCTGTCAGACTCGAACTGACGACAGCCTGATTAACAGTCAGGTGCTCTACCAACTGAGCTAAGCCGGAATATTAAAAAAGAGCACGGCAACTTCCTATCCTCGCAGGCAGTTTCCCACCAACTACTTTCGGCGTGGAGAAGCTTAACTTCTGTGTTCGGCATGGGAACAGGTGTATCCTTCTCGCTTTCGCCACCGTACTCTTTTGAGCTTTTACACTCAAAACTAAATATAATCTCTCGCAAAAAACCGCTGAGCTCTTCTTGCTTGGTCAAGTGCTCGACTGATTAGTACTAGTCCGCTCCATACATCACTGTACTTCCACTCCTAGCCTATCTACCTCATCGTCTTTAAGGTGTCTTACTGCTTTCGCATCGGAAATCTCATCTTGAGGGGGGCTTCGCACTTAGATGCTTTCAGCGCTTATCCCTTCCATACATAGCTACCCAGCGGTGCCGAAGGCTCGACAACTGGTACACCAGCGGTATGTCCATCCCGGTCCTCTCGTACTAAGGACAGCTCCTCTCAAATTTCCTACGCCCACGACGGATAGGGACCGAACTGTCTCACGACGTTCTGAACCCAGCTCGCGTGCCGCTTTAATGGGCGAACAGCCCAACCCTTGGGACCGACTTCAGCCCCAGGATGCGACGAGCCGACATCGAGGTGCCAAACCTCCCCGTCGATGTGAACTCTTGGGGGAGATAAGCCTGTTATCCCCAGGGTAGCTTTTGTCCGTTGAGTGATGGCCTTTCCATTCAGTACCACCAGATCACTAAGCCCGACTTTCGTCCCTGTTCGAGTTGTAACTCTCACAGTCAAGCTCCCTTATACCTTTACACTCTGCGAATGATTTCCAACCATTCTGAGGGAACCTTTGGGCGCCTCCGTTACATTTTAGGAGGCGACCGCCCCAGTCAAACTGCCCACCTGACACTGTCCTCCAGAACGCTCAGCTCTGTGAGTTAGAGGATCCATCAAACAAGGGTAGTATCCCAACATTGCCTCCGATAAAACTAGCGTCCTATCTTCTCTGGCTCCTACCTATCCTGTACATGTTTAACAAATACTCAATATCAAGCTACAGTAAAGCTCCATGGGGTCTTTCCGTCCTGTCGCGGGTAACCCGCATCTTCACGGGTATTATAATTTCACCGAGTCTCTCGTTGAGACAGTGCCCAAATCATTACACCTTTCGTGCAGGTCGGAACTTACCCGACAAGGAATTTCGCTACCTTAGGACCGTTATAGTTACGGCCGCCGTTTACTGGGGCTTCAATTCAAACCTTCGCTTTCGCTAAGCTCTCCTCTTAACCTTCCAGCACCGGGCAGGTGTCAGCACCTATACGTCATCTTACGATTTTGCAGATACCTGTGTTTTTGATAAACAGTTGTTTGGGCCTCTTCACTGCGACTGATATTTTACTATCAGCACCCCTTCTCCCGAAGTTACGGGGTCATTTTGCCGAGTTCCTTAACGAGAGTTCTCTCGCTCACCTGAGGATACTCTCCTCGACTACCTGTGTCGGTTTGCGGTACGGGTAAAACTACTCTGGCTAGAAGCTTTTCTCGGCAGTGTGACATCATGACCTTCGCTACTTTTATTTCGCTCCGCATCACATCTTGTACTTTTAGAAGCAAGCATTTGACTCACTTCAATACTTAATGCTTACACATGGATTTCCAGCACCATGCGTCACTAGCCTACTGCGTCCCTCCATCGCTCATATCGATTAGTTTCAGTACAGGAATTTCTACCTGTTATCCATCGGCTACGCCTCTCGGCCTTACCTTAGGTCCCGACTTACCCTGGGCGGACGAGCCTGCCCCAGGAAACCTTAGTCTTTCGGCGGATAGGATTCTCACCTATCTTTCGCTACTCATACCGGCATTCTCACTTCTAAGCGCTCCATTTGTCCTCTCGATCAAACTTCGCCGCACTTAGAACGCTCTCCTACCACACATATATAAATATGCATCCACAGTTTCGGTACTATGCTTAGCCCCGGTACATTTTCGGCGCAGCGTCACTCGACTAGTGAGCTATTACGCACTCTTTAAATGGTGGCTGCTTCTAAGCCAACATCCTAGTTGTCTACGCAACTCCACATCCTTTTCCACTTAGCATAGATTTGGGGACCTTAACTGGTGATCTGGGCTGTTTCCCTTTCGACTACGGATCTTATCACTCGCAGTCTGACTCCCGTGCATTGATATATGGTATTCGAAGTTTATCTGGATTCAGTAACCCATGACGGGCCCCTAGTCCAAACAGCGCTCTACCTCCACTATCATTCACACGAGGCTAGCCCTAAAGCTATTTCGGAGAGAACCAGCTATCTCCAAGTTCGTTTGGAATTTCACCGCTACCCACAACTCATCCCCGCAATTTTTAACTTACGTGGGTTCGGTCCTCCAGCATGTTTTACCACGCCTTCAACCTGGTCATGGGTAGGTCACTTGGTTTCGGGTCTACGTCATGATACTCTCTCGCCCTCTTCAGACTCGCTTTCGCTCCGGCTCCGTCTTTTCTGACTTAACCTTGCACCATAACGTAACTCGCCGGTTCATTCTACAAAAGGCACGCCATCACACTTTAATGTGCTTTGACTATTTGTAGGCACATGGTTTCAGGTTCTCTTTCACTCCCCTTCCGGGGTTCTTTTCACCTTTCCCTCACGGTACTGGTTCACTATCGGTCACTAGTTAGTATTTAGCCTTGCGAGATGGTCCTCGCGGATTCAATCGGAATTTCTCGTGTTCCGACCTACTCAGGATCCTACTGGGTCTCTCTGAAATTTCGCCTACAGGGCTCTCACCTTCTCTGGCTTATTTTTCCAAATAATTCTGCTATCTCTTCGAGTACCGTGTCGTAGTCCTACAACCCCAACTGGCAAGCCAGCTGGTTTAGGCTCTTTCCGTTTCGCTCGCCGCTACTTGGGAAATCGATTTTTCTTTCTCTTCCTGCAGCTACTTAGATGTTTCAGTTCACTGCGTCTTCCTTCAATTACCTTAACAGTAATTGATAATACGTCTTCACGTATTGGGTTCCCCCATTCGGATATCTCCGGATCTCTGCGTACTTACCGCTCCCCGAAGCCTTTCGTGGTTAGTCACGTCCTTCATCGGCTTCTAGTGCCTAGGCATTCACCATGCGCCCTTTTCTACTTGACCTATTTCAAGTCTTCTTTTTGAGTTTTCTCTCTCTCGGTCGCTCTTGCAATCTGTTTTACGATTGTCTCGGTTTTTTGCTAGATTATATTCAGTTTTCAATGTACTAACTCTTTGAGGTATTACCCTCAAAACTAAACAAAGTTTCTCAAGTGTGCTTCCGTTTGGCTTTTCGATGACTTCTATTAGTGCTCTCACACTCTCCATCATCTTCGCCTTCCTTAGAAAGGAGGTGATCCAGCCGCAGGTTCTCCTACGGCTACCTTGTTACGACTTCACCCTAATCATCTGTCCTACCTTAGACGGCTGACTCCTATAAAGGTTATCTCACCGGCTTTGGGTGTTACAGACTCTCATGGTGTGACGGGCGGTGTGTACAAGGCCCGGGAACGTATTCACCGCGGCGTGCTGATCCGCGATTACTAGCGATTCCAGCTTCGTGCAGTCGAGTTGCAGACTGCAGTCCGAACTGAGAATAGTTTTCAGAGATCCGCTTGCCCTCACGGGTTTGCTTCTCGTTGTTCTATCCATTGTAGCACGTGTGTAGCCCAGGTCATAAGGGGCATGATGACTTGACGTCATCCCCACCTTCCTCCGGTTTGTCACCGGCAGTCTCATTAGAGTGCCCAACTTAATGATGGCAACTAATGACAAGGGTTGCGCTCGTTGCGGGACTTAACCCAACATCTCACGACACGAGCTGACGACAGCCATGCACCACCTGTCTCAGCGTCCCCGAAGGGAACTCCTAATCTCTTAGGATTGCACTGGATGTCAAGACCTGGTAAGGTTCTTCGCGTTGCTTCGAATTAAACCACATGCTCCACCGCTTGTGCGGGCCCCCGTCAATTCCTTTGAGTTTCAACCTTGCGGTCGTACTCCCCAGGCGGAGTGCTTAATGCGTTAGCTGCAGCACTGAGAGGCGGAAACCTCCCAACACTTAGCACTCATCGTTTACGGCATGGACTACCAGGGTATCTAATCCTGTTCGCTACCCATGCTTTCGAGCCTCAGCGTCAGTTGCAGACCAGAGAGCCGCCTTCGCCACTGGTGTTCTTCCATATATCTACGCATTCCACCGCTACACATGGAGTTCCACTCTCCTCTTCTGCACTCAAGTTTAACAGTTTCTGATGCAATTCTTCGGTTGAGCCGAAGGCTTTCACATCAGACTTATTAAACCGCCTGCGCTCGCTTTACGCCCAATAAATCCGGACAACGCTTGCCACCTACGTATTACCGCGGCTGCTGGCACGTAGTTAGCCGTGACTTTCTGGTTGATTACCGTCAAATAAAGGCCAGTTACTACCTCTATCATTCTTCACCAACAACAGAGCTTTACGAGCCGAAACCCTTCTTCACTCACGCGGCGTTGCTCCATCAGACTTTCGTCCATTGTGGAAGATTCCCTACTGCTGCCTCCCGTAGGAGTTTGGGCCGTGTCTCAGTCCCAATGTGGCCGATCAGTCTCTCAACTCGGCTATGCATCATTGCCTTGGTAAGCCGTTACCTTACCAACTAGCTAATGCACCGCAGGTCCATCCAAGAGTGATAGAAAACCCATCTTTCAAACTCTAGACATGCGTCTAAAGTTGTTATCCGGTATTAGCATCTGTTTCCAGGTGTTATCCCAGTCTCTTGGGCAGGTTACCCACGTGTTACTCACCCGTTCGCCGCTCGCTTGTATCTGGTTTCATTTGGTGCAAGCACCAAAATCATCCAGGCAAGCTCGCTCGACTTGCATGTATTAGGCACGCCGCCAGCGTTCGTCCTGAGCCAGGATCAAACTCTCATTTCCCATAAGAAATGAGCTTGAAATAGCTCATGATATTTTTTAATTTGTTATCACAAATTTATTGCTTGCGAATTGACTTCGCTTATTGATTGGGGTTAAAAACCCCGCACACTTTTCAGCGAAACTTTGTTCAGTTTTCAAGGTACTACCAGCTGACTAAGTCAGCTTATTAATTATAGCACACATAATTTATAAAAGCAAGAACTTTTTTAAATTATTTTTTCGAAAGAAGTAATAAAACTTGCAGTCGAATCAGTGCTTTATAATTGTAACAAAATTGTAATATATTTGTCAAGAACTTTTTTTAATTAATTCTTTTAATCACAATTTTATTGCTTCTCAAAAATGAAGCTTATTAAATATAGCATCATTTTTAACATTTGGCAAGCACTTTTTTGAAATATTTTTATTTTTTTGCTTACCTCTCGTTGAAGCATTTAATACTTTACATGCTTTTAGAATAAATGTCAACACTTTTTAGCATTTTTTTGCTTAGAGTGCTAATTTTCCTTCCTAATCCTTGTCATACCGCTTTTTAACACAACAAAAAAAGATGAAGCTTAAGCTTCATCTTTTTCTGTTTGTTGGAGTTTAGAATGTCTTAAACCATAAATCAAATAGATTAATAACCCTAATAACATCCAAATACTTACCATTATTTTTGTGGTTTTAGGTAACATAATTACAAAATATACACTTAGTGCACCTGCAATAATTGGTAATATTGGATAGCCAGGCATTTGAAATCCTGTATTTTTGATATCCTCTCTTTTTCTTAAAGGAAGAATTCCAAAGGAGATAAAGGCAAAAGCAATTAATGTACCGGCATTAATTAATGAAGCAAGTTGTACTAAAGGAACTAATCCTGCAAAAACAGCACCAATAATAGTAGAGACAAAAATTGCATTATTAGGAATCATTTTCTTATTATTTACATGGCCCATACTCTTAGGTAATAATCCATCTCTCCCTAACGCATAAAGTAATCTCGATCCGCCTAGAAGCATTGCAATCATTGCGGTAAAAATTCCAATTAATGCTCCTACTGTAATGAGCTTATTCCAAGCATTAAGTCCTACTACTTTGAGTGCATAAGCCGCTGGGTCATCAACATTAAGATGTTTGTAATTTACCATTCCAGTTAATACTAATGAAAAACTTACATATAAAATCACCGCAATTAAAACTGTTCCCAAAATTCCTTTGACAACATTTTTTTCTGGCTGAACAGTTTCAGCTGAGTTAGCTGCTAAGGCATCAAATCCAATAAAAGCAAAGAAAACAGTGGCAGCAGCTGTCGAAATTCCTCCGATACCCCATGGTTCAGTTCTAAATTCTTTAGGATAAAAAGGAACATAGTTTTGTGCTTTTATGTAAAAAATACCTACTACAATAAATAAGATAATAATTGCAACTTTCAAAATTACAGCAAAGTTTTCTATTTTTTTAGACATATTGCCACCTTGGTACAAGATAGCAGCAATTAGTAAAATGATTACTACTGCAGAAATATTTATTACTCCACCTTCCATCGGACCTGCTTGAAGAGATTTAGGTAAATTAATTCCAATTGCTTCTAAAATATTATTATTAAAATATGATGCAAAACCTGTTGCTTCAGCTGATACCGCTAAGAAGTATTCTAATAATAAACCCCAGCCAATCAGCCAACCAACTATTTCTCCATAAACCACTGAACCAAACGAATAAGCTGAACCAGCTACAGGCATAGCTGAAGAAAACTCGGCATATGCCATTCCAACCATCCCTGATACAATAGCCGCTAATAAGAAGGCGATTGATACTGCTGGACCAGCATGTTGAGCAGCTTCATGTCCTGGTAAAATAAAAATCCCTGTTCCAATTACAGCTCCAATTCCTAGTGCTACTAAGTCCTTTGCATTAAGGGATCGTGTTAAACGTGCGTCTGCTTTTAAGAATGTTGTTACCGATACTTTCTTAAAAAGATTTTTCATTCTTAACCTCCGTTTAATTTGTTTCTCCCTATTTTATCTTAAATTTGTCATTATTTCATTAAAAAATTCAAAAAAAAGACCTTTCCAAACGGAAAGGCCTTTTAGTGTCTCAAGTAATTCTATTAAATTACCCTTTTATTATATTACTTTTCTTCTTTTTTATCAGATTTATTTTCTTTAGCTTCTTTTTCAGCTTCTTTAATGTCTTTTCTTTCTTGATCACGAGTTTCGCGGTCGAATAAGACATTATCAATTGGCTTGTCATTTAGGTACAAGTGCTTATCGTCAATGGTGAACTTAACTTCTTTAGTATCTGGTTGATCAACAATTAACTTAGCTGCTGGAGTTTCAAGGTCTTGTTCAACAACTCTTCTTAATGGACGAGCACCAAATTCTTTATCGTAACCCTTCTTAGCTAAGTACTTCTTAGCATCGCTTGTTACGTGAAGTTTTACATCTCTCTTAGCAAGTGAAGCTTCCATCTTCTTCAAGTAAAGATCTAAAATCTTAAGCATATCTTCACTAGTTAATGAGTTAAATGGAACAATTGCATCAAGACGGTTCAAGAATTCAGGTCTGAAGTAAACTTCAAGAGCTTTACGTAAAGCAGCTTGGTCGTCACCTTCTAATAACTTGTCTGAGTAACCAGCGTTTGAAGTCATGATAATAATTGTATCCTTGAATGAAATAGTTCTACCTTGAGCATCAGTCAAGCGACCATCATCCATAATTTGAAGCAATGCGTTGAATACTTGTGGGTTTGCTTTTTCAATTTCATCAAGCAAAATCAATGAGTATGGTTGGTGACGAATCTTTTCAGTTAATTGTCCACCTTCACCATAACCAACATAACCAGGTGCTGAACCAATTAACTTGTTAACAGCCATTTGATCTTGGTATTCTGACATATCCAAACGAACTAAAGCGTTTGAACTACCAAATAACTTAACAGCTAATTGCTTAGCTAATTCAGTCTTACCAACACCAGTAGGTCCAGTTAATAAGAATGAACCTGTTGGGCGGTTAGAATCTTTGAAGACTTGCTTACGTGCAATAGCATCAGTAATGATATCAATTGCCTTATCTTGGTCAATAACAACCTTCTTCAAGTCAGCAGCTAAGTTTGCATTCTTTTGAGCTTCATTAGCATTAATTTCGCTCATTGGAATACCAGTCTTAGTTTGGATTAACTTGTATAAGTCATCAGCAGTAACTTTTGCTTCACTAGCTTTACCTGCAGTCTTAAGATCTTTCTTTAAGCCTTCAATATCTTTCTTAATCTTAGCAGCTTCATCAT
This sequence comes from Lactobacillus sp. PV034, assembly GCF_014522305.1. NCBI lineage: Bacteria > Bacillati > Bacillota > Bacilli > Lactobacillales > Lactobacillaceae > Lactobacillus > Lactobacillus sp. PV034. The sequence continues at coordinate 1,291,743 of NZ_CP041982.1, read as the reverse complement.
ATTTTTCATCTTTAGCTGCTTCATCTTTCTTAGCTTCTAAGGCCTTAATCTTATTCTTAATTGAAGTTTCGTCTTTTTGGTCCATGTTCAAGGACTTCTTAGCACCAGCTTCATCCATTAAGTCAATAGCCTTATCAGGTAAGTGACGATCATTGATGTAACGGTCTGAAAGTTCTGCAGCAAGTTTCAATGCATCTGGATCATATTTAACGTTGTGATACTTTTCATATCTTGGAGCTAAACCTTCCAAAATCTTAATAGCATCTTCAATAGTTGGTTCAGGTACTTGAACTGGTTGGAATCTACGAGCTAATGCAGGATCTTTTTCAATTTGTTGGTATTCACTAGTAGTTGTTGCACCAATTACACGAAGATCACCATTTGCCAAAGCAGGTTTCAAAATGTTTGCTGCATCCCCAGAATTGTTTTCTGAATCAGTTGAACCAGCACCAACAATGTTGTGTAATTCATCAATAAAGAGAATGGTCTTGCGGTCACCCTTAGCTTTATCAATAATTTGCTTTAATTTTTCTTCAAAACTACCACGTAATGAAGTACCAGCAACTAATTCATTGATGTTTAATTCAATAATGTGTGCATCCTTTAATTTTTCAGGAACATCACCATCAGCAATTCTTTGAGCTAAACCTTCAACAACTGAAGTTTTACCAACACCAGCAGGTCCAGTTAAAACTGGGTTATTCTTCTTACGTCTGCTCAAAATTTCGATTACTTGGTCAATAACTTCAGTACGACCAATAACGGGATCATATTTTCCTTCTTTTGCTTGTTTAGTTAAGTCAACACCAATTGGCTTTTCCTTTTGTTGACCATTTTGGCCTTGTTGTGGCATTTGACCAGCACTAAAGCCACCAGTAGGTTGACCAGATCTTCTTTGACGACTGTCATCGAAGAAACCGCTATTTAATTCATTAAATAAATCATCAAAATTGTAGTTTCCACTATCAAAGTATGCCATTTGCATGCACTCCTCAATCTTAAATTTAGCACTCACAAATCTGAGCTGCTATTTATCTTACGTTTTTTATTATCGTCCCCTTTTTCTAAAAATGCAAAGAATATGTATTATTTTTTTGCTTAAATGAAAGTGCTTAAAGCTGCGACATAATAAGAAAGAGCCTCCACTCTTTTGTGGCAAGCTCTTTTACTTTTTACTTTTCTTTTTTCCATTTAACTCGAACCGCTTAATATTATTTACCGGTCCTTGACCATCATTTGCTTTATCTTTATTTAATAAATATTGTTCAATCACTTGAACTACTTCCTTATTTTGAGGAAGTGATGAGTGCTGAGCAGTTGCACCAGTTACTGTCATCATTGTATAGTGCTTCACTTGATTTTGAAAAATGTATTTTCCTGCCTCTACACTATTTTCCGGTACCAATCCATCAGAATCATAGCTCTCCCCTCCTGAAATTGAATAAACTACTAAAGAACTAGGAATTTTACTCTTCTTTTTGATAAATTCATTCAACATAATCGTCCTATTTTTACTATTAGTCTCATCAAAATTATAGGGAGTACCCAAGGTCATTAATTTCTTTATTGAAATTTCATCTTCATAATCTGAATAATAGTGCTCTAACCAATATGTCCAAATTAAACCACCATTTGAATGCCCAAAAGCCTTAAAGTTATTAAACTTATACTGTTCACTTAAAGCTTTAAAAGCAATATTAAACCAAGCAGCTTGTTTTTTTATATTACTATAGCCATCATGATTATTTTCAAAACCTACTACAATAATTGGTTCATTATCATTTCGATCAATTTTGCCACTATACTTAAGACTCCCATCCTTCTTAACCTCTATCTTTAATAGGGAATGCTTACGATTGGTATCTTTATTCAACAAAGTCACCAATTCATTAAAACGATTAGTAGTAGCACTTGATCCTGGAATCATAATAACTGGTGACATCATAGATTTTCGACGTTCAGCCATAGTTTTATTTGTATTTTTCATCCAGAAAAAAGTTGGAATAGCCAGAATCACTAAGAAAATAACTGTCAATCCGATAAGAAGTCTATTTTTTCTCTTATTACTTAAACGCAATTCCCAGTCTCTCCTCTTCGTTAATTCGATTGATTTCATCTTCAACTTTAGCGGCCAATTTTACTACCGGAATATAAAGTGCAATATCCATTAAGAACAATATAATTGATAAAATCAATGCATTCCAGTTTCCATTTGTTCCAATAAATGCTATTAAGGGGCCAGGCGTACCAGTTAAAAATGGATAAACACTAGAAGGCACCCAGTTAATCGCAACTACTGCTGCAGCAATAATCATATTAATTATTGGGAAAAAGACATAGGGCAATAGATACAATGGATTAAGAAAGATTGGTATGCCTACTAAAGCTCCTTGATTAGAACCAAACAAGGTTGGTAAAAAAGCCCAGCGGGCAACTTTTGTAGTACTTTGATATTTATATACTAATAACAGAGCAATTAGAAGTGCTAGCATCAAGCCACTTCCCCCAAAACCTCCATAAGCTTGATAGAATGAATTTCCTACAAACTTATTAGGAACATTCCAGCTTGAGCCATGCTTTAAAGCATAATTAAGGTTTGCAATATTAGTCCCACTAAAATTATTTGGGGCTAATTTAACTAGTGGCTGACTAATTCCTAACCAGCTTAATAACAATGAAAGTATCACCACTACAATATACTGCCACAAGTTTAAGTTGTTCTCACCTTCATTTTGGAAAAACTGATAAACGTTAGAAGCTCCTACTTCAAAGCCGATTAAAGTTGCAGCCACTCCAATAATTGTGCCAATAATTAAAGAAATTATTAGTGGTTTAAATGAAGCAAAGGCACGTTTCTCAATTCTTCGATAATTTTCGTGACTCTCATGCCGAAAATTAGTACCAAAAAATCTAAAAATCATCCCTACTCCATATCCAATTACAATCGCAAAAAATAAGCTATTAATGCCTAGAACGCTCCAATTGAATGTCATCTGGGAATTACTACTTGCTGGGTTATGAAAACGATAAGAACATAAAAGTAAGCTTAATACTCCTGTTAAACCCGCCATTTGAGAATCTTTACGATAAAGTTTTGCGGTGAATTGAGCTGCAAAATATGCCATAAATAGGCCCATAGTATTAAAAATCACCGTCGATAATCCTTGGCTAGCGTACCAGATTGCCTTAGAAATTGAGTCAGGGAGCCAATTTTCAAAATAACAAATATTTGATATTAAACTTGTCGGAGAAAAAATACTACGCCATAAGAATTGGAAAAAACTTCCAATAATTGCTAATGGCATTACCATTTTTAGGGTTCGATTAGTCACCACAAAAAACGATTTTTTTCTAAACCATAATACTGTGTGTAAAACAATATTTTCCATATTTACTTTCATATCTTTTAACTACCTTAATTTTTTATTACTTATAGCCTACTCTATTTTGAGTAAATAATCTTTCTTACTTTTTAAAAGTTCTTTCCTTCATGTTATACTTTAAAGAGAAATAATAAGGAGATAATTATGGCAAAGAACAATTGGACTTTTGATGACGAAACAGAACGCTTAATTAGATATTACCTAAACCATTCAGAAGATACACGCGAGTCTTTAATGTTATCTGCTGTTAAATCATATATCAGTGATCGTTTAACAGCTGAACAAATGAAACATGCACGACAACATACTGGCAAAGATGCCTTTGATACTCAAGAAATAATGCGCACCTTCAGTGATAGTTGGATAGAAGAATAAAAAAAGCTGATCAACTGACAGCTTTTTTTATTTATTTTAAATTAAGTTTGTAGGGAGGTCTTTATGTCACGAAAAAAGAGAATAGATCCTATTCGTTTAATTTGGCTATTCGCTGGTTCCTTAATTATCAACACTGGAATTAGTTTTATCTGGCCTTTAACTACTATTTATATTCATAATTATCTTCATGAATCTTTGACAGTAGCTGGTATGGTTCTTTTTATTAATTCTGCTTTTACCATGCTAGGCAATGGGATTGGCGGCTGGTTATTTGATCGACATCCCTATCAAACTATCTTGCTGGGTGTGAGCACAGCGACCATTTCCACATTAGCTCTAGTGCTTTTTCATGGCTGGCCAGCCTATCCTATTTTATTAGTCACCCTAGGAATTGGAAACGGCATGGTAGTAACCGCTCTTAACTCGACTGCTACTCTAATTAAGAGTCGTTCAACTTCTTATATCTTTAATGCTTTGTATTTTACACAAAATCTAGGTTTAGTTTTCGGCTCATTGATGGTAGGCTATATTCTTCCATTTGGGATTACTTATATTTTTCTTTTAGCCTTCATCATGTTTTTTCTGTTTAACATTGTAGTGGCAGTTGAATATCGGGGGCTTAATCAAGCCAAAATTCAACCAGTTCAAGCAGCTACATCTTTAAAAGAAAATATAAGCTTATCTCGCAAGTCATACTTAGTAATTTTAGCAATACTAATATGTGTTTTTGCCTCTTGGATTGCCTATGAACAATGGAATTCAAATATTTCTTCTTATATGTTGTCTTTACATATGAGTGTGAAAGAATACAGCTTATTATGGACCTTAAATGCAATCTTAATTGTTTTTGTCCAGCCATTATTAACTTATTTTGACAGCTGGCTGAGTACTCATCTTCATGGTCGTCTCTATTTGGGCTTTAGTTTGTTTGGAATAGCATTTTTACTCTTAATTGGGGCCCAACACTACTTAATTTTTGCTTTATCAATGGCATTGCTTACAATTGGAGAAATTTTTGCCTTTCCTGCAGTTTCTACCTTTGTTAATGATCGTGCCCCAGCAAACGAGAAGGGAAAATTTCAAGGAATTGTTCAAGCAGTAACCTCCGCCGGACGTGCCTTTGGTCCTTTAATTGGTGCCTTAATTATTGATTATTCTTCCTTTCAACTCCTCTTTGTCTTTTGTACCGCAATCATTTTACTTTCTGTTTTATGGTTTGGTTTCATAAATAAAATTACTGAAAAAGATGACTAAGATTTGTCATCTTTTTTTATGCAGAAAAAAAGCCTAATTCCACCAACATCGGAATCAGGCTCACACAGTGTTTGTACCGCCACTCTGACCACATATTTAAAAGATAACACATTTTCGCTACCGGAGAAAATGACTACCTACATGACGGTACGTGAAAATATTAGCATAATAATTAAAAATTAACAATCTTTTTTGCTCTATATATTAACTTATAAACTATTTTATTAGGAAATAAGTAATTTTTGCATTAATTGATTCATTATTTCTCTCATCTTGAAATAATTCTTGATCGGATAATTCGCTTGAATTACAATTGCAGTTTTTCCGTCATTAGAAATTCTTACAAAATTTGTATAGCCATTACCAGCACCATTAGCAGCATGATAGGTTGGAAAATTATAAAAGCCTCCGCCATAATTACCGCCCTGAACTTCATCACTAGAACCACTAAATAAACGATCACGATCCGTTTGGCTTAATAATCTACCATCAAGCATTGCTTTGATGGCCTTGTAAAGATCTCTATTTGACATTACTATACTGCCAGTTCCAAATTCTCCACGTAATTCATTTATATTTAAACTGACAGGTTTATCTTCTACTGAATCTTTATCCTTTTGGTAACTTTTAGCAAAATGTATTTTATCAACACCTTTATCCCACACAAAGGCTGTTTGCTTAAGTTTTAACCCCTTAATAAAAATTTTTTCAAAATTAGATTCATAAGATTGATGAGTGATTTTTTCTATAATTCCGGCCAACAGCACATAATTTATTGGTTGATATGAACGCTGTCCATAAATCTTAGGGTTAAATTTAGTTTTTGAAATGTCATACTTAATACCACTTTGGTCCGACTTGTATTCGGGACTGCCGTATTTTTGACTTGGATAAACCAAACCAGATGTCATTTGCAATAATTGCTGCATTTTAATCTTAGATGCATCTGGTACTTCTGGATAAAATTTATCCAATGTATCAGATAATTTAATCTTTTTTTCTTTAACTAATTGCATAAATATTGTTGCAGTCATAGCTTTTTGGACAGAATTAATCAAATAAGCAGAATTAGGTGAATTCTTTTGCTTTTTTGCTTGATTAGCCATCCCAGTGGCGTAATTTAAGCAGGTTTTATTATCCCTAATAACTAAAACACTACCAACAAAATTTTGATTTTTTAATGTGTTTTTTATGTCATTTTGTATTGAAATTTTCTTTTTTGATCTATCTGGCTTTACTCGCTGCTATCTTTGTGGGACCAACATCTGTTTTGTTAGCCCATTCATTACTAAAGTAATAATTATCTAAATGATAAGCAATTGGTTGATTTTTTTCTTTCATAAATGGTTGTACGTACTGATCAACAGTTAACCAACCATTCCATCCTAAGTGGATAGTATCTTCCATAAAGTATTTCTTACCACCATCTTTAGAAAGGTTAGCAATATTAGTAAAACCTTGACTAGTCAACTGCTTAACAATCTTATTTGTAGCTTCTTGATACATTTTCTCTGATAAACCAGTATAATTAGCCCATTTTGAGTTTACAGGTGGAATTATGAATAATACATTTGTATGTTGACTAGCAAATTGGTTTAAAACTAATTCTAAATCGCCATATTCTGGAGACTTAGTATAATCAAACTTTCTTTGTGAATCTTTTAATCGAGCCACTTCTTTTTTACCTAAACGATGAGTAAAGAAAGAATTAGAAATATCAAAAGGATTATTAGTTGTATGTTCAGCTCCCTGATCAAGTGCAATTTGGCGCAAGTTATCATAAGCGTACGTACCCGGTAATTTATGAGCACCACTTTGAATTTGAGGAACATTATTAGGCATATTTAGAGATGAGAATAAGTCATCTTCATTTTCTAAAATTCGTTGGCGAATTTTCAGCAATGAACGACGTTCAACCGAAATTTCCTTACCTGCTGCCAAAGTTTCTAAGGCAGATTTAGTTGATGCATCCGCTGTGCCTGAAGGCATAGTCAATAAGCGCTTAGCTGCATAACGAGTAGCTTGACTTTGTTTAGCATTTAAAATCCAATCAACTGCTTGTAATTGAGAAAAATAAATACTAAATGCAGCCGGATTCTGACCTTCTTTTGTAAACCACTGTGGAGAGATGATCATCACAGCTTTTTTATTAGTTAATTCTTGAGTTGTTCCTTGCATACCAAAAAAGTGTGTTAGTGATTGACTTCCTGGTCCCCCTAAAAGAAAAGGCTTATAGGAACGTTTATATTTGTAAGCTAACACACTTGGATGCATTGGATCCATTCTTGATAGTTCACTTGAACCATAAAATGGCACATACTCTTTTTCAAAGGCATCTTTTTTTATTTCTTGTCCTTTAAAAACATTATTTGAACGAGAAACAGAAGCCTTAAAAAGGGCAGAATCTGACCTATTACTAAAATGCCAAGGAACTAAAAAAAGTATCCCTAATAAGACAAAAGCACAGATAACTGGGCCAAAAATTTGCCACAGTTTGCGTTTATTATTCATTTTTTAGACTTTCAACCTTTTCAATAATTTTATTTGGAGTAGCCCACTCATCACGATTAAATTCTGAAACAGGTGCTGTAATACCAGTATTTTCTTGTAATTCTAGCAACATTTGTACTGTTGCCATTGAGTCTAATAAACCAGTATCAAATAAGTTTTCATCCATACGGTCACTTAAATCTTCACCAGTTAAGTCATTTAAAATATCTAAAACTGCTTCTTTAGTATTCATTTCTATACCTCGTAATCTTTATCAATTAATTATTACTAATATTATACTTATTATCTCACTTAGTGGAACCATAAGGTATCAAGAAACCCTGAGAAGATCAGGAAACTGAAACAAACCACATTAAAAGTTAAGAAAATCGCAAATGCTTGAGTAAATTTATTATGTGGCACTTGCTGACGATGCTTTTTCTTAAAACGTAACCAGATATCATTAATAATAATAGCTAATGCATGATAAATACCATAAACAATGTAAAACCAAGTTAGACCATGCCAAAAGCCCATAATCAAAAAGTCCACTAAATATGCCACTTGGGAAATTCTAATTCTATTTTTTATTAATTTTTTCTTCATCGCAAAGAAGGTAAAGCGCATGAAGATAAAATCACGGAACCAGAATGAAAGGGTCATATGCCAACGATTCCAAAAGTCTTTAATATTTTTGGAAATAAATGGCTTATTAAAGTTCATTGGTGTCTTAATACCCATGAAATAAGATGTTCCCACTGCAAAGAGTGAATATCCGGCAAAGTCAAAGAATAAATACATACTGTAGCAGTACATATATCCTACTAAGGCCCAAGACAATTTTAAGCCACCATTCGCATTACCCATTACTTGCGCTAAATTAGCTAATTGCGGCAACCAAATTGTTCCAAAAACATAACCAATTATAAATTTATAAAGGAAACCTTGAAAAATATAACGTGTTCCTAATCTTAACTGGTCTAAGTACTCATCTCGTTCTGGTGCTTTATCACAATCATTCTTAAAACGACGGTAACGGTCAATCGGACCAGACGACAGAGTTGGATAAAAAAGTAAGACACGAGCATAAGTTACTGGATCAACTTTTTTAATTGTTCCATCTCTTAATTCCATTATTACTTCTACTGTTTTAAAAGTTAAATAGGAAACTCCCATGAATCCAATTAAACTAGCTACCTGAGTTGGTACCACAGCAGCAACTTTCACAGTAGTTAAGGGCAGAATTGCTAAAATTACAGCCACACAGAAAACCCAAGTTTTATTATGCCCCAGTTGTCGATACTTTTGATACGCAAAAGTAATTATAAATTGAAAAATTACATAACCAATTAACTGCCATCCCTGAATTGAATCTTTTCCATCAAACATTAAGAAAAGAAAAACTAAAGAAAAGACAGCTTCATAAATTTTAAATCTCTTACCAAAATACAGGCCAATTATTAATGGTAATAACGCTATTAAAATTATTAGGAAATAACGCGGATTGGTATAGGGTTGTAAGTTAATCACGCATTAACCTCCTTAATAACCTGTTTAATATCTACCTTGCCATTTTGAGAAATTGGCATTTCTTCACGGAAAATAAAGCGTTGTGGCAACATATAAGGCATAATGTCTTTACTTAAGTCCTCACGTAACTTTTTAATTAATTCTTCGTCAGTGTATTTTTCTCGGACACCATCAGCCAGTTCAACTACTGCCACTAATTGCTGGACTTTATGCTGAGAGTTATATTTTGGTGCTACAACTCCATATCTAACTAATGGATTTTTTGCTAAATAGAAATTAATTTCTTCAAGTTCAATTCTATAACCATTAAACTTAACTTGAAAATCAATTCGCCCACGATAAAAGAGCATATCGCCATCTAAAAATCCTAGATCGCCAGCACGATAACTTGAATATTCTTTCTTATCATCTCGATAAAATGCAGCTGTCGTTTTTTCAGGATTATTTAAGTACCCTTTAGATACACTTGGACCTGAAATTACTACTTCACCTTGATTTTCTTTTTCGCCCTTTGAAGTATCAATTTCAATTTCAGTATCTGCTTTGACAACCCCAATTGGTAAGCGATCATATTTATTAAGAATATCATCGGTAATTTCAACTTTTGTTACAGCCACAGTAGTTTCAGTTGGGCCATAAGTGTTATAAATATGAGCATCTGGGAACTTCTTCTTAAGCATTTGAGCAGTTTTATGGCTCAATTCTTCACCACAGAATAAGAAAGTAGTTAGTTCAGGATGATGCTTTTGATCAAATGTCGGATCTAAGAAACACATCTCAGCAAATGAAGGTGTTGAAACCCAGACATTAAAGTGCAATTTTGGTAAAGTTTGAAATAATTTTCCAATATTTTCTGTCACTTCATGAGGTAAAACAACTAATTTACCACCAGAAGTTAAAGCTGGATACAAACTCATTACTGAGAGATCAAAAGAATAAGGAGCTTGAGCTAAAAAACTTGGATGATCTGGTAATTTAAAATCTGATAATTCCCAGTTCACAAAACTCAACAAATTATCATGGCTTATTTGCACACCCTTTGGCTTTCCTGTAGTGCCAGAAGTAAAGATAATATAGAAATTCTCATCACCTTCAACATAATTGGTGTCGCTAATAGAATATTGCTCATTATCTACATCACTAGGCGTTAAAACATCAATCTTATCCATTTCAATTGGTAATGGATCAATAGCAATAACCATGGGTGCCTTCGAAACTTCTTGAATCATAGTTAAACGTTCACTATTAGAATAAGATGCAATAGGAATGTATGCATGCCCTGCTTTTACTGCTCCAAGAAAACTAGCTACCATTTCAAAAGTTTGTCCACCCCAAATCATAATTGGAGCTTTTGCTGGTATATTCATCGCCTGAATCTTAGCTGCATATGCATCTGACCGACGCTTTAAATCACCATATGTATTTAACTCACCTAAATAATCATAAGCTATACGATCGGGCTCTTCAGTTGCAATCTGATCAATTTGCTTGATTATATCTTTAATCATTAGTGATTACTCCTCAATTAAAAATCTTTATAAATAAATTTAGCGCCACCTACACCGGTGTAAGAATATAAGTAAACTAATACAACAAGTATGGCAAAATAAAATAAAGTTTTCCCTATAAATAAGCCGATATTTTTTGCGCGCGAATTCTTAGTTGTTAGTGATTCATTATTTGATTTATCAGCCATCACGTCACTCCTACTTTTACTTTTGTCTAAATTTTACATCATCAATACAAGGTTGATTAATATTTTTTACTTTCTTAAATAATTATCTGATTGTCAGTCTCTAATTATATCAAAAAGTCCTATTATATTTAATTATTCTCTGTTTAAGAGCAACTTTAAATTACTTATTCATATTCTTTCTTCCATAATAATATGCAATGCCCATGAACACGCCTTGAATTAATGAAACAAAAATAAACGCAAAAATACATGTTATAAGTAATTTACGAGGATTTAGCCACATTTTTTCTTTTGCCGTCGTCAAAAGATACACTGAAAAAATTATTACGATTAGTAAAGGAACGGCAAAAACCATACTTTTATAAGTTTGAAAGAGTAGCAAATACGCACTCCCTGATAAAAGACCAGTCCAACCAGTTAATTTTAACCAGAATTGAATTTTCTTTTCCATAAATAAATCCTATCCTTTTAACTTAATTACTTCCAATTAATGAATTAATATTTGCCGAAATAACGCGATCCATTGTCATTATATTATTTTTAGCATAAGCCTTAGCTCCCGATTCATACAGCATCAGCAACTGACCATCAACAGCATCTATCTGCTCTAAATAAGGTGGCATTTCTATTACCTTTTCTGCATTCTTTTCGTCTAAATTACTAATTGCAGAAATCGGAAAGAAATAAAGCTTTGAATTCTTTGTTCCATATGACTGGCTTAAAATAATGTAATTATCAGAAAATGCTATCCCCTGAATTTGACGATCCATGCTCGTACTACCAGCACCAGCGGACCAAGAAACCTTTCCAGTGACTGCCTTTATTTGATCACTAGTAATGCTATCCTTAAATGGTTCTCTGCGAGCTATTGGATAAGCAGCAATTTGTCCATTACCATATTCGTTAAAAAAACCTACAAATAATTGATTATCATAATAAGTAACGCAAGACGCCTGTTGTATGGCTGGTAAAGCTATCGCATCGTCACATTTTAAAAATTTTCTATTTTTAGAATAATTATAATTTTCAACTTCTTTTAGCGGAAAAGACATTAATGCAGCTTGACCGTCAGTTGTTCCAGTAATCCAAATTTTCTTAGCAACTGGATCATAAGCGATTCCTCCCAGATGAGGTTTTCCATCTAAATAAAGAGTTTTAAGATATTTTCCACTACTTTTATCGATGACATAAATGATTGAATTATTTTGATGAGAAGAGTCATAAGCAGTAATTAAAATATACTTATCAGCAAGGGCCAAGCCTTGGGGAGTCATCGTAGTCGAATTGACCAGAGCTTTTCTTTTTGCATTATATACACGACTAACCGCTTGGCCAGGTATAATCACATCTGCACCAATCTTTGTATTTTTTGGAACATCATAAGCTGCAGTGTATAATTGAGGATAATCTTTACTTAATTTTTTCTTATACGTCTCAATCTTAAGATGTGCAGGACTAATACTAGTTCCATCTTTTGCTTTTACTAAAGCTGGACGCTGATTCAAACTAGCTTGGCTGCGGTGCTGATTATAGTAATAAAGACCCACACTTATGCCTGCACAACATAGTATTAGACAGAAAATTAAGATATTACGAAGTTTATGTGATCTTTTTCTTCTCATACCCTTCTTTCCTTTCTTGTAGTAAGTATCTACTAATTATAGCTAAAGCCTTTCTATATAAAAAGATGAAAAATAAATAAAGCAAACAAGATATCGAAAAAATTCCATTTTTATAAATTTTATGTACTTTATTCATATTTTATTCACATTTTACACTTATTATAAAAACCATAGCAAAGGGAAATAATCCCTAAGCTATTAGCATTAACATCCAACTTTTTATTTTCATTCTTACTCCTCCAAGTAGATTGAACATATTGTCAGTTTTTTAACTGGCCAAATTTATCCCAAAAGACTACCTTTTTTATCCTTAGGTAGTCTTTTTTTTCCTTAATTTTTTCATTTAAATAGAAATAATGCTACTCTTTATAAAAACATCATACTTTCTTCATAATTAGCATCTATTATATAAACCAATAGCAAAGGAGAAATCCTTATAGCTATTAGCATTAACATCCAACTTTTTATTTTCATTCTTACTCCTCCAAGTAGATTGAACATATTATCAGTTTTTTTAACTGATCAAATTATCCTAAAAAGACCTTCCTAACGGGAAGGTCTTTTTTTATTATATTAACTTAAATTATTAGCACTGTACTTAATATAAAAAGTGGTAACATAGTGAGGTACAGAAATTACTTAAGGAGGGCTTTTATGATAAAGCGACAATGGAAATTGTTCACAGTGCTAGCAATCGGTATTGTTAGTTTAATCTTGGACTTTGGATTTGGTAATCCTAGTCTAGGGAATTTTCCAATTTCCGAAATTTTAATTGATATTTTTGGTATTTTTATGGCTCTCACCCTATTAAAGGAAATGATTGAAACCATTGAAGGCGGAAATTGGGGTGTTGATATCTTAGCCATCATTGCTGTTGTTTCTACTATGATCGTGGGAGATTATTGGGCAGCATGGATGATTTTAGTTATGCTTACTGGTGGTGACTCGCTTGAAGACTACGCTACTAGTCAAGCCGATAAAGAATTAAAATCTCTTCTCAAAAATACGCCACGTGTTGCTGATAAATTAGTTGATGGTAAGGTTCAACAAGTTAAAGTTGATGACTTAAAGATTGGCGATACTGTTTTAATTAAACCTGGTAGCCAAGTCCCTGTTGATGGTGAAATCGTTAAGGGTAGTTCTAGTTTTGATCAATCATCTTTAACTGGTGAATCAGTTCCAGTTGACAAGACTATTGGTGATACTTTAATGTCTGGTTCACTTAATGGCGATAATGCCGTTGAAATGAAAGTAACTAAACTTGCTAAAGATTCTGAATACCAGACTATTGTTGCTCTAGTTAAGACTTCAGAAGCTCAACCAGCAAAATTCGTCAAAATGGCTGATCGTTATGCTGTACCTTTTACTATTATTTCCTTAATAATTGGTATTGCCGCAATGCTTGTTTCTATTTACACTAATCCAGGTGCTGGCTGGCAAGCTCACTTTATGCGTTTTGCCCAAGTTATGGTAGTTGCTTCACCTTGTCCTTTGTTAATTGCAGCCCCTGTAGCAATGGTTTCAGGTATGAGTTCTATGTCTAAGCATCATATTATTGTTAAATCTGGTACTACCCTTGAAAAGTTAGCTCGTGTTTTAACCTTTGCTTTTGACAAAACCGGTACCTTAACTGAAAACCAATTAGTTATTAATGAAGTTGTACCTACTGAAGGTACTGATTTAACTAAAGAAGAATTACAAAGTTTAGCTGCTAGTGTTGAACAACAATCTAGTCATATTATGGCTACTTCATTAGTTAAGAATACAAAGGACGACTTACTCAAAAAAGCTGATGATATTAAAGAAGTAACAGGTAAAGGTGTTACGGGTAAGGTTGAAGGCAAAGAAGTCAAAGTAGGTAAACTTTCTTTTGTTGCTCCTAACCAAGAACCACTTAATATTAATTCAACAGCTATTTATATCTCAGTAGATGGTAAATTTGTCGGATATATTACTTTTAAAGATCAAATTAGACCAAATACTGCTTCAACTATTGCTCGTTTACGTCGCCAAGGTGTAAAACAAATTATGATGTTAACTGGTGACCACAAAAATGTAGCCGATAAAATTGCTAAAGAAGCTGGTATTAGCGAAGCTGAAGTCCATGCCGACTTACTTCCAGCGCAAAAGATTGCTGCAATCAAAGATGTTAAACCTGATTTACGCCCGGTTGCTATGGTTGGTGACGGTGTAAACGATGCTCCAAGTTTGATGGCCGCTGATGTTGGTATTGCCATGGGTGCTAAAGGTGCAACTGCAGCTAGTGAAAGTGCAGACGCTGTAATTATGGTTAATGACCTTTCTAAAGTTAACGATGCTGTTGCCATTTCTAAACACACCATGCGTGTTGCTCATATCGACATTATTACTGCCATTTGTGTAGTTATCTTAATCGAATTGGTTGCCTTTACAGGTATCATCCCTGCTATTTGGGGAGCAATTATTCAAGAAGTCGTAGACTTAATTACTATCTTACTTGCTTTACTTGCGAAGAAGAAACCAACTAATCCAAGTGAAACTGGCTTACTACCAAAAGATTAATTTGCACAAGTTATAAATATTAGTTAAACTAAATTCAACTGAATATTGTACATATTAGTGGTTGGGTTTGATAAAAACTTTCAAGATTTGCTTATTTGGGTCAATAAGCGTCTTGGAAGTTTTTTTGTTTTTCAATCTACTTAGCAAAAAAGAAAGGTACAAAATGAAATTTATTGGAGAATTGATATTAGTTTTACTGGCGACAAGTTTATTGGGGCAGCTTTTTGCTCGTTTTAACATGCCTGCTGTAATCGGACAGTTACTATCCGGTATTCTTTTAGGGCCTGCAATTTTAAACTGGGTTCATCCTAATGACATCATTTCAATCTTTTCTGAATTTGGCGTAATTTTATTAATGTTTTTAGCCGGTTTAGAAAGTGATCTCACTCTACTAAAAAAATATTTTAAGTTAAGCTTTACAGTAGCTGCCGTCGGCGTCATTCTTCCGGTAATTTTTATGGGCGTTGCTTCATTAGCTTTTGGGATGAAATTCCTTGAAGCACTTTTTATCGGAATTGTTTTTGCTGCCACTAGCGTTTCAATTTCAGTAGTGGTTTTACAAGAGGCCGGTAAGCTCCATACTCGTCCTGGAAGTGCGATATTAGGCGCTGCCGTTGTTGATGATATTCTAGCGGTTATCGTCTTAAGTTTATTTACTACTTTTAGCCATGAGGGTGGCAAAAGTGGCTTAACTAACAACTTTTTCCTTAACTTATTAATCGAAGCTATTTACTTTGTAGGCGTGTGGCTTATCTTTAAATTTATTGCGCCTTACTTCATGAAAGCTGCCGAAAAAATAGATGTAAATTACTCTGTAGTAATTGCATCTCTTGTTTTAGCTTTATCAATGGCCTGGGCTGCTGAATTAGTAGGCTTAAGTGATGTAGTAGGTGCTTTCTTTGGTGGACTAGCTATCAGACAAACACCGCAATTTAAAGAGGTTAATTCTTCAGTCAGTGCAATCGGCTATTCAATTTTCATACCTGTATTCTTTGTTGACATTGGCTTATCAATGACATTTGCAAGTTTAATCAAAGATCTTGGTTTTATTATTGTGATGACGGTCCTAGCTATCTTTTCAAAATTTTGGGCTGGGAAATATTCGAGTGAAATATTTGGCTTTACAAAAAATGAGGGAAACATTGTTGGTGCAGGAATGATCTCGCGCGGAGAAGTTGCTCTGATTGTGGCACAAATTGGTATTAGTAATCATTTATTCCCAGAAGATATTTATTCAAGCTTAATTCTTGTAATTATCTTAACCACTGTAATCTCACCATTTGTACTAAATTACTTTATTAGGTCAAAATCATCACAACCTGATACTGTTACTAAATAACCTCAAGCATAGAAAAAGACAATCTGTATACAGATTGTCTTTTTTACTAGATTTTTCTTTACAATAAACTAAGTAAATTATTTAACATATGGGCCAGAACCGAGTAGCGAATATCTTTTGTTTTGACATAGGTCCAGGCCAAAATAGAACCCATCATCCAATATAAAAAGATAAATTTATCCATCGCCGGATCGTGACCAAAGGCAAACACAAATCCACTTGTGATTATTCCAATCCATTTTGTATAAATGTTTTCCACAGGGAAAAAGGTGTTGAAAAACATTCCTCTAAATATGAGTTCTTCACAGATAGGTGCTAAGACCACCAACATTAAGTTAAAAATAGGATTAACACTTTTTTGTATTTCCTCAATTGCCTTTTGGTTAGTTGAGGTACTATTACCTCCAATATAGCTAATAAAAATTATCTGCATTACAACTATTAAGACAAACGCACCAAATGCAATAAATACTCGTCTTAAATCCCAGTGTGGCTTTTGATTGAATTTCCACTCATTTTCAACTTTTAATTGATACTTATAAATAGCATAAAGTCCCCAAATTAAGACTGCAGTAACAATTATTATTAAAGCAATTCGCAAAGCAGAAATTGTTCTACCCTGGCGAACTACATAAACAATTTGAGCTAGTTCATAAGCAATAAAGGATAGAATCATTATTCCTAAGTTACCAATTAAACGTAAAAAGCGTCTCATTACCTTCCTCTTTTCCCAATTAGTTAAAAATACGTGGTAATTAAATTATAATGAAATCAAAGAATAAAGGACAAGGATAAAATGGACAAATTAGTGCAACAACTAGATAACTTTTGGAATTATTTTTTACATCATGAATTAACTGTCTTAACACTCTTAATGTTTCTTAGTTTGGGTATATTCTTATGCGCCTGGTTATTCGAGCCGCGAAGATTAATTAACGGGATTTTCTTTTCAATTACAGTCTTAATATTCTTAAGTTGGTTTGCCAACTTAATCTTGTCGCAGCATAACCAAGTTTTAACTTACATCTTTGGAAGTACGGCAATTTTTATTTTTATTGTCGTATCACTTTTAGTCATTTTTTCTTGGGCCTTTTTCTTGTGGAATGCCTATTTTGTATGGAAGTATGAAAGTCACAGTCTACCCAATCTCCTAACACTTTTTATTGGTCTTGTGCTAGTTGGAGTCTGGATCATTGAACGTTTAGGCTTACTGCGTAATCTGCCTCAAGGGCTTAACTTAGTCTTAATAGCCGCAGTCATCATTGCCCTTTATCTATTACTAATAATGTATAACTTTTTAATTAATCTTTTCCTTTATCAATTCACTCCACGCAGCTACAAACAAGACTATTTGATTGTATTGGGAGCAGGATTGATTAACGGAAAAGATGTATCTCGTATCCTTGGTGCAAGAATTGATCGAGCAATTGCCTATAGCAATAAGCAATATAACAAGGGACATAAACGTCCCAAAATAATTATGTCGGGTGGTCAAGGAAAAGATGAACTTATCTCGGAAGCTGCTGCAATGAAAGATTACGCTATTAAACATGGAATGGACAAACAATATATTTTGCTTGAAGATCAATCTACTAACACACAGGAAAATATGATTTTTTCTAAAAAAATTGCAGTACACGACTGGGACAATAATAAATTCAAAGCAAAATTTTTTACGAATAATTACCATCTTTTTAGAGCTGGCCTCTATGCAAAAATGGCCCATCTTCATGCTAACGGCATTGGTGCTACAACAAGACTATACTTTCTACCCAATGCAATAATACGTGAATTTGCAGGTACTTTTATTATTCATAAAAAGCGTCATTTTATTATTATTGGGTTGATTGCAATTTGCTTTATTGTCCAGGCAATAATTCTAGCTTTAAAATAGATAATAATTTATTAATTTTTTCTGCACATTAACTCTGAAATTGACTAGTTAATAATGTTTACTTTAAAATAATAGTTAATTATCTAACTATCTATTTATCTTGCAATATGAGAAAGGATACGAATGTTACAGCTCGAACACTTAATGAAGACATATAAAGTTGGCGATACAGTAACTCACGCTTTGAATGATGTTACGATCAACTTTAGGAACCATGAATTTGTAGCTATTCTAGGTCCAAGTGGATCTGGAAAAACTACCCTTTTAAATGTTATTGGTGGATTAGATCACTATGATTCTGGTGATATTATCATCAATGGCAAATCGACTAAGAACTTTACTCAAACTGATTGGGATGCCTATCGTAATAATACCGTCGGCTTTATTTTTCAAAGTTATAATTTGATTTCTCATCTTTCAATCATTGAAAATGTTGAACTAGGAATGACTCTTTCTGGCGTAGATAGCAAAGAACGCCACGAAAAAGCTATTGCAGCACTTAAAAAAGTTGGTTTAGGTGACCATATTCATAAAAAGCCTAACCAATTGTCAGGTGGTCAAATGCAAAGAGTAGCTATTGCCCGGGCAATAGCTAATGATCCTGATATTTTGCTTTGTGATGAACCAACTGGAGCACTTGATACTAAAACCAGTGAAGAGATCATGAAGATTATTAAAGAACTTAGCAAAGATAAATTAGTCATCATGGTTACTCACAACCCTGAGCTAGCAGATGAATATGCAAGTCGAATTGTTCATTTTCAAGATGGTAAGATTTTAAGTGATTCTGATCCCTACACTCCACCTAAAGATGTTAAGGATACTTTCCATTTAAAGAAAACAAAAATGTCTTATTGGAATGCTCTAAAACTTAGTTTTACCAATATTATGACTAAAAAGGGACAAACTTTTTTAACCGCATTTGCTTCAAGTATTGGAATTATTGGAATTGCAATTGTCTTAGCTCTATCTCATGGGTTTCAAAAGCAAATTGATCAAACTCAGACAAAAACATTGGCCCAGTTTCCAATTTCTATTTCTCAAACTGCAACTAACATAACCAGTAACTCTACCAAAGATAAAGATAATAACAAAAATGTTAAATATCGTGGTTACCTAACTGCAGCTAAACCAGATAACGAAAAGAATACTCACGAAAATCATATTAGCCAGGCTTACGTTAACTATATTAAAAAGATCAATCCAGCTTATGCTAATAACATTTCCTTTATTCGCGGTACCCAATTAAATCTTCTTACTAAAACCAATGGAAAAGTACAAAAGGTCGAATTTTCAAATTCTAATACTTCTCAAAATCCTTTAGCTTCAGCTCAACTACAAAGTATGAATACCATGGGAATCAACACTAATGTTTTTCCTACTACCTTGGACAATAAAAAAGGCTCATTTTTAAAGAGTAATTACCAGTTACTTGACGGTAATTGGCCTAAATCAAGCCAAGACGTCGTTTTAGTCTTAAATAACAAGGATGAAGCTAATCTCAATGCTTTGACTAATTTAGGTATTAAAGTTAAAGATGGGCAAAAAATTGATCTTTCAAAATTAATTGGTAAAAAATTTAAATTGATTTCTAATAATGATTATTACCAAAAGTTGCCAACTGGGACTTATATACCGAAAGAACCTAATCAAGCAATGTATAATTCATCATCTACAACTATTACACTTGCAGGGGTAATTCGAAGCAAGAACAATAGTCAAATGGCATTACTTGATAACGGAATTGCTTATAGTGATAACCTAGCAAAAGAAATTATTAATCAAAATAAAAACTCTGAAATTGTTCAAGCTCAAGAATCTTCGAATACAAATGTTTTAACTAATCAACCATTAGCCAATGGGCAAAAAGAGCAAGTTCTAGCTAGTTTAGGGGGATCTTCTCTTCCGACTAGTATCTTAATTTACCCAACTTCATTTGATTCTAAAGATAAGATTTTAAATTATCTTGATAAATGGAATAAGGGTAAAAAAGCTAAAGATAAAATCATTTACACTGATATGTCTGGTACCCTTACCCAATTAACTGGAGGCGTCTTAAGTGGAATTACTACGGTATTAGTTGCATTTGCTGGAATTTCTCTAATTACTTCTATGATTATGATTGGAATTTTAACTTATACTTCAGTCCTGGAACGTACTAAGGAAATCGGAATTCTTAAGGCATTAGGTGCCAGAAAACGTGATATTACTCGTGTCTTTGATGCAGAAACCTTTATTTTAGGAGCATTTTCAGGTATTTTAGGTATTTTTATTGCCTATCTTTTAACCTTCCCAATTAGTAGCGTCATTTACAAGATGACCGACATGTCCAATGTAGCTCAACTCGATTGGGGTCAAGCTCTTAGTTTAATAATTATTGCAACAATTCTAACTATGCTTGGTGGTCACTTACCAGCAAAAATGGCTGCTAAGAGAGATGCTGCCGAAGCATTAAGAAGTGAATAATTTTAATAACAAAAATATTTTATTTTTAATATATTAATACTAAAAAGCAGAAGTAACGCACTGTCACTTCTGCTTTTTATTTAATAACGTTTTTTGTAACCTTAATTATTTATAAATAATTCAGACCTTTTTATTCAGGTATATTGTTGATTTAATTGAAAACGTTCCAATAGAGGCTTATTATAAATGAGAAAACAATTTATTTGGATATTATAAAGAAAAGGTGAAATTATGCTTTTGGGTGTAGATATGTTAGACCTTGCTCGCTTTCAATTTGCGATGACAACTGTCTTTCACTTCTTCTTCGTTCCTTTTACTATTGGTATGGGTTTAGTAGTTTCTATCATGGAAACTCTTTACGTTGCCAAAAAGGACGAAGTTTATAAGCAAATGGCACAATTCTGGGGTAAAATTTACCTTCTGAGTTTTGCCGTTGGTGTTGTTACAGGACTAATTCAAGAATTCCAATTTGGTATGAACTGGTCCAATTATTCTAGATTTATGGGAGATATCTTTGGTGCTCCATTAGCTATTGAAGCATTGTTAGCATTCTTCCTTGAATCTACATTTATCGGATTATGGGCTTTTACTTGGAATAGATTTAAACCAGGTCTTCACTGTGTGACTGTTTGGTTATCATTCCTCGGCTCATTACTAAGTGCGGTTTGGATTTTAACTGCTAACTCATTTATGCAAAATCCTGTTGGTTATGCCATCAAAGATGGTAAAGCACAAATGACTAGTTTCTGGGCTTTATTAAAGAACCCTGCTTTATCAGCAGAATTCCCACACGTTATCATCGGTGCTTTTGTAACTGCTTCTGTTGTTGTAGTTGGTATGTCTGCCTTTGGTTTATTAGGTAAACACAAGCACGATCGTAATTTCTTCAAAAAGTCTATGCGTGTTAGTCTTTGGATTGTTTTAATTACCTCTGCTCTTGAAATCTATGTTGGTGATTACCA
This sequence comes from Lactobacillus sp. PV034, assembly GCF_014522305.1. Lineage (NCBI taxonomy): Bacteria > Bacillati > Bacillota > Bacilli > Lactobacillales > Lactobacillaceae > Lactobacillus > Lactobacillus sp. PV034. Next base: position 1,270,191 of record NZ_CP041982.1, on the reverse strand, counting down.
AACACAAATCGAAATTCACGAGCAACCAATGAAGTTTGCCGCTACTGAAGGTGTATACAATACTACTAGCAAGCACGCTCCATGGGATATCGTTGCTGATCTCGACACCAAGACTCATGAAAATAAGGGAGCTGTTTCAATTCCAGACGTTCTTACTATTCTTACCTACCACAGAACTAGTGGTAGCGTTAAAGGTATGAACCAAATTAATAAAGAATTACACGCAAAATATGATAAAAAGTTTGGTAAGGATATGAGTTACTATGTTCCTGTTAAAACATTGTTCTACTCGTTCCGTATCATGGCCGGATTTGCTGCTTGGTTCTTCCTAATGGCAATCTTGGGCTTAATTTGGACTCGTCCAAAGAAGAATACTATCGAAAACAAGCGTTGGTTCCTATGGATTTTGGGAATCACTACTTACTTACCATTCGTAGCAAATACTTGTGGATGGTTTGTAACTGAACTAGGTCGTTTCCCATGGACTGTTTACGGCTTATTTACAATTGCTGATTCAGTTTCACCAAGTACAACCTTCGGCGAGCTGCTATTTACGAACATTATGTACTTCCTAATCTTTGCTACATTAGGTGGTGTAATGGTTTACTACAGTAAACGTCAACTTGATATGGGTGTAGAAAGAGCATTGCAAGGAGGTCAGTACTAATGATTGATGGAATTCAACCTTTACAATTATTGTGGTTCCTTTTAATTGCCCTCTTATTCATTATCTTTTTCTTTACTGAAGGTTTTGATTTCGGTGTTGGAATTGCAACACGGTTAATCGCACGAAATGACCGTGAACGTCGTTTAATGGTTCATACTATTGGGCCTATTTGGGATTCTAATGAAGTTTGGCTTGTTACTGCTGGTGGTGCAATGTTTGCTTCTTTCTCAGCCTGGTACGCAAGTTTATTCAGTGGATACTATATTTTATTGTTCTTAACTCTTTTTGCTTTGATTATTCGTGGTGTTTCTTTCGAATTTTCAAGCCATGCAGAAAGTAGAAAAGGTTTTAATTTCTGGAATTGGGCTCTATTCTTTGGTAGTTTATTAGCTCCATTCTTCTTATGTATGATGTTTGGAAGTTTAATTCAAGGTGTTCCTATTGATGCTCAAGGTAATATGAGTTTAGGTTTCTGGAATATCGTTAACTGGCTTTCAATCGTTACTGCCGTTGCTGGTGTTTTACTTTCACTAATTCATGGTCTTAACTTTTTAAGACTTAGAATTGATGATCCAGAACTAAGTAAACGTGCTCAAAGTTTAAATAATAAACTTTACATTCTTGCTTATATTGGTGAAGTTGTTTTCGCTTTATTAGTTATTTTCCAAACTGATTTCTTTGAAAAGCGTCCTATTTCATCAATTTGCATTACCATTGCAATTGTAGTATTTACTATTCTTTCTCAAATCTTTAACCACTCAGACCATCAAGCATGGGCATTTATCTTTAGTGGTTTAACTT